>NZ_CP071632.1:668333-968750 GCF_017357385.1 Rhizobium sp. NZLR1 | reverse complement strand
TTAACCTCAAAGCCGCGTTTGGCACGTTCCCTCGCCTCGTTTACTGGTAGAGAGTTAGGGTGAGGAGCAGTCTTCGGCGCCAAGCCGACAGCCGTGGCGCACAGCTTGGGATAGATAAAAACGTCTGCCAACAAGAAAGGCCGGGACATGCCCGGCCTTCGATCTCAATCTTTTCGAAGCGCTCAGTTGAGCCGCGTCTTGACCTGGCCGACGGCATTGCCGAAGAGTTCGGACTGGACCTTGGCGTCGGCCTGCTTGGCAAGCACCGTTTCGGCGGCGGCGATTGCGAGATCGACGGCAGCGGAACGCACCGCCTTGATCGCCTCGGCCTCGGCCTGCTTGATCTTCTGCTCGGAAACCGCCGTGCGATTGGCGACGAATTCTTCCGTCTTCATCTTCGCCTCAGTGGTCAGCATTTCGGCTTCGCGCTCGGCAGCGGCTACGATGTGGGCAGCTTCGGCTTCCGCTTCCTTGCGCTTGCGCTGGTATTCGGCGAGCAGGTGCTGGGCCTCCTCGCGCAGGCGCTTGGCTTCGGCCAATTCGTTGCGAATCTGGTCGGCACGGTCGTCGAGCGACCTTGCCATCATGCCCGGAACCTTCAGATAAACCACCAGGGCCAGGAAGAGGACGAGGCCGACAAAGGCGAAGAAAGTCGCGTCAAAGGCAAATTCCATCGATCAAGCCTCCTTCTTGGCCGCCGCGACGGCAGCGGCAACATCGGCCTTGGCTACGGTGCCGCCGATCAGCTGATCGACCACGGCAGCCGCGGTTTCCTCGGCAATGGTGCCGACGTCGGCAAAGGCCTTGGCCTTGATCTCGCCGATGCGGAGCTCGGCAGCCTTGATCTTTTCCGACAGGCTCGCCTCGACAGCGCGGCGATCCTCTTCGGCCTTGGCCTTGGCGGCATCGCGTGCGGCAGCGCCGATCGCGTTGGATTTGGCGCGGGCAGCGGCCAGTTCACCTTCATAGGTCCGGACGGCAGCGTCGGCTTCCGCCTTCAGGCGGCCTGCTTCTTCCAGATCCTGGGAAAGGCGCGTGTGACGCTGATCGAGGATCGCCCCGATGCGCGGCGCGATGACCTTTTGCATGAGCAAATAGAAGACGCCGAACGTGATCACCAGCCAGAGCAGCTGAGACGCGAAGGTCGTCGAATCGAAAGGCGGGAAAGGGCCGCGGGCGTGTCCGCCTTCGGCAACACCGGTCTCGGTATGGACCTCGCCTGCGGCCGGAGCGGCATGCGCATCCGTACCCGTCGCTGCCGCCGGTGCTTCTTCAGCGTAAGCCGGGGTCACAAAAAACATTCTCACCTCCAGGTGGACTGCAAATGCAAAGGATCACGGCTTGCGGTCGCAGGCCGTGATCCATCTATTCGCCGATATCAGACGGCGAAGAGGAGGAGGAGAGCGATGAGCAGCGAGAAGATGCCCAGAGCTTCCGTAACGGCGAAACCGAATACCAGACGGCCGAACTGGGCGTCAGCGGCAGACGGATTGCGCAGTGCGCCGGAGAGGTAGCTGCCGAAAATATTGCCGAGGCCGAGAGCCGTACCGGCCATACCAAAGCAAGCCAGGCCTGCACCGATGTACTTTGCTGCTTCCGCTTCCATGTTGAACTCCTTTGAAATGGTTGTTGCGGCGAATGACTGACGCCCTCGAGACGTCGATGTCGTTATCCTTAGTGCCCGCCCGGATGGATTGCGTCGTTGAGGTACATGCAAGTCAGCACCGCGAAGACGTAAGCCTGAAGGAAGGCGACGAGGAACTCGAGACCGGTCAGGGCGACGGTCATGATGAGGGGAAGAACGGCGCCGCCGACACCGAGAGCACCCAGGGTTCCAAGCGAGGCGACGAAGCCTGCGAACACTTTGAGCGTGATGTGACCAGCGAGCATGTTGGCGAAAAGACGAACCGAGAGTGAAATCGGCCGCGACAGGAAGGAAATGATTTCAATCGTCACCACCAGCGGCAACAGCGCGACCGGCACGCCCTGCGGCACGAAGAGATTGAAGAAGCGGAAGCCGTGCTTATAAAAACCGTAGACGACGACGGTGCCGATGACGAGCAGGGCAAGGGCGAAGGTCACGATGATCTGGCTCGTCACCGTGAAGAAATACGGGAACATGCCAAGCAGGTTCGCCGTCAGCACGAACATGAAGAGCGAGAAGACCAGCGGGAAGAATTTCATTCCCTGCTTGCCCGCGCCTTCCTTCAGCATGTTGGCGATGAATTCATAGGACATTTCCGCGACCGACTGCGAACGGCCCGGCACGATGGCACGGTTTGAGGTCGCGAAATAAAGGAAGCCGACGGCAACGGCAGCGGAAGCGGCCATGAAGAGCGATGCATTGGTGAACGAAAAATCAATTCCGCCGATTTCGATCGGCACAATCTTCTGGATCAGGAACTGATGAGTCGGATCGTTAGACACCGCTTGTTCTCTCTCTTTGGCCCGCAGGACGCGGGGTCATTGCACTGGACCGGAACCCGGTCCCTATTTCTTGTCGTCGTCCAGGGGATGGGCCACCACCCCCGCAGAACGCAGCACGTTCAGAACGCCGGCACAGAATCCGAGAAGCAGAAGAACAATCATCCCCCAAGGCGCCGTGCCAACAAAACGGTCGAAGACATAGCCAAGGACGGCACCGACGACGATGGCGGAAATGAACTCGCTGGAAAGCTTCATCGCCTGGGCATAACCTTTGCGGCTTACCTCGGCACGGGCTTCCCTGGCCTCGTCCTTCCCCGTCTCGACACGCTTGGTCGCGAGTTTCGCTTCCAGTTGCGTACGGCGCTTTTCAAGACTTTCCTCGCGGTCGTCCGCCATGGATCTCTCCTCGCTTGCCCGTTGCCCGCACTCCCGCTACCCCGGTCATTCGGACCCCGGACGCGAAGGGTGAGACCCTTCCGGCCCGTTCTGAAGTCGCGCGCAACATAGTTTTAGGGATTAGCATAGTCAAGGCGTAGACAGCTTCTGTCCAGCGAGAAAATAATTTCATCGAATCAAAGAGATAAACCGATTTTGGGTCGATCGCTTAAATTCGATGGAAAGAATCCGCTTTTGAGCCCGGTAAATCAGCTTGTGCAGGCGATTTATCTCAGCTCCAGCCGCCGCCATAGGTGCGATAGAAGACGTGAAGACCGATGCGGCCGACCTTTTCCATGGTCTTTGCCCATTTCGGCCTGACATAGACGGCATGGTAATGAGTCGCCGAGCCCACCTGCGGCAGCCAGATTTTGCCGGCGGTCACCGCCATCGCCACATCGCGAGCCATCCGCCAGTGGTATTCCGAGTTCACCCGGTCCTTGATGCTGTCGCAGGCGAAGGAAAACTGGCAGCGGTTGCGCCAATCTTCGTTCTGGTAGACGACGCCGCAGATGGTTTTCGGATAGGAAGGGTTGCGGACGCGGTTGAGGATGACCTGGGCGACTGCCGCCTGGCCCTTCACCGATTCCCCACGCGCCTCGAAATAGATGCCGGAGGCAAGGCACTGCTGTTCGCGGGCGGAAAAGACGCTCGGCGCCAATATGCTTGCGGCCCAGGCATGGTCGCGCGGGCCGATCTCCGGAACGAAGCGGCCGCTGTCCTGCTCGGTCAGTATGGAATCGAAGGGCGACTGGCGGGAATAGTCGGGTGCGGCCGGCCCATAGGCAGTGGCAAGCACATCGGCCTTGTCGCTGGTGACGAGGCTTGCAAGCATCGCCGGCACGCCATCATCGGTCACCACCGGCAGCTTCTTATAGAAAGATGTGGCGATCTCGATTTCTTTGCCCTGGATCTTCGGCTTGACGAAGGCCGACCTGTCCTTGAGATCGAAGCTCGGGGTGAACAGCATCTTGGTGCGCTCGAGGATAGAGCCGGCGGAAAAGTCCTTCGGCGGCTGCATCCTCTCGACGGCGACGACGCGGCCCTTCTTGGTGGCGCGGTTGACGCGATCCTCGTCCGGCGTGTCCTCGTGGCCCTTGTCCTTGGCGGTGCCCTTGTCTTTGGCAGTGAAAGCAACCTTGCGGCCATCGGGAAGCACCATGCCGGCCCCTGACGAGATCGTGCCTGTCACCGTCGGGTCGGCGAAGGCAAGTTCGGCCTGATGGATGGAACCGGCCGGCGAATTGGTCAGCACCATGCGCCAGTTCCCACCCTCATGATCGAGGCCGGCAAGCATGGCGGCGAGATCGGCATGGGACGTGACGCTCGGGAAGATCAGCCAGCAGGCAAGCCCGAAGATCATCGGCGATACCCAGTTCTCGGGGAAAAGACGCAGCTTGCTACGGGAAGAGCTCTTTCGACGCAAAACCAACTCCGGCAATGGAACGCGGGATCATTCCATCGAAAATCTCTCATTAACCTTGACGTCGGGTTAACGGGCCGTACCGGAATGTGGCTATGGCCGAGGTCAGGCTTGCTCTCTCTTCTCCCCAGCGGGGAGAAGGTGGCCCGAAGGGTCGGATGAGCGACTATCTGGGCTGTCAAGTTGCATGTTCGAATTCTCTTCGCGCATCTCGTGCTTTTGCATTGAGAATGACCAGGAGTTTTCGGGCGAGCGCGATGCGGATGACCATTTTCGGTTTGCCCTGGCTTTGCAACCTTTGCTGGAATGCCGCCAGATGCGGATTGTGTCGGGCTGCGATGGCGCCAACCAGGAACAGAATGGCGCGTGGTCCGGAGCGCCCGCCGCGCACCGGCCGATGTCCGCTGCGTTTGCCGCTGTCGTTGGCAATCGGCGCAAGGCCGGCCAGCTTGGCGATCGCCTTGTTGGAGATCCGGCCGATCTCAGGCAATTCGGCCATCAGCCGGGCAACGGTACGGTTGGCCACGCCCTTGATCGAGCGAAAGGCCTGGTTGAGGCAGGCCCAGAGCGGATCGTCATCGATCATCGAGGCAATCTCGCCTTCGAGGGTGCGGCTCTGGCGCACCAGAAGCGCGATCACCTCGTTGAGGCTTGCCACGCTCTGATGATCGCGGGCCGCACTGCGGCGCTGCCTCTGGACGGTCAGGTCACTCGTGACCTGGGACAGCCGCGCCATCAGCGCCGACAGCCGCATCTGCGCGGCTTTCGGCGGCGGCAGGGCAGCCAGCCGCTTGGTTTCGGCATAATGGGCGATCATCGCCGCATCGATGCGGTCGGTCTTTTCCAGAAAGCCCATGGCTTCGGCAAACCGGCGCACATGGCGCGGATTAGCCAAGGCGCAGGCGATCCCCATCTCCCACAACAACAGGAAGGCCGTCCGCTCGTAACCGCCGGAAGCCTCCATGACGACGAGCTCGACATTCTCGGCCCGGCAAAGATCGGCCAGCGCGCCGATGCCGGTGGCGTCATTGCTGAAACGCTCAAACGTCCCGGACGGGCGGATAGACGCATCCAGCCAGTCCTTCGAAACATCCACTCCACATATAACTCTGTTCACGGTAACCTGCCTTGTGCGTGCGATTGGAACCAAGCGACTATTCGGTCGTACGTGACGATGACGAAGATCCCAGGCTCATCCACGGTTGTAACCAGAGGGGGAACGGGCGACTTCGTCACGCCTCTGGCCGGGTGGCCACCCGGCCAGAGGCTCAATCGCTTCCATCGCACAAAATCTCTAACGTGCAGATACAAGGAGCCCAAACGGCACGCCCTTCATTGCCCTTCGCTTGCGCGACGAGCATTCGCGGCTTTGCCGCTCACCCCCTCGTCTGCCTGCCGGCATCTTCTCCCCGCTGGGGAGAAGGGGAATCGTGGCACCGTCAAGCGTCGCCTGTGGAACGCCGCTTGTGCCTTGCTACCTGGCTCGCCACAGGAGAAACTAACAGCTCCCACCCATCAAATTATAACATGAGACCCCAGTTCCACCACGCGGTTGGCCGGCAGGCGGAAGTAGTCGGAGGGGTTGGCGGCGGCGTTGGCCAGCGCGATGTAGAGCCGGTCCTGCCAGTAAGGCATGCCCGACTTGGCGTCCGGCACCAGCTTGCGGCGGCCGAGATAGAAGGAGGTCGACATGATATCGAACTTCAGTCCCGTCTTGCGCAACGTCGCCAAGGCCTGCGAGACGTTCTGCGATTCCATGAAGCCGAAGAGCAGTTCGACGCGGGAGAAGCGCTCGGAAATCTGCTCGACCTTGTAGCGGTCCTGGCTTGGGACGCGCGGCTTGTTGACGGTGCGGATCGTCAGGATGACGTTGCGGTCGTGAAGCACATGGTTGTGCTTGAGATTGTGCAGCAAGGCGGCGGGGGCCGATTCCGGATCGCTGGTCAGGAAGATCGCGGTGCCCGGAACCTGGGCCGGCGAATGGTCGCTTTTGCGCTCGATCGAGCTTACGAAGGAGGCGAGCGGAATATCGGTGTGGCGGGTCTTTTCCATCAGGATCGCGGTGCCGCGGCGCCAGGTCCACATGACGACGGTAAAGGCCGTGGCGATCAGGATCGGGATATAGCCGCCGTCGTGGATCTTCAGAAGGTTGGCGCCGAGGAAGATCAATTCGAGCACGACCAGCGGCGCGAGCGCGATCACCGCAACCGGAAGCGACCAGTTCCAGCGGGCGCGAACGAATTCGAAGGCCATGATCGAGGTGACGACCATGGCACCGGTGACGGAGATGCCATAGGCGGTCGCCAGCGCGTCCGACGTCTTGAAACTCAGGACCAGGAAGATGACGCCGATGAACAGCACGGCATTGACCGAAGGAAGGAAGATCTGGCCGGTATTGGTTTCCGAGGTGAAGAGGATTTCCATGCGCGGCAGGAAGCCGAGGTTAATGCCCTGACGCACCAGCGAGAAGGCACCGGTGATGACGGCCTGGCTGGCAATGATCGTCGCGGCGGTCGCCAGGATGACGACCGGCAGCAGCGCCCATTGCGGAAACATCAGATAGAAGGGATCGGACATCGTCTCCGGCTTGCCGAGCACGAGGGCGCCCTGCCCGAGATAGTTCAGCGTCAGCGACGGAAACACCAGCGCAAACCAGGCCCATTGAATTGGCCGGCGGCCGAAATGGCCGAGATCGGCATAAAGCGCCTCGGCGCCCGTCACCGTCAGGAAGACGGCGCCAAGCACGACGACACCGTAGAAGCCCTCATGCAGCAGGAAGCTGACGGCATAATAGGGATTGAAGGCGGCGAGGATGCCGAAATCGTCCGAGATATGGGAAATGCCGGCGGCGGCGATGACGATGAACCAGACGGCGGTGATCGGGCCGAAGAACCTGGCGACGGCACCGGTGCCGCGCGATTGCACGACGAAAAGCAGCGCCAGGATCACCACCGAGATCGGCACGATATATTCCGAGAGCCTCGGTGTGACGAGCTTCAGGCCTTCGACGGCCGAAAGCACCGAAAGCGCCGGCGTGATCATCGCATCGCCGAGGAAGAGGGCAGCACCCATCAGGCCGAGCAGCATCAGTATGGCGGTATGGCCATTGGCGGTCTTCATCAGAAGGGCAAGCAGCGACAGCGTGCCGCCCTCCCCCTCGTTGTCGGCGCGCAGCAGGAAGAGCACATATTTGATGGTGACGATGATCGTCAGCGCCCAGATCATCAGCGAAATCAGGCTGATGACCTCGAAGCGGGTGAGGCCGTCATGGGCCACGGGCTTCAGCGCCTCGCGAAAGGCATAGAGCGGGCTGGTGCCGATATCGCCATAGACGACGCCGACGGAACCCAGCGTCAGATAGAACAGCTTTTTCGGCGTCATCTGGGATTCGTTCGGATGGCTCTCTTCAGACATGAAGTTGCAACAGGCTCCTCAGAGCCAGCCTTTCCAGCGAAAAAAGAAAAAGGGGATGACGGCGGAGACCACCATCAGAGCCAGCGAATAGGGATAACCCGCGGCCCAGGCCAGCTCCGGCATGACCTGAAAATTCATTCCATAGACGGAGGCGACCAATGTCGGCGGCAAGAACACCACCGAGGCGATCGAGAAAATCTTGATGATCGAATTCTGCTCGATGTTGATCAGACCGAGCGACGCGTCGAGCAGGAAGGTGATGTTGCCTGCGACGAAGGAGGCATGCTCCGACAGCGACTGGATATCGCGCGAGACGGTGCGGCAGAGCTCCTTCGCCTCACGGTCCTGCTGGATCGCCGGGATCGTGTGAAAGAAGGTAAGCAGGCGGGAAAGCGAACCGAGGCTGTCGCGCACCTTGCTGATCATCCGGTGATGGCCGGCGATATCCCGCAACTTCTCCTCGAGGTAGTTCGAGGGCTTGCGCGTTTTCTTCGCCCGGTCGCCGAAGACATGCATCGACAGGATGTCGAGGCGCAAGATCGAAACCTCGAGGATTTCGGCGGTGCGGTCGACGATCGTCTCCAACAGCTTGGCGAGAAGGGCAGCACCGCTGCGCCAGTTTTCCGGCAGCCGGTGAAGGGCGGCGATGAACAGCGCAAAGGATTTTGGATGGGCGTAGCGGATGGTGACCAGCCGGTTTCCGGCCAGGATGAAGGCGACATCGGTCAGCGTCGGGGCCTCGGTATCAGCCTTCCAGAGAAGCGAGCCGGTCATGAAGACGGCATCGTTTTCGACATAGAGGCGGGCGGAAGGCTCGATATCCTTGAGGTCGTCACGGGTCGGAACCTCAATGCCGAGAACCTTCTCGACATAGAGTTCCTCGTCGCGGGTCGGCTCGATCATGTCGATCCATACGACATCCCCAGGAAAGGATGTGGCATGCGACAGATCGCGGATCTCGACCGACGTGCAATTGGAACAGTAAGCGGTGATCACCGGCAGCCTCTCCGATGCTCACGACGCTTCGCGGCCATTGCGCTTTTCATCGAAAGCCTTTCCATGCGGCCGCCAGCGCGGCAACGCGACGGTCGCTCGTGTGCGTCGCTCGAAGCGACAGCGGATCAAGAAAGTTCATACAACTCCGGCTGCATGCAACCTCAACGGCCAGCATGCGCATTGTGCTCCACCGCATCGCAGCTACCAATCCTTCGATCGACAAGACAACTCCGAACTTGCAGGCGAGGCGACCCTTCGAAAACGAAGATGGCCGTCATTGAGCATCTGCAGCAAACGCCATCATGGCGCCGCGGCATATGAAGCAAAGCCATGCAATAATCAAGACATCTTCCGTGATCCGCGGCTTTTCACCACGTTTCCCTCGCAATTTCGGGTATCCGCCGCGGTGATTCGAGGTTCGAAAGTCTCTGTTTTGCGCGCGCCTCGAGCTGCTGCACACTTTTTGATGGACGAGGCTTATTCGAAGACGATCGCCGGAGCAGGACGCTGCGGCTGGCCACTGACCTGTTCCCAGACCTTGGTGGCGATGCCGCGATAGATGCCGGCGACGACGCCATTCGGCTCGGAGGCGACGAGCGGCGTGCCGGCGTCGGAGGTTTCACGGATGTTCATCGTCAGCGGCACTTCGCCGAGGAAGGGCACGCCGATGCGCTCGGCCTCCTTGCGGGCCCCGCCATGGCCGAAGATGTCGTAGCGGGTGCCGGTATCGGGCGCGATGAAATAGCTCATGTTTTCGACGATGCCGAGCACAGGCACCTCGACCTTGCGGAACATGTTGAGGCCCTTGCGGGCATCGATCAACGCCAGATCCTGCGGCGTGGAGACGATGACGGCACCGGCAAGCGGCACCTGCTGGGCCATGGTCAGCTGCGCGTCGCCGGTGCCGGGCGGCATGTCGACAACGAGCACGTCGAGTTCACCCCAGGCGACTTCGCGCAGCATCTGCAGCAGTGCCGACTGGACCATCGGGCCACGCCAGATCATGGCCGTCTCCTCGTCGACGAGGAAACCCATCGACATGACCTTGAGGCCGTAATTCTCCATCGGATTGATGATGCGGCCGTCGATCTGCGTCGGACGGCCGGATATTTTTAAGAGCCGCGGCATCGAGGGACCGTAGATATCGGCATCGAGAATGCCGACACGGAGGCCATTGGCAAGCAGCCCGAGCGCCAGGTTGACGGCGGTGGTCGACTTGCCAACTCCCCCTTTACCCGAGGCGACGGCGATGATGGCGCCGATGCCGGGAACGCCGATCTTGCCGGCCCGCGGCGGCTGTTGCGGGGCATGGGCGTGGCCCCGGTGTTCATGTTGGTGATCATGTTGATGATCATGGCCGTGCGGCGGGTTCGGTACTGGGCGGGCAGCCGGAGCGGCGGCGGCGGCCTTCTTATCGGCGGTCAGTGTGACGAGCGCGCCCTTGACACCCGGCATTGCTTTGACGACGCGCTCAGCGGCGAGCCGCATAGGCTCCAGCTCCTTGGCGCGATCAGCCGGAACGGTGATGGAGAAATAGACCTTGCCGTCGGAGATGAAGACGTCGGAAACCATGCCGAGCTCGACGATATCGTGCTCGAGATCCGGTCCACGCACGGTCTTCAGCGTTTCGAGAACCTGTTCCTTGGTGACGTCGGTCATTCCACCCTCACTGCTTCTTCTCGATCACAGATAGTGGAGGCGGACGCCTTCGCCAAACAAAATCATCGCAGGGAAAATCGATTTGCCGGCCAGCAAAAAAAGCGCGGGGAGAATCGGCGATCCGTTGCGGCCATCAAGTCCGCCGGGCTTTCGCCCTGATGGCCGCAACGGTCTCCCCGAGAACCGGCGCAATCCGGGGCGAACTAGCGCAAGCCGACAAAAAGGCCAGAAAAAAACGAAGGGGAAAGGCCAGATCACCACAAGCTGCGATGCAAGCGGTGCCAAAACGCAACAACCGCCGCCGACACCGAAGGCTAGGAAAAGCGGCATCGGCGTCGGGCAGCGGCGTGTCGGCCACGCCATTTGCTGGCGCTGGTCCAAGTCCCCTCTGGGCCTTTGGCAAAAGAGATGCAGAAAGCGTGCCAGACGGAAATCGGGCGGAAATGGCACAAAAGCGGCCTGAAGACGGCGACAACGGCAAGGAAATGCCCAAGCGCTGGGCGTCGGCGAAACCATGCCGTGCTTTTTGCAACTTATTTGATCAGGCCGATGCGCAGCGCCTTGGCAACCGCCTGGGTCCGGTTGACCGTGTCGAGCTTCTTGGTGGCGCGGTTGAGGTAGTGATTGACTGTGTGCTCGGAGAGAGTGAGGATTTCGGCGATTTCCGCACTGGTCTTGCCCGCCGCCGTCCAGTTGAGGCAGTCGATTTCCCGGTCGGTCAGCGTGTCCGTCATGCGCGTATCGAGGTTACGGATCTCGGCGAGCCTGTCGTAGACATGGATAGAGATGTAGCAGAGTTCACGCATCTCCGCCGGGCTGAAAGGCTCGCGGTCGCCGGTGAAAGAGATGGCGCCGCGCAGGCCGGATGGCTCATGCGTCGGAAAATAGGCGCCGCGCATCATCCTGAACCGTTCGAACAGCGTGGTGACGAGGCCGGACTTGCCGTCGTCCCGCGACCAGTTCTGGCGCGACATGTCGTAGGAGAAAGGCCGCGCCGATGTTCTGAGGCGTCTCAGAACCGGGCTGTTCACCAACAGGCCCTCCTGGTCGTAAAGGGCCAGAAACTCGGCCGGCCAGCTGGTGATGACGGTGCTGCCCTGGATATCCAGGGATGTGATCGGCGGCAGATTGAGAACCATGAAGGCGCGGCTGCGATAGGCTTCGGTCACGCGTTTCAGGAACCGGAAAATATCAAACTGGGTCTTCAGGCCGGCTATTTCGTTGATGTAGTCGTCGTCTTCCGGGGATGTTTGCGACAAGGGTGCCATCACATTTCTTCATCTTCGGCGCTGCGGCCGGTTCGATTGCATCGGAGAATGACGATCGCTTGGATCAAACGGAATCGGCCTCGGCATGCAGCGTTCGGCCGGCAAGTGGTTAATCGATTTCGCAGACTATTTGCAGTTGTCGTGATTCGCCGGCAAATCTCAATATCGCCCTCATCATAAGCATGCTCTCAGATCGCATTCGGCAAGGGGCGGAGGGCAATTTATTCTTCACTCCAACATGATGTCGTCCGAATACCGCTCACACTTTTCGGCATCGTGCTCTAGCGGCGGGGGCCGAGCCGGATGCGCATGTCTTCCATGATCCTCCCAGCCGCCAACTGAACCGGAACGGCCCATTGACGCAGAAGTTCCATCGACAAGCGGTAGGCCGGGCCGGTGATCGAAATGCCGCCGACAAAGGTTCGGTCCTGCGACCAGACGGGTGCGGCAACGCAGCGGATGCCGGCTTCATGCTCCTCGCGGTCGAAAGCATAGCCCTGGTCGGCAATCTCGCGGATTTCGGCCAGCAGCGTTTCGGCTGAGACATGGGTCGAGGCGGTAAAGCTGGTGAAGCTCAGGCCGGTGAGGAGATCGACGAGGCTTTCGGCCGGAAGCAGCGAAAGCGCGGCCTTGCCGACACCGGTGCAGTAGCAGGGCGAGGCATTGCCGATCTGCGAATACATGCGCACCGGCTGACGGCCGTCGACCTTATCGAGATAGATGATCGACTGACCCCTGAGGACACCGAGATGCACCGTCTCACCGGTCGCCTGCTGCAGATCGGAAAGGTGCGGCTCGGCAATCAGCCGGAATTCGTTGCGCGCCCAGCTGCGCGCGGCGAAGTCGAGCAGGCGCAGGCCGGGCGCATAACGGCCGTCGCCATCAAGTTCAAGCAGGCCTTCCTCCAGCAGATGGCTCAGTTGGCGATGCAATGTGCCGCGCGGCTGGCCGGCAAGGGCCAGGATATCGGTGAAACGCAGCGGCGCATCCGCATGGGTGACGAGATCGAGCAGAACCATCAGTTTGCCGAGCGTGCCGGTCTCGCGTGCCCGTGCTGCGCTCTCGCCGTTTGAATTCATCGCCTCATCCACCCTTGACAGAAAGGCCAGCGTAAACCGATAATTCCATATAGTCAAATTAAGTTCCAAATAATGGAACGGCGGCAAACTCGGGAGGAGACGGTGACCATGATGCCAGCAGCACAATTTCCCGAGTTCAAAGAACGAGCCGTGCTGGTGACCGGCGGCGGATCGGGCATAGGTGCTGCGATCGTCGAAGGTTTCGCCCGCCAAGGCGCCAAGGTCGCGTTCATCGACATCGCCGAGGCGGCAGGCCGCGAGCTCGCCGAACGGCTATCGCGGGAGACGACCCATCCGGTCTCCTTCTACCATGCCGACCTGCGCGACATCGAGGCGATCCGGCGCACGGTCGACACCGTCGTCGCAAGTTCAGGGCCGATCCGGGTGCTGGTCAACAATGCCGCGTGGGACGACCGTCATGATTTCGACGCGGTAACCGAGGCCTATTGGGACAACAACCAGGCGGTCAACTTGCGGCATGTATTCTTCGCCTCGCAGGCGGTGGCGCCGTCGATGCGGGCGGCCGGCGGTGGGGCGATCATCAATATGTCGTCGATCGCCTTCAAACTGAACATGGGCGGCTTTCCCTCCTACGCGGCGGCGAAGGCTGCGGTCGTCGGGCTGACAAAGAGCATGGCGGGCAGGCTCGGGCCGGAGAACATCCGGGTCAACTGCATCCTGCCCGGCATGGTCGTCACCGAACGGCAGATGCAGCTCTGGCTGACGGAGGAGAGCATTGCGCGCTCCGTCGAGCAGCAGTGCCTGAAAATACCCCTCCAGGCCGACGCGATCGTCGGCCCCTGCCTGTTTCTTGCATCCGACTGTGCTGCGGGAATGACCGCCCAGTCCCTGATTGTCGATGGAGGCGTTCTGTAATGGCAAATCCCGCTTATGTCGCGGTGGACTGGGGCACCAGCAGTTTCCGGCTCTGGCTGATCGCCAGGGACGGCAGCATCCTTGCCGAGCGCCGAAGCGGCGAAGGCATGACGAGCGCTGTAAAAACCGGCTTTTCAGCCGTGCTATCAGGCCATCTCACCGCCGTCGAGGCGCCGGAAAACCTGCCGGTGATCGTCTGCGGCATGGCCGGCGCCCGGCAGGGCTGGGTCGAGGCCGGTTATATCGACGTGCCGGCCCCGCTCACCTCGATCCTGACCGCGGCAGTCTCCGTGCCTGGCGAAAGCCGCGACGTCCGCATCCTGCCGGGCCTTGCCCAGCGGGATAAGGCGACGCCCGACGTCATGCGCGGCGAGGAAACCCAGCTTCTCGGCGCACTCGATACCGCAAGCTCGGGCGCGCAGGCGGTCTGCATGCCCGGCACCCATTCGAAATGGGTGCATGTCAGGGATAGCAAGGTCACCGGCTTTTCGACCTTCATGACCGGCGAGCTGTTCGACGTCATCAGCAAACACACGATCCTTTCGCATGCGGTTGCCGGTGCGGGAGAGCAGCCGGCGGACACGGCGGCCTTCGAGGCGGCGGTATCGGCGGCCTTCCAGCGTCCAGCACTTGCCTCCAACCTGCTGTTTACCGCCCGCTCGGGCCAGCTTCTGCACGGCATATCTGCCGCTGCCGCGCAAGCCCGGCTTTCCGGCACGCTGATCGGTCTCGAAATCGCCGGCGCGCTGCAGGATGCCGCCAACTCAGACATCACCCTCGTCGCTTCCGGACGCCTGCAGGCGCTCTACGAACAGGCGTTCAGAACACTCTCCCTTACCTTCACCGCCATCGATGCGGACGCCGCCGTGCGCCGCGGGCTTTCGGCCGCTGCCGAAACCATCTGGCCGAATTGAGAAAGCTGACACGATGAACCGTATCCCCTTCCCCGACATGAAGCGCCCGCTGATCGCCATCCTTCGCGGCATCCGGCCTGACGAGATCGAGAGCATCGTCGGCGCCTTGATCGATAATGGCTTGACGGCGATCGAGATCCCGCTCAACTCGCCGGAGCCGTTCAAATCCATCGAGATCGCCGCGAAGATGGCGCCGGCCGAGGTGCTGATCGGCGCCGGCACGGTGCTGACGGTCGAGGCGGTCGACAGCCTGTATGCCGCCGGCGGTAAGCTGCTGGTCACACCGAATGTCGAGCCCGAGGTGATCATCCGGGCCCGCGACTACGGCATGGTGACGATGCCGGGTGTGTTTACGCCGACCGAGGCGCTGGCCGCCGCGCGCGCCGGCGCCACCGGTCTCAAATTCTTTCCGGCCAGCGTGCTCGGTCCATCCGGCATCACGGCGATCCGGGCCATCCTGCCGCCGGAACTGGTGATTGCCGCCGTCGGCGGCGTATCGGACAAGAATTTCGGCGATTACACCAAGGCTGGCATCTTCTCCTTCGGCCTCGGCACCAGCCTCTACAAGCCGGGAATGACCGCGGCAGAGGTTGCCGAGCGCGCCAAGGCGACCATTTACGCCTATGATGCAGCCATTGGAGCGTGAACGTATGACCGATATCTACGAGTTCGAGGGCAAGACCCTTTGCAACACCAATTCCGTTCTCGGCGAAGGCCCGACCTATGATCCGGACAGCAATACCGTCTGGTGGTTCAACATCCTCGGCAAGGAACTGCACGAGCTCAATCTTTCGACGAGCGCGAAAAAGGTGCATCCGCTGCCTGCCATGGCCAGCGTGCTTGCCCGTATCGACGCCGGACGGCAGCTGATCGCGACCGAAGAAGGGCTTTTCGTCCGCGATGTGGCCAGCGGCGGCCTCACCTTCTACGCTGCGCTCGAAAACGACAGGCCGGAAAACCGTTCGAACGACGGCCGCACCCATCCCTCCGGTGCGCTCTGGATCGGCACGATGAGCAAGCGGGCGGAAAACCAGGCCGGCGCCATCTATCATGTCGCTAGCGGCAAGGTGACGAAGATCTTCAACGGCATCAGCATCCCGAATTCGATCTGCTTCTCGCCTGACGGCACGATCGGCTATTATACGGATTCGCGCCTCAACCGGCTGATGCGCGTCATGGTCGATCCGCAGACCGGCCTGCCCTCGGGCGAACCGATCGTACTGGTCGACAGCGCCAACGAGCCCGGCGATATCGACGGCTCGGTGGTCGATGCCGACGGGTATATCTGGAATTCGCGCTGGGGCGCCGGCGTCGTCGACCGTTACAATCCCGATGGCCTGCGCATCTCGCGCTACAAGGTTCCCGCCGTCCAGCCCTCTTGCCCTGCCTTCATCGGCGTCAACGCCGATCGGCTGGCGGTAACGACCGCCTGGGAGGGGCTGGACGAGGATGCCCGTTCTGCGCAGCCCAGCGCCGGCGCGCTGCTGGAACTCGGCATCGACGTCAAAGGCGTGTTCGATCCGGTCTATGTGATCTGAACATCGGATCATCTGAATTTGCTTGCCAGAGGCGCTCCCGACCGGGGCGCCTTTTCTCATTTCGGCTGCCGCCTCTTGAGAAATGTTCCGTGAAAATCGAGAAATTTTCCGTGTTTTCAACCGGAACCAATCGGCGCACCAGTCATTTTACCTTCGAACCGGCGCGGCAATGACACAGATATTGCCGGGTCAGCGACTACTCCAGGAAAAATGAAGGTAGGTTCGAAATGACACGCAAACTCTTGACGACCGTTGCCGCTGGCGCACTGTTTGCCACGGCTTTCGCACCGGCGGCATTCTCGCAGGCGGCCCCGCAACCGGCGGATCCAGCCGCTCCGACGCAGGCAGCGCCTGCCGATCCGACAGCCCCGAAGCCGCCGATCACCCCTGATGTCACCAAGCCCGCAGGCGATGCCGCACAGGCTCCTGCCGCAGCACCGACGGCAGACACGGCTCAGGCCGGTTATATCACGGAGCAGGCTCCGGACCAGGTCAGCGCCAACACCTATATCGGCCAGTCGGTCTATAACGGCAAAAATGAAAGCATCGGCAGCGTCAACGATCTGATCCTCAAGAAGGACGGCGGCTTCGTTGCGGCGATCATCGGCGTCGGCGGCTTCCTCGGCATCGGCGAAAAGAATGTCGCCGTGCCGATGGAAAAAATCACCGTCGCTCAGAACACCCAGGACGGCAGCGTCAAGCTGACGACTAGCGAAACGGCTGAATCGCTGAAGGCCGCACCTGAGTTCAAGACGCTGGCCATGCAGTCAGCTGAAAAGGCCCCGGCGGCGACCGGTACCGATACCACGGCCACCGGCTCGACGACCGCCAAGTGAGCCAGGGCCAACTAAACTCGGGCCAAATACACTACTTGGCCCAAGTACCCGCGAGGGTCGTATAGCGTAGGCGATGGTGCTCCTATGGGCGCCATCGTTTTTTTTGCTGTGCCATCGCTTAGAACAGGATTCAGATTTTAGGGTCGGTCGGCCAATAATCAGAATCCTGTTCTAAACTAGAGAGTTAGAGCATGATGTCGCCCAAAAACCGCTCACACTTTTCGGCATCATGCTCTTTAGCGAACTCGTCCCCTCCGGTCCGGATCCCATCAAGGCGTGCGACATTGGACCACCCTCAATCCGATGTTGCCGGGACGCGCTTATTGGTTCTTCGGCAAGTGCATTTGCGCGTTCACTTCGCGCTGACAGCGCAAGTGTTTCGCACCTCGCACCTTGGCTTTTCAAAATCAGCTCGATTTTCTTTCGGACAAACCATTGGAGAATAGCAACAGTAAGTTCTTGTGGCTGTTCAAAGGGCAGGAGATGGCCTGCATCTTCGATAACCGAAACCTCGGCATCTGTGAAAAGTTTGGCAATCTCCTCGTTTGAAGCGCGAGAGGATAAGTGATCTTCGCTTCCGCGACGGCGCGCCAAGTACGAGCATCGGACATGATCCTCGGAATGGTTACGAGTGTTGTCATAGCTTGATTAACCTCATCGATCCTGGAAGGGGTCGGGGGGCGCCCTGCGTTGCAGCAAGTTTATGACGACTACAGATTATTAGGCTCAATCAAACAAGAACCTGATGGTCCTCCCGACCCATCTCATCCTAGATCCTGCTCGTTCTCGTGCGCGGCTATGTACATGGGCCACCACGATGGCGGGGGAACCAGCAGCCCGTTAGCAGTATCGCGTCGATATCGGGGGCATTTTCGGCAATTCCCTCAGCCAGGAGAGCATGTGCTAGCAGTGGGGTTTCCGCTTGTCACCATCTCGACGTCGGGGCTGCGGGCGGCGAGGCACGCGACGATTAACCGGGCCGGCGAGCGTCATGATAACTTTTTCCCTCTTGCTCGATCAAGCAGAATACGATTATGTATACAATGTTGACTACAACACGCAATGGTCCTAATCGGCATTTTGAACCGGGTTGAGATTTGGTTCAGAGGATGGCGCAGTCCGGAGATTCTCAATCTGGACGACCGCGGAGACGCTTGTCGAACGCTTTAGGCGGTGAGATGTACGATCCGGAGTTGTTGAGTTGGTTTTTGGCGAGGGGATAGTCGCCAGGCGCCCGACTGCGGTGTTTCGACATTGCTGAAAGCACCGTATCGGCCAGACGCCGCACCAGGAACAGAATAGGGTCCGCGTTGAAAAAAATTTCAAAAACAGGTGTGCTCGGTGCCGAACTGGAAACTGCTTCCATCCCCGTGCCGCGCCATCAAGCTCAACAACTTGCTCGCGACCATTACGGCCTCTCTGGCCGCGCGGAATGGCTGTGGGGTGAAAAGGACAGCAATTACCGCCTGATGCTTGAGGACGGCACTGCCTATCTTTTGAAAATCCTCAACCCTGCAGAGGATCCTCTCGTCACCTCCATGCATAGCATGGCGCTTTTACATGTGGAGGGAGTGGACCCCGGAATTCCTTCCCAGCGTGTCGTCCGCACACGTGACGGTGCCGCGGATTTTCGCTTTGTGACGGACGACGGCAACGAACGCGGTGTGCGCATGGTCACCTTCGCGCCCGGCGTTGCACAACGGACCGCGCCACAGTCTCCTCTACAGCGCCGGCGGGTTGGCGCGCTGCTCGGACGTTTGCAAAAGGCCTTGAAGAGCTTTTCACATGAGGCTGCCTCCCACCGTATCACCTGGGATTTGAAACATGCGATAGGGATGCGCGAAGTCCTGCCGACGTTTGCTGATATACATCAGCGGAAACGCCTCGAAAATGCGATCGATGAGTTCGAGACGATGATTGTGCCGGTCATGGACTCGTTACAGGCACAGGTAATCCACAACGACTTTAATATGGAAAACATTCTTGTCGATACGACGACGCCCGATACAATCACTGGCATCATCGATTTTGGTGACATGGTGCACGCGCCCACGCTTTTCGACTTCGGCGTCGCTGCTGCTTACCAGATCGGGGATGAACCCGATCCGGTAGAGGCGATATGCGATCTTATCAGGGGGTATCGCAGAGAATGTTTCCTGTCCGACACTGAAGTCGACCTTGTCTACACGGTAGCGGTCATGCGGTTAGTGATGCGGCTTTGCATTCCGAAGTGGCGCGCGCGGCTGTTTCCCGAGCATGCTCAACGCTTTACAACCCAAAGCGCCAGCGTTTGGGCCCAACTGGCGCGTCTTGATGCAATTCCGAGGACTGTCGCTAGTGAAAGACTGCGCGCGGCCAATCGACAAGGATCAAGAGAATGAAAAGACCCGTTTCCACCAAGCCGAGTGCGGCTATGGTTAACGGCTTCGACGCCGCTCGGCTCGGTAGCCTGCCGGACCGAGAGCGAAAGATGATCGAGCGCCGGCAGATGTTACTCGGATCGTCGTATCGGCTCTTTTATGAAAATCCGGTCCATATCACAAAGGCCAAAGGCGTATGGCTGTATGGACCGGACGGAGAAACCTATCTCGACGCCTATAATAACGTGCCGTCGGTTGGTCATTGCCACCCGCACGTCGTGGACGCAATAAGTCACCAGGCATCGCAACTCAATACTCATACACGTTATCTGAACGACCAAATCCTCTCCTACTCTGAAAGGCTTTTGGCGACGTTTCCGGCAGACCTGGACCGTGTGATGTACACCTGCACCGGAAGCGAGGCGGTCGATCTAGCCCTCCGGTTGGCACGCTATTATACAGGTGGCACCGGCATCATCATTACGGAGAACGCCTATCATGGCGTTACGGCTTCGGCGGCGGAAATCTCGCCGTTGCTTGGGGATAGTGTACCCCTTGGCCAGCATGTGCTCACGGTGCCGGCGCCGGACACCTATCGCGCCAATGGTCGTGATGTTGGCGCGGCATTGGCGCAGGACGTCGCTAAAGCGATTGGCCACATGCGCCGCCGGGGTATCACGCCAGCGGCCTTTATCGCCGATAGCGTCTTTTCCACGGATGGCGTTTTTGCCGATCCGCCCGGTTTCCTCAAACCTGTCGTTGATGTGCTAAACAAAGCTGGCGTACTTTATATCGCTGACGAGGTGCAGCCCGGCTTCGGGCGAGTGGGCTCAAACATGTGGGGTTTTGCGCGTCACGAAGTCGTCCCGGACATTGCAGTAATCGGCAAGGCGATGGGTAACGGAATGCCAATCGCAGCGGCCATTATGAAGTCGGACATCCAGGAGTGCTTCGGCCAGGATATACGTTACTTCAACACATTTGGGGCCAACAACGTTTCTTTGGCCGCTGCCTCGGCTGTACTTGACGTTATCAAGAACGAAAATCTCATGCATAACGCGCGCAAGACAGGGGACTACCTGCTCGCAGGAATGAACAGCTTGAAAGCGACGTTCACTTCGATTGGAGATGTACGAGGCAGTGGGTTGTTTCTCGGGTTGGAGTTTGTAGGAAATCAGGACAGCCGCGAGCCAGATAGCCTCCTGGCGCTGAAGGTTGTTAATGGGCTCCGTGATCGGCGTGTATTGATAAGTGCCTCAGGACTAAATGGTAACGTTCTCAAAATTCGGCCACCGCTCCCTTTCACCTGCGAGAATGCAGATGTGCTACTCGATGCACTGCATGATGCTCTCGTCGAAATAGAACGCACGAGACCGAACCGGTAGCAGCTGTTCCGCTGATGTTGACGCCGAGACGTAAAGAGAACTGCTATTGGGTGTCACTCACGGCTTCCCATTTTTCTGCCAAGCCGGAGTCGGAATCCAACGCGATCGTGCATTATACATCCGGGGGCAGAGCCGACATCACGATGTTAGGCGCTGACACGCTCCACTATTGCCGGATCGTAATAGTTCTCGTGCAGGAAGCGTAGCGTGGCGATACCGTCGGCCGGACGGCCGAAATGGTAGCCCTGGCCCATGCCGCAACCGAGCGTGCGTAGCTTCACCGCCTCGGCATAATCCTCGATGCCCTCCGCCACGACTTCCAGGTCCAAGCCCTCGCACATGGTCAGGATCGCTTTGATGATGTGTTCGGAGGCGCGGTCGGAGTTGATGCGGGACACGAAGGCACGATCGATCTTGATCTTGTCGAAGATGAAGTCGCGCAGGCGCCCGAGACTCGACTGGCCGGTGCCGAAATCGTCCAGCGAAATCCGCACCCCGGCGGCGCGCAAATCGGCAATAATGCGGTGGGCGGTGTCGGCAGAGCTCATGACCGCGGTCTCGGTGATCTCCAGCTCGAGGCGATGCGGATCGAAACCGACGCGGCCGAGGATCGACAGGACGCTGCTGCTCGTGCCCGGGTCCATCAGCTGGGCCGAGGAGAGATTGAACGACAGGAAGAGTTCGCGCGGCCAGGAAAGGGCCGCTTCGGCGGCTTTGCGCAGCAGCGCCTCCGACAGCGCATCGATGAAGCCGCGCTCTTCGGCCAGCGGCACGAAGACGCCGGGCGAGACGAAGCCGAGATCCGGATCGTTCCAGCGGGCGAGCGCTTCGAAGCCGACGACCTGATTGTTGGAGAGCGAGACGATCGGCTGGAAATGCACGTCGATCACGTCGGTGATGATGGCGTTTCTGAGCGCCTGCTCCAGCTGCGTTGCGCGCTTCATTTCCTGCGCGATCTCGCGCGAATAAACGGTGACCTGGCCGCGGCCGCGGCGCTTGGAACGGTAGAGTGCGGTTTCGGCGCTCTTCAGCAGTTCCTCGCAATCTTCTCCGGCGAACGGGTAGATGGCAAAGCCGAGGGAGGCGGAGAGACGGACGTTGCGGTCGCCGAGGTCATAGGGGGCCGACAGCACCTCGCGGATCATCTGGCCGAATTTCTCGGCACTCGCCCGTTCGAAAATCAGCGGCAACACGAAAGCGAATTCATCTCCGTCATGGCGGGTAACCAGCGCGCCATCAGGAATACAGGCCCTCAGGCGATGGGCGACCTGGCACAGGATTTCATCGCCGGCTGTCGAGCCGAAGAGATCGTTGATCGGTTTGAAACTGTCGAGATTGGCGATGCCGATGGTGAAGGGGGCCGGATCGCTGGCGCGCTCCGAAGAGATCTGCAAGACCTTGTCCCGCATGCGATTGCGGTTTCCCAATCCGGTCAGCGGATCGCTATAGGCCATCGCCTGAAGCCCATTCTGACCGACGGTCGAGAAGGCCATTTCCGCCGATTTCATTATCCACCCGAGCTTTCCCGCGCCACGCAGAGAATGACCGGCATGTCTTAACAATTCGATAGTAAATCAGCAGCCCTTGCCGCTTGGACCCTCCGAAATCCAGGGGTTGACAGCTATTTACGGCTAGCCTCGCGCTCGCACGGCCTCTTCCATCAGGTATCTCTGAAATACAGCCTCGAGCATGTCAGGGCTGACGGGTTTCATGATGACATCGTCCATGCCTGATTTGGCGCATTCGGCACGGTCTCGTTCGAAGGCCTGGGTAAGCACGCCGACGATCGGGGTGCGGGTTCCGCTGCCGGTTTCCTCCATCTGCCGGATAAGGCGGGCGGCCTCGAAGCCGTTGAAGCCCGGCAGGGAAATATCCATCAGCACGATCTGCGGCCGGTGCTCGGCCCACAAGCGCACGACCTCGTCGCCGGTTGCCGCGATCATATGGCGATAACCAAGGCCTTCGAGGATCTGCGAAAAAACGATCTGGTTGATATCATTGTCTTCGGCGACGAGAACTTGCAGGCCGACGACGTCGTCGGAAATGCTGATCTCCCAATCCGTATCCGCACCGGCGCCACTATTGCGGCTGTTGCGGTTGAAATGGCGGGCGATCTGGAAGGTGAGCTCGTTGGCGATCTGAAAGCCGTCCATGACCAGCGCCGGGATACCGTATTGCTCGGCAAGCTCGAGGCAGCGCATGCCCATCTGATTATCGATGATCAGCAGATCGAGCGAGATCCCGGAGGAGGTGGCAATTTCCAGGAACCGCTCCTCCTCGTCCTCGCCGCGGACCGAGCAGGATTCGAAACCGTATTTCGACAGCGTCCGCAGTGCGGCGGTCTCGGCGGCGAGGTCGGCAGTGACGACGAGGACCTTGCGGCCAGAGAAATTCTCCGGAACGATCGCTTCCATCGCCGCCGGCTCGCGGCGCTCGACGGCGCTCGGCGCCGGCACATAGGCCCGACGATAGCTTTGATTGCTGGAAGTGGTGATCGTCGATGCACGACCGAACTCGTCGAGATCGGCGCCGTCGCGTGGCAGGTCCTGCATGGTCGACACCAGGAAATAGCGGCCCGACTTGCCGATGCGGTGCTTGCGGCTGACAATGTCGCGCTCGATACCGTCGCGGGAGATCTGACGCTGGCGGGAGATCGACATCTCGCCGGTCTCCAGCACATGACGATCGCTTTCCTCGAAGCGTTTGGCGATCTCATCTGAAAAAAGATCGGCGCTCTTGCGCCCGAGCACCTCGTCGGCGGTGGTCTGATATTTCTCGCAGAAGGCGAGATTGACCGCGACATAGGTGAGGTTGCGGTCCTTGACGAAGAGCGGGAACGGCAGATTGTCGAGAATGTCCTCGGTGAGCTGCACACGCTCGAGATCCGAGCGCCATTGCTCTTCGCGCTTCTTGTCCTCGGAAATGTCGGAAATGACGGTGACGCCGTAACCGCCCGGCAGCCGGCGTTTGACGAAACGGACCCAGCTGTCGGTCCCGTGACGCTCGACGGAGTCAAAGCGCTCGCGCCAGTGCGAGGCGATTTTCTGCGACAGCCAGTCCTCGCGGCTCAGCGAGCCGCGCTGCTTCACATCATATTGCTGGCGAATGCCGGTGTCGTACATCGCGCCGAGGAAATCGCGAAGCCGCGTCCCGGGCTTCAGCATTTCGGGCGGCAGTGGGAAAAATTCCAGCGTCTGGCGGCTGGCGAAGATCAGATGATCGTTCTTGTCGTAGATGATGAAGGCTGCCGCAAGGCTGTCGCACACCACATCGAAAAGCGCCGTCTGCAGATCGGCCTCGGCGGAAATCCCGTCGGTTTCCGATGATGTGTCCGCCTTTTCGAAGCCGGCACTCATTCCATTGCGTCCCACATCTGTTCGATTTCACAGCTTCCGGAGGTATATGAATAGAAATGCCATTTTTATGTTAAAACCGGCTTAACACTAGCGACCTCCCAAGTTTGAGGGAGCCCCCGGATCACGCTTTGGGAAAGCCCATCGAAACCCCTTCCCTCCGGCCCACGAATCCTCGAAAATAGCCCATGGCCATCAGACAGCTTTCCGAAACGCTCATCAACCAGATCGCCGCCGGCGAAGTCATCGAACGGCCGGCGAGCGCTGCCAAGGAACTGATCGAAAACGCGATCGATGCGGGCGCGACGCGCATCGAGATCGCCACATCAGGCGGCGGCAAGGCGCTGCTGCGCGTCAGCGACAACGGCTCGGGCATGGACGCGGCCGACCTGGAACTGGCGGTCAGGCGCCACTGCACCTCGAAGTTATCGGAGACGCTTGAGGATATCCGCACGCTCGGCTTCCGCGGCGAGGCACTGCCCTCGATCGGCTCGGTCGCAAGGCTCAGCATCGCCAGTCGCAGACGCGACAGCGCCGGCGGCCACGAGATTGCCGTCAACGGTGGCAAGATTGCGCATATGCGCCCGGCGGCCGCCAATCCCGGCACGATCGTCGAAGTGCGCGACCTGTTCTTCGCGACGCCCGCCCGGCTCAAATTCCTCAAGACAGAGAAAGCCGAGGCCGGCGCAATCACCGAAATCGTCAAGCGCATGGCAATCGCCTTCCCGGCTGTGCGCTTCGTGCTGTCAGGCTCGGACCGCACGACGCTGGAATTCCCAGCGACCGGCGACGACCATCTGGCGCGTATGGCGCAGGTGCTCGGCAAGGAATTCCGCGACAACGCCATTGCGCTCGACGCCGAACGCGAGGAGATCGCGCTGACCGGTTTTGCCGGCGTGCCAACCTTCAATCGCGGCAACTCCGCCCATCAATACGCCTTCGTCAACGGCCGGCCGGTGCAGGATAAGCTGATCCTCTCGGCGATCCGCGGCGCCTATGCCGAGACGATCCCGTCTGGGCGCCATCCGGTGGCGGTGCTGTCAATCACACTCGATCCGGCGCTCGTCGACGTCAACGTGCATCCGGCAAAATCCGACGTGCGGTTCCGCGACCCCGGCCTGGTACGCGGCCTGATCGTCGGCGCCATCCGCGAGGCCTTGGCGCGCGACGGCAGCCGGGCGGCAACGACCGGGGCAAGCGATATGCTGCGCTCCTTCCGCCCCGGTTTTCAGCCACACGCGCAACGGCCGCAGACGGCATGGTCGGCCGAGACCTCGCCCTTTCGTCCCTACCAGCCGGCAACAGGTTTCGGCGATCGGCCGCAGGCCTCCTTCGACGGGCTGTCGATGCCGACGGCGCGGGCCGAGCCGCAGTTTTCGCCGCAGCCGGCAGCAGCCGAGACGGTCGCACGCTATCCGCTCGGCGCGGCGCGGGCGCAGATCCACGCCAATTATATCGTCGCCCAGACCGAGGACGGGCTGGTGATCGTCGACCAGCATGCCGCACACGAGCGGCTGGTCTTCGAGGCGATGCGCAAGGCGCTGCATTCGAAGCGGCTGGCCTCGCAGGTGCTGCTGATCCCGGAGATCGTCGACATTCCGGAAGAGGATTGCGACCGGCTGATGCAGCATGCGGCCGAGCTTTCCGAACTCGGCCTGGCGATCGAGCGTTTCGGTCCCGGGGCGATCGCCGTGCGTGAGACGCCGGCCATGCTCGGCGAGGTCGATGCGCATGGCCTGATCCGCCAGCTTGCCGACGAGATTGCCGAATGGGATACGGCGTCGGGCCTGTCGGCCAAGCTCGAATATGTGGCGGCGACGATGGCCTGCCACGGATCGGTGCGCTCCGGACGGCGGCTGCGGCCGGAGGAAATGAACGCGCTGCTGCGGGAAATGGAAGTGACGCCAGGCTCCGGCCAGTGCAATCATGGCCGGCCGACCTATATCGAATTGAAGCTCAGTGATATCGAGCGGCTTTTCGGCAGAAGCTAAAAAAGCTGGAAAAGCAGCCCTTGCGGGAGTATGGCAGACTAAAGCGTGCCGCGATCTTTCAGATTCGCTTTCCACGCTTTAGGTCTTTGGTTTTCCGCATGTCGTGATCGCAAATCCGCGGCACACTTTTGCGCGACAAGCTTTAATGACAGGCTGCAGGGAACGGAGCGCATGAATTTGTTCGAAGGACACGGAAACCGCGAGGCGAAGATCCGGTACCTCGACGGCGATTTCCAGATTCTCTCGCCCGGCTCCTATGTCGTCTGCGCGATGACGGGAAAACAGATCCCGCTCGACGAATTGCGCTATTGGAGCGTCGCCCGGCAGGAACCCTATGCCGACGTGATCTCGGCCATCGAAGCCGACAAACGCGCCGGCGTGCTGCCGAACCAGCGGCGTTAGAGCGCGGCCGCGTGCGAGGGGCCACAGGTCCGGCCCGCCCCACGCAGGACGGGCCGTTTGCTGAGCAACAACATGGTCCATGTGCTCTTTGCGAATTGCACAGAGGGGCAAGTGTTTACTTGAATTGCGCCATATTCTCAGGCGTCACGAGCGCGGCGCCAGAATCTATCAAAGACTCCACCGTCTCTCCGCGAATCGATTTTACCAGCGCATCCACACCGAGTTCAGCCATCTTGGTGGGGAACTGCGCCACCGAAGCATCCTCGATTCCACTCTTCAGCGCTTCCTCTTCACCGCAGCAGAAGTCGAAACCGACCAGCACAATCTTGTCATTGGCAGTGCCGGCATTCTTGATTGCGCGCGCCGCGCCAGCAGCGGGCGGGCCGCAAGCGGCGTAAATGGCCTTGAGGTCCGGGTTCTTCGTGAGCAGATCTTCGGCGACACTGATCCCGAGTTCCTCGGTGCAGTTTGTTGCGCCTTTCCCGACGATCTTGACGTCAAGGCCCTGCAGCCCTTCAAGCATACCCTTCACACGGTCATCAAGCGCTGGCACACCGGGCACACCCTCGAGAATCCCGAGCGTGTCGCCGGCTTTAAGAACAGTTTTGAGATATTCGCCGGCGATTTTGCCCGCGGCGAAATTATCGGTCGTGGCAAGCGCCGTCCTGCCTTTCCAATCCGGAATATTGTTATCCATCAGCACGACCTTGACACCGGCCGCCACCGCCTTGTCCAGGGCAGCGGACACGGTCGGATCGACGGGCGTGAGGGCAATGCCCTGCACGCCTCGTGTCACCATGGACTCGATCTGTGCAATCTGGCCCTCGATGTCGGTTGCGGACGTGCCCTGCCCGTAGATGATCTCGACGCCGGGATTTCTCTTTGCATAATCTTTGGCTGCGTTCTCCATTGTTGCGAAGAACGGTACCGGGAACTTGGTTATAAAGCCGAGCTTGACCGGCTCCTGCGCCAAGGACGGGACTGCAGCGACAGCCAGGAGAGCGAGAGCTCCCAGCAGGGATTGCGGTTTCATGATACACCTCCCATGTTTCGACCGCCCTCCTCTAGAGCGATCTCGTTGTCCACTGCCCTAACGAAGCAGCGATCTCCTTTAAGTCTCGGCGCCGACAATCATCGCGACAAGGTCCTGCTTGTTCGCTTCGGTTGGCTTCAGTTCACCCACCTTGCGACCCTGCCGCAGCACCACTGCCCGATCGGCGATTTCGACGACATGTTCCATATTGTGTGTGATTATGATCACGGCATTGCCTTCAGCTTTAAGCTGATTGACAAGGTCGAGAACTTGGCGAGATTCGCGAACACCGAGGGCGGCCGTTGGTTCGTCAAGGATCACCAGCTTGCGTGCAAAAACAATGGCGCGCGCGACCGCAATCGCCTGTCGCTGTCCACCAGACATCAGCGCGACCGGCGCGTCGAACCGCGGCAGCTTAACCTTCAGACGATCGATTACACGCGCTGCTTCCCGCTTCATCACGCCCGTGTTGAGGAAGCGGAGCGGGCGTGGCAGCCAAGAAGGGAAAGAGATTTCTCGCCCGCAATAGAAATTCTGCACAGGGGTCAGGTTGTCGAAAAGCGCCAGATCCTGATAGACGGTTTCAATGCCGGCGCGGCGGGCCGCCGCCGTTGAATGGAGCAATACGGGAGCACCATCCACAAGGATCTCTCCTTCGTCGAGACTATGAAGCCCACTGATGCATTTGACGAGCGTCGACTTGCCAGCGCCGTTGTCACCCAGGAGAGCGGTTACCTCCCCTGCATATGCATCAAAGCTTACATTTTTCAGGGCATGGATGGCGCCAAAGCGCTTCTGCGCATTTCGAACCGAAAGGACCGGTGGGGCGGATGCAGCGTTCATTGCACTCTCGCCGATTGAAGCACGCGCGCGCGCGCCTCGAGATGGTTACGAAGCACGTCAGCCTCTACGGCGATGACGATGACGAGCCCGATCGCGATCATTTGAAAGAACACGTCGACGCCGAGAAGATTAAGGGCGTTGCGGATGACGCCGATCAGCACGGCGCCGATCAGGGCGTGGCCGAGATGGCCCCGTCCGCCAAGGAAGCTAGCACCACCGATAATCACCGCCGCAATCGTGTCGAGCTCCAAGAGATTGCCATAGATTGGCGAGGCGGCGCCGGTCCGTCCTGCCAGCAGCACCGCGCCGGCACCGGCACAAAAGCCTGAGATAATGTAGGTCGAGAGCAGAACACCCTTTACCGGTATACCCATGCTTCTGGCGGCATTCGGCGAGCCGCCGACCGCATAGATCCATCTGCCACAGACCATTGACTTTGTCAGGATCAGAAACAGGAACCCGAACACCCCGACGACAAAGAAGGAATTGGGCACACCAAACGTCGTGCCGCCACCGATCGCAGTAACTGTATCGGGCATCCCGCGCATGGTGGTGTGGCCGGGCGCCAATGCAAGTGCCAGGCCACGGCAGATACTCAAGGTCGCAAGGGTAATAATGAAGGGGTGTGGCAGCCGACCGTAGACAAACACCACGCCGTTTACCGCCCCGATGGCAGCACCCGCAAGCAACATGGCCATAATGACGGTGATCGAGGCATCAACCTGCTGGTAGACGAGTCCGCCGACTACTGTCGCGAGCGCGAGATTTGAGCCGACAGACAGGTCGACCCCGCGTGTCAGGATAACGAGCTGCTGCCCCATTGCCACAAGAGCAATCACCGCCGTCTGCGCCAGGATGTTCCCCAGGTTGCTGGGCTTTAGAAAAGCCGGCGTGATCAAACTGACGACGGCAATGAGTATAATGAGGATCAATAATGGGCCTAAGCTCAAAAGCTTCAGTCCCAATGTGATGCCAGATTGTCTCGGGTGGAAGGTTGCACCTTGCGAACCACCAGGCCGGGACGAATTCTGAGGCAGAATCCCAGAGTCTTCCAAATTTCCCGAGCCTCCCTGGTTTTTTATACATAAGAAACATATGATACACGTACGTCAAATTGTTTTTTATGGATATCTAAACATACCGGGAGTTGCTCAGTGAGAACGGATACGACCTTTAAGCGGGCCTTCAATGATATGATCGATATCCTTCGGACATTCGATCTTGGGGAGGAATTGCCGTCCGAAAACGCACTGCGCGCCCAGCTTGGCGTAAGCAGAACAACTGTGCGGAAGGTGCTGGCGGCGATGTCCGCACGTGGGATCATCATATCCGAAGCGCATAGGCGGATCATACGGAAGCAGCCGCGGCAGACAGAGCGCTATCCGAAGGAAGAGACCTTAGCAATTTCGGAACAGGTCGAGACGAGTTTCATGGAATGGATGCTGCGTGGCGATGCCTGTCCGGGCACAGAAATCAATGAGGCTGAATTAGCTCGGAAATTCGGCGTCGCGACAACCATAGTCCGTGAGTTTCTCAATCGATTTCAGAAATATGGGCTGATCGAGAAGCGTCAGAATGCAGGCTGGGTTTTTAAAGGGTTCACAGCGAGTTTCGCACTCGAACTGTTCGAGATCAGAGAGATGTTCGAAATGCGCTCCGCACGCCTGTTCGCTAGCCTGCCCGACGGCTCGCCCATCTGGAAGCAGGTGCGTGCTATACGGGCGGCACATCTGGAACTGCTCGCGGATATCGATGCACGGTTTCAGGATTTCTCGGAACTGGACAGCCGATTCCATCGGCTGATTGTGGCTGTCGCGCCAAACCGCTTTATCGAAAGCTTCCAAGACGTGATCGCCATGGTCTTCCACTATCACTATCAGTGGAACAAGCGGGATGAACGCGCGCGGAATGAGGTCGCCATTGGGGAACATCTGGCGCTGATCGATGCCCTCGAAAGCCGCAATCTCGCGTTGATCAATCACGCTTGCCGGTCGCATCTGACCTCGGCGCGCGAAACTTTGCTTCACTCGATCGTGTGATAACATTGCAAGGACAGATGTGAGCAGCACTCTGGCTTGGTCTGACTTCCGGTGTCTCTGCCACGGGAGGACGTTTTGCTGCAGCCTGATTAGAGCGGTTCGGCCTTTCCTGGAATCGCTTCAACCTCAGCCTTCAATTCTCTGAGGCGGCGCTCGCGGCAGGCGGCGATCGCCCGGTCGATGATCAGGCTCGGGGCGAGGTGATCTTCGAATACCATGTCGACCTCGATCACCCGGCACTTTTCAATAAGCTGCGCCGCCTTGCCGGGATGGCCGGAGAGGCGGACGAAATCCTTGGATGTCGTGACGATCAGCAGGTCCTGACGCTCGGCGGTCGTCAGGATGTCGTCGATCTCCTCTTCGGTCAGGTGTTCATGATCGCCGAAGGTCTTGGCGACGGCGATTTCGGCGCCGCGCGATTCGACCGTGCGGAAGAATTTGGCAGGATCGGCGATGCCGGCGAAGGCGAGCACCTTCATGCCGGCAAGCGTGTTGTTGCCGCGCACTTTCAGCGATGCGGTGAAATAGGGTTTTGCGGCGCGCGCCGCCATGCGGACGATCCTGTCGGCGGCATTGCCGCCACCGACCTTCAGCAGGGCTGTCGCAGAACGCAGCTGCTGGCCGATCGGCGCGCGGACAGGGCCGCCGGGCACGATATGGCCATTGCCGAGGCCGCGGGTCGCGTCGATGACGAGCAGGGCATAGTCGATCGCCAACCGGGCACTCTGGAAACCGTCATCCATGATGATGAGGTCGGCGCCCTCCGCCACCAGCCGCTGAGCACCGTCGACGCGCCGGCGAGAAATCACCGTCAACGCCTCCTGGGCAAGCAGCAGTGGCTCATCGCCGACGGCGACCGCACGGTGATGATCGGGATCGACCACCGTCGTCACATCGAGCGATCCGCCGTAACCCCTGCTGAGAAAGCCGGGCTTCAGCCCTTTCGCCTTGGCGGCACGGGCAATGGTCAGCGCCGTCGGCGTCTTGCCGGCGCCGCCGACAGTGAAATTACCGACGCAGATGACGGGAATAGGAACCGAGGCGCGGCGCGCATGGGCCATGCGGTGGCCGGCGATACGGCCGTAGACAAAGGAAAGCGGCAGCAGCAGCCAGGCCCGCCAATCGGCTTTCCGCCACCAGAACGGCGGCGCTTCGGATATCATCTTGCCGTCCCGCTCCCCTGCCCGCCTTGCGGCAACCGGCCCCTTGCTTTTCGACCGGCGGGATTGAGAGGCCAAAATCGATGAAAATGCAAGCCCTTAGAGCGCCGCGCGCCCGATTGGACGCGTCAAGGACGCTCTATGACTTTGAACTGGCACTCAACCTCGAAAATCGATTCCGATCTTCGAGGTTGAATGCTGCCGGTCAGGCTGGCTGCAGATCCGGCAGCAGCGCCTCGAGAGCGGTGATATCGTCGAGCACATGATCGGCTGCAGCGGCAAGCGAATCGCGCGAACCGGTGCCGGTCAGCACTGCAATCCTGAGCCCTGTGCCGGCATTCAGGCCCATGTGCAGATCGTGATTGTTGTCGCCGACCATGGCAACTTCCTCAGGCGAAAGTCCGGTCGCGGCGCAGAAGCCGAGTACCATGCCCGGCTCCGGTTTGACCCCGAAACCGCTGTCGTAGCCGGCGATGTAATCGACGTAGCGGGCAAAACCGAAGCGTTCCGCCGTTTGGCGGATCGACCGTTCGTTGTCGCTGGAGGCGACACCGAGCTTGAAGCCGCGCCGATGCAGCCTTGCGAAGAAGCCGGCGAGGTCGGTCACCGGCACGGAAAATTCGGCGGCGCTGGAAAACAGGGCGTCTAGGCGCACCGTCAGTTCGTCGACATCGACCATCGAGCCCGCAGCAACCAGACCCTCGGAAATCTGGCGGGTATTGCCGGCAGCAAGCAGGCTGTCGGGAACGATATGGCCGGTCACCGGATCCATGCCGCAGGCAGACAGCAGCCGGTCGGCCAGAAGCGGGTCATCTTCCGCGGCGATGCGGGCAAGCTCCCGGTTCACCGGCAGCCAGCTCTCGTCATAGTCGAGCAGAGTGCCGTCCTTGTCGAAGAGAATGCCTTTGATATGGGCCGCTGCCGACATGATATATCCTCAGACCTGGGCCACGGCCTTGGGCAGCAACCGCGCCTTCACCGTCAGCGGATTGATGTAGGGTTCCAGCCCTTTCACGGTCGCGGTCAGCGCACCGCGCATCTCGTGCACCGCGGTGATGCCGGCCTCGATCATATTGCGGCGGGCTTCATCATTGATCAGCAGGTAATGCACGCCCTTGGCCAGCATTTCGGTATCGCGCACCATGCGGGCGCTGCCGCTGCGGGCGAGCTTCTGATAGGCATCGCGGAAATTCTGTACATGGCCGCCGGAGAGAACGGCGCAGCCGAGCATGGCGGGCTCCAGCGGGTTTTGGCCGCCTTCGGCAAACAGCGAGCGGCCGACGAAAGCGATTTCCGTCAGTCTCAAATAGAGGCCCATTTCGCCGATCGTATCACCGAGGAAAATATCGACATCGGCCGACAAGACATCGTCACGGGTGCGGCGGGCGACCTTCAGCCCCAGCTTGACCAGGGCCGCCTCGATCTCGTCGCAGCGCTCCGGATGACGCGGCACGATGATCGTCAATTGACGATCGCGCTCCCTCAGCGCCCGATGGACGATGGCAGCGGCATTCTCCTCGCCGTCGAAGGTCGAGATCGCCGCCCAGGTCTTGCGGTCGCCGATCTGCTTCTTGTAGCGGGCAAGGACAGCGCTGTCATAAGGCGGTGCGTCGGTGTCGACCTTCAGATTGCCGGAGGTGATGACGGGAACAGCGCCGAGATCGCGGAAACGTTCTGCATCCATATCCGACTGGGCGATGACGAGGGCGAGATTCTCGAACAGGGCTTCGGCTATCGCCGGGCGGCGGCGCCAGCGGGTAAAGGAGCGGTCCGACATGCGGGCATTGATCAGGATCTGCGGAATGCGGCGGCGGCCAAGCTCCAGCACCGTTGCCGGCCAGATCTCGGATTCGGCGATGATGGCGCAATCGGGCTGCCAGTAATCGAGGAAGCGGCTGACCGACGGCTTCAGGTCGAGCGGCACATATTGGTGGATTGCGTCTTGACCGAGCCGCTCGGCGGCGAGCTTGGCGGAGGTGATGGTGCCGGTCGTCAGGATGACATGGATATCGCGGCGGCGGATTTCGCGGATCAGCGGGATGACGGCATTGGTTTCACCGACGCTTGCGGCATGGAACCAGACGAGCGGGCCTTGCGGCCGATTGGCGCTTGGATAGCCGAAGCGTTCCAGGCGGCGCGCTCGGTCTTCCTTGCCCTTGGCGGTGCGGTAGGTGATATAGAGGCCGACAACAGGAGAGGCCACGGTTCCCGCCAGACGGTATGCGCTCAGACCGAACCGAGCCATCCGGGAACTCATCGCGCCAGTCTCCGATCCAAACCGATCGACATCAAACCCATTCCCTCATTATCGTTGCGGCCGCAATGACCGATCAATTTGTTCAGAATGCGTCAAACAATCCGGAGCGCCCGATGCCGGAAAGCCCCGCTCGCCGGCGGCACAAGAGCGTGATGCCGAAAGGTGCAAGCGGTTTTCTCACGACACCATGCCCTAACCAATTAATTCAGAACAGGATTCAGACTTGGGGCCGACCCGGCCTGAAATCAACCTGTTTCTAGCGAGGTCAGTTGCCCCTGGCCTTTTCCTGCGGATCGAGCAAACGATGCATGTGGACGATGAAGTAGCGCATATGCGCATTGTCGACCGTCTGTTGCGCTTTCGCCTTCCAGGCCGTCAGCGCCGTGGCATAATCCGGGAAAATGCCGACGATATCGAGACCGCTCAGATCACGGAACTGGACATCATCGAGGCTTTCCAGTTCGCCGCCAAAAACGAGATGCAGAAGCTGCTTCTTGTCACCGGAGTCAGTCATTTTTTGTTCTCTTTCTGCTATTCTCCTCCGCCACCCCATCTGCGGGATTTTGACGGAAACGTCAACTGTCTCGTCGCCCAGCAAAGGCCACGAGGAATTCGTCGAGACGGGGCGTAGGTGCTGCGCAGAGGACGTTGTGGGTAACGGCGGCGCGATTGTAGACGATCGGCCTGCCTTCAAGGTCGACAAGGCCACCGCCCGCGCAGGCCAGGATAAGATCGGCGGCGGCAAGGTCCCAATCATGCGAATTGCTCTTGACGAAGGTGCCTTCGAGACGACCGTCCGCCACCATGGCGATGCGATAGGCAAGCGAGGGTATGTGCTTCTGGCGGGTGACCCGGTCGCGAAACTCCGGCGGGAAGGTCTTCAACAGATCCTCGCCGATCGCCAGGCGGCTCACCTGCTCCGGTCCTGCGGCGGAGACGGTAAAGGGCGCGCCATTCTTCATCGCCACGCCACCTTCGGTCGCCTCATAGAGTTCCTCGAGCGCCGGGGCATAGAGCACGCCGGCGACCGGCCGGCCGCGATGAACGACCGCGACGCTGACGCACCAGACCTTTTGCCCGCCGAGGAAGGCGCGCGTGCCGTCGATCGGATCGACGATGAACAGCGTCTCGCGCAGGAGGCGGTCGGCATCATCGTCAGTTTCCTCAGACAACCAGCCATAATCCGGCCGGGCCTTGCGCAGAATGGTCTCGAGCGTCTTGTTGGCGGCGAAGTCGGCGGCACTGACGGGGGAGCGGTCGCCGTTTTTCCACCAGACCTCAGGAGACTGGTTGAAAAAGCCGAAAGCAACCGCACCGGCCTCTTTCGCAGCATCGGCAATCAACGTGAGATCGCCCTGCCAGCGAGACTTTTCCCTATCGCTCATCTCGCCTATCCGTTTCTCAGTTCAATAGTAGCAGCATGATATCGTCCGAAACCGCCGCACATTTTTGCGAAGGGATGTTCAGCGCCCTGCGAGCGTCATGCCTTCGATGGCGAAGGTCGGAGCCGCGACGCCGAATTTGCGATCGATGTCGTTTGCCAGCGTCAGGCGCATGAACATGTCCTTGAGGTTCGAGGCAATCGTCACCTCGGAAACCGGGAAGGTGAGTTCACCGTTCTCGATCCAGAAGCCGGTGGCGCCGCGGCTGTACTCGCCGGTGATCATGTTGACGCCGTGGCCGATCAATTCGGTGACATAAAAACCGTTGCCGACGCTGCGGATCAGTTCCTCGGGCGAGATGTCCCCGGGTTCAAGGGCAAGATTGGTGGAGGACGGCGAGACGGCGGTGCCGCCGCGCACGCCGCGGCCATTGGTTTCCAGACCCAATTCGCGGGCGGTCGAGGTCGAGAGAAACCAGTGGTTCAAGACGCCGTCCTCGATCATCACCAGCCGCTCGCCCGACACGCCCTCACCGTCGAATGGCCGCGAGGAGGGGCCGCGCACGATCAACGGATCGTCGGTGATCGACAGGCCCGCCTTCAGCACCTGCTGACCCATCTTGTCGCGCAGGAAGCTGGACTTGCGGGCGACGGCAGCGCCATTGATCGCGCCGGCGATATGGCCGACGAAGCCGCGGGCGACGCGCGGGTCGAAGATCACGGTAACATCCTTGCTGGTCGGCACCTGGCGAGGATTGATGCGCTTTACCACCCGTTCGCCGGCGCGACGACCGATTTCAGCGGGATCGTCGAGTTCGGCATAGTAGAGGCGGCTGTCGTAGTCATAGTCGCGTTCCATGCCGGTGCCTTCGCCCGATATGACGCTGACGGAATGGCCGAAGCGCGACGCCATGTAACTGCCCTCAAAACCGTGCGAGGTGGCAAGGACGAGGCCGCCCATGCCGGCCGAGGCGCCGGCGCCGGAGGAATTGGTGACACCCTCGACCGCCAGAGCGGCTGCCTCAGCGGCGAGGCTCGCCTCGCGCAGCATCTCGGAGGAGACCTCGGTGGTATCGAGCAATTGCAGGTCGGGATAGGATTTCGACAGGCTCGCCTCATCCGCCAGGCAGGCGAACGGATCTTCCGGCGAGACCTTGGCCATGGTGACGGCGCGTTCGGCAAGCGCCTGGAGATCGAAGCCCGGATTGGCCGAAACGCTGGCGACGCGTTTGCCGATGAAGACGCGCAGCGAAAAATCGTCGCTTTCGGAAGATTCGGTGCCCTCGACCTTGCCGAGGCGGACGCTGACCGATTGCGAGCGCGACCGGACGACGACGGCGTCGGCGGCGTCGGCCCCCGCCTTCTTGGCCAGATCGATCAATTGACTTGCGCGGGAAAGAAGTGTCGAGGAATCAATTTCTGAGGACATGATTTGGCCTTTCCTTCGGCTTCCATTTATTGTGCACTCTCCCAAGCATCAAGGCCGCCGCCGCCGATTCTTTGTCGGGGGTTGCCCGCCTGCTTCCCGCCGTCGAAAGAAATTGCCCTGATGTCAGCGTCCAATGCCTTTTTTTCCGAAACGATCCTGCTGCTCGGCGGAGCCGTGGTCGCCGCGCCGATCTTCAAGAAGCTCGGGCTCGGCACGGTGCTCGGCTATCTCGCTGCCGGCATCGTCATCGGCCCTGTCTTCCACGGCATCACCGACGGTGAACAGATCCTTGCGGTCGCCGAACTCGGCGTCGTCTTCCTGCTCTTCATCATCGGACTGGAATTGAAACCCAGCCGCCTCTGGCAGATGCGGCGCGACATCTTCGGCCTCGGCACGGCGCAGGTGGTGGTGACCGGGCTGGCGCTGACCGCGCTCGCCTGGTTTTCCCACGTTCTCGATTGGCGCGGCAGCATCGTCGCCGGCTTTGGCCTGGCACTGTCGTCGACGGCCTTCGCCATGCAGATCCTCGAGGGCGACGGCGACGTCAATACGAAATACGGGCAGCGTTCCTTCTCGATGCTGCTGTTCCAGGACCTGGCGATCGTGCCGCTCTTGGCGCTGATCACCGTTCTCGACGGCGGCGGCAAGGGCAGCAATGCGCCGCTCGCCGATTTCGCCGTCGCCGTCGGCGCGGTCGCGGCAATGGTCGTCATGGGGCGTTACCTGCTGACGCCGCTCTTCCAGATCATCGCCCGGACCGGCGCGCGCGAGGCGATGATTGCCGCCGCCCTTTTCGTCGTCATGGGATCGGCAAGCCTGATGCAGCTTGCCGGGCTTTCGATGGCGATGGGCGCCTTCCTCTCCGGGGTGATGCTCGCCGAATCCTCCTACCGGCACGAGCTGGAGGCCGATATCGAGCCCTTCCGCGGCGTGCTGCTCGCCATCTTCTTCATCGCCGTCGGCCTGTCGCTGCAGCTCGACGTGCTTGCCGACAACGCGCTCTTCGTCATCGTTGCGGTGCCGATCATCATGGCGGTCAAGGCGATCATCATCTACGGGCTTTGCCGGATCTCCGGCTCTCCGCACAACGATGCGATCCGGATCGCCTTTCTGCTGCCGCAAGGCGGCGAATTCGGCTTCGTGCTGTTTACCGCGGCGGCAACCGTCGGGCTGATGTCGGCGAGCACGGCATCGCTGCTGGTCGCGATCGTCACGCTGTCCATGGCGCTGACGCCGATCGGCGCGGCTCTTTCCAAGCGGCTGCTCAGCGGCGATGAGCATGAGGAATTGGACGAGGATTTCGAGGGTGCCGGCGCCGATGTGTTGATGGTCGGCTTCTCGCGTTTCGGCCAGATCGCCGCCCAGATCCTGCTTGCCGGCGGGCGCAGCGTCACCGTCATCGATTTTTCGGCGGACCGTATCCGCCAGGCCTCCGCCTTCGGCTTTCGCATCTATTTCGGCGACGGCGCCCGCAAGGACGTGCTGCGCTCGGCCGGCATCGACCGGGCAAAGATCGTGCTCGTCTGCACGCAGAAGAAGGAAATCACCGACAAGGTGGTGGAACTGGTGCAGGCGGACTATCCGCACACCAGGCTTTACGTGCGCTCCTACGATCGCATCCATTCGATCGAGCTGCGTAACAAGGGTATCGACTACGAACTGCGCGAAACGTTGGAATCAGGCCTGCTCTTCGGGCGGCGGACGCTGGAGGCGCTTGGTGTGCCCGAGGTCGATGCCTATGAAATCGGCGAGGATATCCGCAAGCGCGACGAGGCGCGCCTGGTGCTGCAGGTGTCCGAAGGATTGCAGGCCGGCCGCGACATGCTGTTTTCCCATCCCGTCCGCCCCGAACCGCTGGTCAAGCCGAAACGTGCCGCCGATGCTTTCGAGGACGATCCGCTGGCAGGCACCGTGGATGCGACGGCGGAGGCGTAAATCAAAAGAACATCAGCGCTTCAGCCGCGCTTCGATCTCGCGGTCGAGGGCGAATTTCAGGTCGTCCTTGACACCGACGGACATGGCCAGCACATCGCGGGCCTTGAGGAAATCCATGACGCCGGTGCGGCCGACTGCCGGGCGCAGGAAGATATGCGGCGGGCGGAGCTTCAGCTTCAGCGTGATCGCCGTCTGCATCATCAGCTGGCCGGAACCGAAGATGCTCTCCATGCGGTTCGGGATATGGGTGCCGTCGCCTTCCGGCGCGCCGACGACATCGATGCCGACGACGATGTCGGCAAGATCCATCAGGCATTCGTAAGGCACCGGATTGCTGATGCCGCCGTCGATCATCACGCGGTCGCGCAGGCGCACCGGCATGAAGACGGCGGGGATGGCGGATGAGGCAGCGAGTGCCGGAAACAGCTCGCCTTCTTCGATGATGACTTCACACTGCCCGTAATAATCTGTGGTGATGACTTTCATTGGCACCAGCAGATCTTCAAAGCGGGCCGGCAGCTCGGACGGCAGGAAGGCCTTGAGGATCCGCTCCAGATTGAATTGGCCGATGCGGATGCCCTTGGCCACGGCATCCCGCACCGTCGCCGGCCTCAGGCCCCAGATGCGGCTGACGACGGCCGTCCTGTTGCCGACGGTCGCCAGCGCATGTTCGCGGATTTCGGCGCCGGACATGCCGGCGGCCATGCCGGCCCCCATGATCGCACCCATCGACGAGCCTGACACCGCCACTGGCCGGATCCCGAGTTCGTCGAGCGTCTCGATCACATGGATATGGGCAAGCCCGCGCGCGCCGCCGCCGCCGAAAGCGACGGCGACCGTTGGGAGATCACTGATCGCCGGCAGTTTCGGGCTGATGATCTCTGCCTGCTGCACGCCCGCCCCCGCTTATTGCGGCTGATACCGGAAGAAATGCACCCTCGTATCGCCAAAGATGCGGTTTTCGAGGAAAACATAGGAAGGATGCACGGAAACGACAATATCGGCGCGTTCTTCCAGCACCGCGATCGCGCCAGGCCGCAGCCAGCCGCCCTGAGCGGCGGCCGCCATTGCCTTCTCGCCGAGACCCTTGCCATAGGGCGGGTCGGCAAACAGCACGTCGAAGGCTTCGAGATTGCCGACGCTGCCGAGATCGGTGGCATCGCGGCGCAGGATGCGCGTGCGGCCGTGCAGGCCGAGCGCATCGATGTTTTCCCAGAGCAGCGCCCTGCCCTCGACGCTGTTTTCGACGAAGAGCGCATGACGACAGCCGCGTGAAACGGCTTCGAGGCCAACGGCGCCGGTTCCGGCAAAAAGGTCGAGTATCCGGGTGCCGTCGACACATTCCGGATAGGCATGGCTCAATATATTGAACAGGCTCTCGCGCGTCCGGTCGGCAGTCGGCCGGATATCGTTGGATTTTGGCACGGCGAGAGGCCGTCCGCGAAATTCACCGCCGACGATCCGCACCGCGTGTCATTCCCTTTCCTTTTGCACCACCTCTGGACGGCCCGCCCGCAGGCCTGTCGCCGCCCGGCCTGTCACTGCCTGGCCTGTCACTGCCTGGCTTGGCGCCCTTCGGCTTACCGGAAAAATTCTTGGCCCCACCCGGCTTGGCACCAAAGCCCTTGCCGCGCGGCTTGTCACCCGAAGGCTTGTCGCCCGAAGGCCTGCCGCCCGTAGATTTGTCGCCGAAGGTTCGTTCTCCACGTGGACGCTCAGAGCGGCCTTCGCCGGCGAAGGCCCTGGCTGCGCGCGGACGTTCATCACCGTCCTCGCGCGGTCTGCGATCACCATGCGGCTTGTCGCCGAAGGGGCGATCTCCGCGGGAAGGACGATCACCGAAAGGCCGGTCGCCGCGCGGACGCTCCGAACGGGCCTCACCGGTGGAGGCTCTGGCGGCACGAGGACGCTCGTCACCATCCGCACGCGGCTTGCGATCTCCACGCGGCTTGTCGCCGAAGGGGCGATCTCCGCGGGAAGGACGATCACCGAAAGGCCGGTCGCCGCGCGGACGCTCCGACCGGGCCTCACCGGTGGAGGCTCTGGCGGCACGAGGACGCTCGTCGCCATCCGCACGCGGTTTGCGATCACCACGCGGCTTGTCGCCGAAGGGCCGATCGCCGCGCGAGGGACGATCGCCGAAAGGCCGGTCGCCGCGCGGACGCTCCGCACGGCCTTCGCCGGCAGAGCTTCTGGTACGCGGACGTTCGTCACCCCCTTCACGGGGGGGGCGTTCGCCGCGCGCCGGGCGGTCGCCAAAACCGCGGTCTTCGCGGGCAGGCCGATCCCCGAACGAGCGCTTGCGGCCGGAGCCTTCGCCCTCATCCTTGCGGTGGGGCTGCTCGCTCGAACGGATCCATTCGCCGTCCTCCTCGCGCACGCGATTGATCTGCGTGCGCGGGCGATCCTCGATATGGTGGGAACCGGCACCCTTTGCCGGCGCCTGCTCGCCGCGCCGGCGCGCGGTCTGCTCATTCTTGGCGGCTTTCGCTGCAGCCTTTTCGCCAAGTGGCCGGGCGCCGGGCGCCATCCAGACATTGGCGCTGCGACGCTGGCCGAGCGGCTGAGGACGCTTGGGCTTGTCATCATCCCTGCGGCCGCTATCGCGGCGATCGTCATCTCTACGCCCGCCACCGTGGCGATCGTCGCGCTTGGTGTCGAGGCGGCTCAGCGCCCGTTCGCGCTTGTCTTCGTCGCGGCGCGGACGCTGCTCGCGCCTTTCCGGTACTGGGGCTTCAGCCTCTTCCTCGGCCGCGACGGCCGGCGCGTTGTAGAGCGGCGCGTCGAAATTCGCCTTGGCTTCCTCGATCAGGCGCGGGCCGAGCTGGTCGCGAAGCGTGCGGCCGCGCACTTCGATGACATGGCCTTCCGGCAAGTCGCCGAGCTGGAACGGGCCATAGGAAATGCGGATCAGGCGGTTGACGTCGAGGCCGAGCGCACCCATCACGTTCTTGATTTCGCGGTTCTTGCCTTCGCGAAGACCCATGGTGATCCAGACGTTCGACGCTTGCGTGCGGTCGAGCGTCGCCTCGATCGAGCCATAGAGCACGCCGTCAACGGCGATGCCGTCCTTCAGCTTGTCGAGCGCGTCCTGATCGATCTCGCCATGAGCGCGGACACGGTAGCGGCGCAGCCAACCGGTCGCCGGCAGCTCGAGCGCGCGGGCGAGACCGCCGTCATTGGTCAGCAGCAGCAGGCCTTCGGTGTTGATATCGAGGCGGCCGATCGACATGACGCGCGGCAGTTCTTCCGGCAGATTGTCGAAGACGGTCGACCGGCCTTCCGGATCGGCATTGGTCGTCACCAGACCGGCCGGCTTGTGATAGAGCCATAGCCTGGTGCGCTCGATGCCGCGGATCGGCACGCCGTCGACCTCGATGCGATCGGCGAGCGTGACGTTGACGACGGGGGTGTCGAGAACCCTGCCGTTCAGCGTTACACGGCCTTCCATGATCATCCGTTCGATGTCGCGGCGGGACGCGACGCCGGCGCGTGCCATCACCTTGGAAATGCGTTCGGCCTTGGCCTCGCTATCGGCCTCGGCGGCGATCGCAGCCTTTGCCGGCTTCGCGCCGCCAGGCTTCGCGCCGGCCTTCGGCCCGTCGTCCCGTGAAAAGGGCTTCGCGCCCGGGCGTTTTGGCTTGTCTTTGGGTGTCATTTGTTGTTTGCCTGCCTTTTGGGCCTGTCTATCAGGTCACGCATCTGCGGTTAAGTGGAAATTCTTGCGATCGTGAAGACAAATCGTTTCATGGAGATGGCGCTTGAAGAAGCGCGTGCCGCCGGAGAACGCGGCGAGGTGCCGATCGGCGCCGTCATCGTTATCGACGATATCGCCATTTCCCAGGCGGGAAACCGCACGCGCGAGCTTAAAGACGTGACCGCGCATGCCGAAATCGCTGCGATCCGGCTTGCCTGCGAAACGCTCGGACAGGAGCGTCTCGTCGGCGCCGATCTCTATGTGACGCTCGAGCCTTGCACCATGTGCGCGGCAGCCATCTCGTTTGCGCGTATCCGCAGGCTCTATTACGGCGCCGAAGACCCGAAGGGCGGCGGCGTCGACAATGGCGTGCGATTTTATGCGCAGCCCACCTGTCACCACGCTCCGGAGGTTTATTCCGGCTTCAACGAGGTGCAATCGGCCGACATCCTAAGACGATTCTTTTCGCAAAAGAGAGAGGCGCCGTAATCTTTACAGCGCCGCGCGTCTTTTCAAACGCTCAAAGGCCGCTATTGCAGGAGGTTCCACCACTGCTTGCCGGTGTTGGCGACCGCCGCATCCTTCTTGCGCTTTTTCTGCTTCTTGAGCTCGGGCTCGCCGACATCGTCGAGCTTTGCCGGATCGTCGACGGTGCGGTAGCCCGGCGGCGGATCGGAAATATAGCGGCGCTGATCGATATAGGAGCCCTTCTGCAGGGCGCGGGCTTCACGATAGGCCTTGGTCTGCGCTTCCGTCGTGCGCCGTCCGCCTTCGATTGCCGAGCTGGCGAGCGGCGAGCGGTAGTTCGGATTGTCGGAGTTCGCGTCTGCTTCCCCGACGAGGCGGGCGCGCGTTTCCTCCGGCGATTCAATCCATTGCGGATTGTCCTTGTTGGCGACCGTCTGCTGCGGCGCAACGAGGGTTTCCTTCTGCGCCTGGGCCGGCAGTACCAGCGTCGGGCGCGGCGTGTACTTGACGCCCTTGTTCTTCGGGTCGGGCCCGGTCAGCGACACGGACTGTCCGAGATCGTCGGTCAATTGCTCCATGGCAGTCTTGTCGGTGCCGTAGGTCGGGCTGCTGGCGCAGCTGGAGACCAGGGAGCATCCCGCCATGACGACAGACAGGCAGGCGCCCATACGGAACCAATGCGTTGCGAACATGAAAACCCTTCCAGCCACCGGTGCAATCGTTGCCCAACCGGACAACCGTCCCCCTGACGCAAAAATCCGGCCATTTTCAGGCAGCTTTTACCGGATGAACCGCGAAAACGCAATTCACCCGGCAATATTCTTCACGCGAGCAGCGCAAGCTCGCGAAGGGCTGCAGCATCACGGGCCGAGACGTCGGGATATTCGGGATCGGAACCGACGTCCCTGGTGATCCGCCAGGAGCGGGCGCATTTCTCACCCTCTGCAAGCTTCGGCACGACGCTAACCTCAGGCACTTCGGCCAGGCGGAAAGCTTCGGCCGGGCCTTCGCCGGCCCTGACCTCGATTGCCGAGGTGATGCAGACTTCGGTGAAGTCCTGGCCTTCCAGCGCCTTCAGCAATTCCGGATCGGCGATGTGGACGACCGGCGCCGCTTCCAGCGAGGAGCCGATGCGCTTGTCCTTGCGCTCGATTTCCAGCGCGCCTGTGACAACCGAGCGGACCGTGCGGATCTTCTTCCACTTCTCGGCCAGGGCATCGTTACGCCATTCCTTTGCAACCGGGGCAAATTGCTCCAGATGCACGGAAACGGCGGACGGATTGCGCGACAGCCAGGCCTCTTCGGTGGTGAAGGGCAGCATCGGGGCAAGCCAGGTCACCATGCAATCGAAAATCTGACGGATGACGTGCAGGCTGGCGCGCCGGCGCAGGCTCGATGGCGCGTCGCAGTAGAGCGCATCCTTGCGGACATCGAAATAGAAGGCCGACAGCTCGACATTGGCGAAATCGATCAGTGCGCGGGCGATCTTCTTGAAATCGAAGGCATCGTAGTTTTCGCGCACCAGCTCGTCGAGTTCGGCAAGCCGGTGCAACATTAACTGCTCCAGCTCCGGCAGATCGGCAAACTCGATCTCCTCGCCCGTGTCGTGGGCGAGCGTGCCGAGCATCCAGCGGATGGTGTTGCGCAGCTTGCGATAGGCATCGACATTGGTCTGGATGATCGTCTTGCCGACGCGCAGGTCGTCGGCATAGTCCGAGGTCATGACCCAGAGGCGCAGGATGTCGGCGCCGGCGTCCTTCATCACTTCCTGCGGCGCGGTGACATTGCCCTTCGACTTCGACATCTTTTCGCCCTTCTCGTCCATGGTGAAGCCATGGGTAAGGACGGCGTTATAAGGGGCGCGGCCACGGGTGGCCGCCGATTCCAGCAGTGACGAATGGAACCAGCCGCGATGCTGGTCGGAACCCTCGAGATAAAGGTCGGCCGGCCACTTCAGGTCCGGGCGGTCTTCGAGCGTGAAGGTGTGCGTCGAGCCAGAATCGAACCAGACATCGAGGATATCCATGACCTGCGTCCAGCGGGCATGGTCATGATCGTTGCCGAGGAAGCGCTCCTTGGCGCCTTCGGCAAACCAGGCGTCGGCGCCCTCCTGTTCGAAGGCGTCGAGGATGCGGGCGCTGACGGCTTCGTCGACGAGGACCTCGCCCTGCTCGTCGGCAAAGACGGCGATCGGTACGCCCCATGCTCTTTGACGAGAAAGAACCCAGTCCGGGCGGCCTTCGATCATGGCGCGCAGGCGGTTCTGGCCGGCGGCGGGCACGAAGCGGGTGTCGTCGATCGCACCGAGAGCGCGCGAACGCAGCGTCGTGCCGTCGGCAAGGGTCTTGTCCATATGGACGAACCATTGCGGCGTGTTGCGGAAGATCACCGGCTTCTTCGAGCGCCAGGAATGCGGATACTGATGCTTCAGCCGGCCGCGGGCAAAGAGCGCGCCGCGGGCGATCAGTTCCTTGATGACGCGGTCGTTGGCATCGCCCTTCTTGCCGTTATCGTCGATGACGCGTGCGCCCTCGAGGCCGGGGGCATCCGATGTGTAGAAGCCGCCGTCGTCGACCGGGAACGGGATTTTGGAGTCGATGCCACGAGCCTCCAGCGTGCGGACGGCCGACATCCAGGCATCGAAGTCTTCGCGGCCGTGGCTGGGTGCCGTGTGCACGAAACCGGTGCCGGCATCATCGGTGACGTGATCGCCATCAAGCAATGGCACGGCGAATTCATAGCCTCCGTCCAGACCCTTGAAGGGATGGGCACAGGCCATCGCTGCGAAGTCGGCCGCAGAGACATCGCCCAGGCGCTTGTACTGCAGCTTGGACTTGGCGAAGGATTCCTCAGCCAGCTTGTCGGCAAAGATCAGCTTTTCGCCGGGACGCGGACCAAAATCGTTCTCGGCAGCCGTTACCTCGTAGAGACCGTAGGAGACACGTGCGGAAAAAGAGATCGCGCGGTTGCCGGGGATCGTCCAGGGCGTGGTCGTCCAGATGACCACGAACGCATCCTTGAGCGCAGCCGGACCTTCGACAACGGGGAATTTCACCCAGATCGTGTCGCTCTCGTAATCCTGGTATTCGACTTCGGCCTCGGCCAGCGCCGTGCGCTCGACGACCGACCACATGATCGGCTTGGAGCCGCGATAAAGCTGGCCGCTTGCGGCGATCTTCAGGAGTTCGCCGGCGATGCGCGCTTCCGCGTGGAAGTTCATCGTCGTATAGGGATTGTCGAAGTCGCCTTCGATGCCGAGACGCTTGAACTCTTCGGCCTGGGTCTTGATCCAGCCGGTGGCAAACTCACGGCATTCGCGGCGGAATTCGTTGACCGGGACCTCGTCCTTGTTCTTTCCCTTCTCGCGGTACTTCTCTTCGATCTTCCATTCGATCGGCAGGCCGTGGCAATCCCAGCCGGGCACGTAATTGGCGTCGTAACCGCGCATCTGGAACGAGCGGTTGATGACATCCTTGAGGATCTTGTTCAGCGCGTGGCCGATATGGATGTTGCCATTGGCATAGGGCGGGCCGTCGTGAAGCACGAACTTTTCGCGGCCGGCGGCCGAAGCGCGCAATTTCTTGTAGAGACCCATCTCCTGCCAGCGTTTGACCAGCTCCGGCTCCTTCTGCGGCAGGCCGGCGCGCATGGGGAAATCGGTTTCGGGCAAATAGAGGGTCTTCGAATAGTCGATCTTTTCGGCTGTGTCGGTCATATCGGACAATCGTTTCTGGCGGCCCAGGAAGGGGCGCAACGGGCGTGAAAAAGCTGGTGACGGAAGCGCTTGTATCCAAGCGCCAAAAACCCGGACCTTCCGGCCGCTTAGCGCGCGCGGAAGGCCGGGCCGATAATTCGCATCGTCATCGCCAGCCGAAATTTCGTCATAGCGGCGGTTCATAGGCGTTTTTGCCTGGAAAAGGAAGAGCAGAATTCGCGGTTGCGCCATCGGCATCGGTGGCAGGAATCGCTGGTCTCCCCGCTGCCGCCACGCTCACGGCGACGTCAGGAAAAACAAAGCTTCCGGTCGAGTTCGCCCAGCGGTTTCACACCGGAAAGCAGCGCCCTCGCCTCCTCCTCGTCGCGCTTGATCTGGGCGACCAGCGGATCGAGGCCGTCGAATTTCAGCTCCGGTCTGATATAGCCGAAGAAGGAGACGGCGCAGCGCTGGCCGTAGAGATCGCCACTGAAATCGAAAAGGTAGGTTTCGAGCAACGGTGCACCGTTTTCCGTAACCGTCGGGCGGCGGCCGTAGCTTGCGACGGCGTCGTGCAGCGTGCCGTCCTGGCGGCGGAAGCGGACGGCGTAGATACCGGCGGCGAGTTCGACCTCCGGCGGCAGGCGCATGTTGGCGGTGGGAAACCCGAGCTGCCGGCCGAGCTTTTCGCCGTCGATCACCTCGGCCTCAACCGTATAATGATAGCCCAGCATGCCGGCGACTTCGCTGACATTGCCGTCGCTTAAAAGCGCGCGGATATGGCTCGAAGAGACGACGTCGGCGTTTTCGTCGCGGAAGGCGTCGATCAGGGTGACGCCGAAGCCATAGGTCTGGCCGGCATTCATCAGGAAGGCCGGACCGCCCTCGCGGCCGCGGCCGAAATGGAAATCGAAGCCGGTGACGACCTCTGAGGCGCCGAGCCAATCCTTGAGGATCGAATGGATGAAATCATCGGCCGAGCGCTGCGAAAACTCATAATCGAAGGGATATTCGATGACGGCGCCGAAACCGAGCGTTTCCAGGATGCGGGCCTTCAATGGTGCGGGCGTCAGGCGGAAGACCGGTGTCTCAGGCCGGAAGACCGTGCGCGGATGCGGCTCGAACGTCAGCACCAAAGCGGGGATACCGCGGGCCCTGGAGATTTCGAGCGCGCGGCTGAGCACCGATTGGTGGCCACGGTGCACGCCGTCGAAATTGCCGATGGCAATGACGCCGCCCTTTAGATGGGCAGGCAAGGGTTCCCGGGTTTCATTGCGGTGGAAGACGGTCATCGGCTGGCTTCTCTTTATGCAAGGCGTGGCATCCACCACTTCGGCGCGGCTTTTTCCCGATCGAGATAGGCGTTGAGGATCGCCTCGTCGGTCTCGCCGTTCAGGGTGTATTCCTTGGCGTGGATACCGCCGCTGATGTAGAGAAGGTCGAGGCCGTAATTCAAGGCGCCGCGCACATCGGTCGGCATGCCGTCGCCGATCGCCAGCACGCGGTCGACCGAGAAATCGCCGCGAAGCTCGCGGGCAGCGGCCAGCGTCGCCTCATAGATCGGCCGGTGCGGTTTTCCGGCGATGCGGGTGCTGCCGCCAAGCTGCTCATAATAGGCGGCCATGGCACCGGCGCAGGGGATGATGCGGTGACCACGCTCGACGACGAGGTCGGGATTGGCGCAGATCATCGGCACCTCGCGGGCTTTGAATTCCAGAAGCATGTCGGTGTAATCCTCCGGCTTCTCAGTCTCGTCGTCGAAAAAGCCGGTGCAGACGAGCGATTGCGCTTCGCCCGCCGGCTTGCGCTCGACGCCGATGCCTTCGAGAAGCGCCTTGTCGCGCTCGGGGCCGAGCAGAAAGACCGTCTTCGGCCCTTCGGCGATCAGCCGGCGCGTGACGTCGCCGGAGGTGACGATCCTATCATAGGCGCCGTCGGGAACGCCGATCTGGCGCAACTGCTCGACCACCTGCCAGGAAAGGCGCGGCGAATTGGTGATGAGGACGACGACGACGCCGTTGGCGCGCGCCGCCTCAAGGGCTGCGGCTGCCTTCGGAAACGGATCGACGCCATTGTGAACGACGCCCCAGACATCGCAGAGCACCACGTCGTAATGACCTGTTATCTCCGAGAAGTTTTCTATCCGCCTGGCCATTCCGATTTCCCGATTTGCTGCAGTCACCGGTGACATTGCAAAGGCGCAAGGCGATGGCAAGGCATTTTCTTCGCCGTCGACCCGCCGCGCCGGTTTCGGCGGCAATCTCCGCAATTCTTCCGCCTCTTCACAATTCCGGCACAAAAATTCGTGATTGCTCTCATTGACTCCTTTCGGAGCCATCCCTAAATGCTCGTCGCTAGCACTCACCGCAAGGGAGTGCTAACATCTATCCATGTGGGCCGCTCCGGCCCGCGAATGTCATTCGATCGAGGGATTAGACAATGGCAAGCACCAACTTCCGCCCCCTTCACGACCGCGTCGTTGTTCGCCGCGTTGAGTCCGAAGCCAAGACCAAGGGTGGCATCATCATTCCCGATACCGCCAAGGAAAAGCCGCAGGAAGGCGAAATCGTCGCCGTCGGTTCCGGCGCGCGCGATGAGTCCGGCAAGGTCGTCGCACTCGACGTCAAGGCTGGCGACCGCATTCTGTTCGGCAAGTGGTCCGGCACCGAAGTCAAGATCGACGGCGAAGACCTTCTGATCATGAAGGAAGCCGACATTATGGGCATCATCGGCTGATCAGCCGCTGGCCTTCCGACGTAGCCGACGGGTCCAGAACCCGGACACTCGAAATGAGGAGTTTCAATCATGGCATCTAAAGAAATCAAGTTTGGTCGCACCGCGCGCGAAAAAATGCTGCGTGGCGTCGACATTCTCGCCGATGCAGTCAAGGTAACGCTCGGCCCGAAGGGCCGTAACGTCATCATCGACAAGTCCTTCGGCGCTCCGCGCATCACCAAGGACGGCGTTTCCGTCGCCAAGGAAATCGAACTCGAAGACAAGTTCGAAAACATGGGCGCACAGATGGTCCGCGAAGTTGCTTCGAAGACCAACGACATCGCCGGTGACGGCACCACGACCGCAACTGTTCTTGCCCAGGCGATCGTTCGCGAAGGCAACAAGGCTGTTGCAGCCGGCATGAACCCGATGGACCTGAAGCGCGGCATCGACCTCGCTGTTGCTGACGTCGTGAAGGATCTCCAGGCCAAGGCCAAGAAGATCTCCACTTCGGAAGAAGTTGCACAGGTCGGCACGATTTCCGCAAACGGCGACAAGCAGGTCGGTCTCGACATTGCTGAAGCCATGCAGAAGGTCGGCAACGAAGGCGTCATCACGGTTGAAGAAGCCAAGACCGCCGAAACCGAACTCGAAGTCGTCGAAGGCATGCAGTTCGACCGCGGCTACCTCAGCCCCTACTTCGTGACCAACCCGGAAAAGATGATCGCCGACCTCGAAGACGTCTTCATTCTCCTTCACGAGAAGAAGCTCTCGAACCTGCAGTCGATGCTTCCGGTTCTCGAAGCTGTCGTTCAGACCGGCAAGCCGCTCCTGATCATCGCTGAAGACGTCGAAGGCGAAGCCCTCGCAACGCTCGTCGTCAACAAGCTGCGCGGCGGCCTCAAGATCGCTGCCGTCAAGGCTCCTGGCTTCGGCGACCGCCGCAAGGCCATGCTCGAAGACATCGCCATCCTGACCGGCGGCACCGTGATCTCCGAAGACCTCGGCATCAAGCTCGAATCCGTCACGCTCGACATGCTCGGCCGTGCGAAGAAGGTTTCGATCTCCAAGGAAAACACCACGATCGTCGACGGTTCGGGCGCCAAGTCCGACATCGAAGGCCGTGTTGCCCAGATCAAGGCTCAGATCGAAGAAACCACCTCCGACTACGACCGCGAGAAGCTGCAGGAACGTCTTGCCAAGCTCGCCGGCGGCGTCGCCGTCATCCGCGTCGGCGGCTCGACGGAAGTTGAAGTGAAGGAAAAGAAGGACCGCATCGACGACGCGCTCAACGCGACGCGCGCTGCCGTTCAGGAAGGTATCGTCCCCGGCGGCGGTATCGCTCTGCTGCGCTCTTCCACGAAGATCACCGTCAAGGGTGCAAACGACGACCAGGAAGCCGGCATCAACATCGTTCGCCGCGCCCTGCAGTCGCTCGTTCGTCAGATCGCTGAAAACGCAGGCGACGAAGCCTCGATCGTTGTCGGCAAGGTCCTCGACAAGAACGAAGACAACTACGGCTACAACGCCCAGACATCCGAATATGGCGACATGATCGCCATGGGTATCGTCGACCCGCTCAAGGTTGTCCGCACGGCGCTGCAGAACGCTGCTTCTGTCGCATCGCTGCTGATCACCACCGAAGCCATGATCGCCGAACTGCCGAAGAAAGACTCGGCTGGCGGCGGCATGCCGGGCGGCATGGGCGGCATGGGCGGAATGGACATGATGTGATAGGCCTACGGCCTTCACAGCATCGTTCATGAAACCGCCCATCATCTAAAATGGGTCAGCGCGTCAAGCGCGCTGAACGGGCGGAATGGACATGATGTGATAGGCGAAAGCCTGCACTGCCATCATTCCGGTCTCCGGAACAGGAAGGGCGGCCCTCGGGTCGCCCTTTTCTTTTGCGCGCATTTCCCGTCTCCGGCGATTCGGTCCGTTGTGCGCAATTTCATGGCGCGTCGCCCGCTCCCGCCCGGGAAGCTTTCGCGAGGCTTGCGTTGCCGCGCTTTTTCAAGCCTCTGGTCTTGGCGGGAGATTGCGGCGTTGCGGCGCCCTTTCTCACCTCATGTCGAGTGGAACCGCATCCAAAGCCCGCAAAATTGATGTTTCGGCGCCGCTTCCCCGCTGGATAGGCTGAGGATGCCGGCATCCCAGGAAAAATGCCGATCCGAACACCCCTTAAAAAGCCGTTGCCGTTTGTTCAAAAGCTCCTATAAATCCGCGCTGCAATTGAAGTGCGCCCACCAAGCGGGCGCGAGAGTCGATCCTTGACGTTCCGCAGGCCCGATGGCCGCGGCAACGATCGCAGGTAAAAGCACGGGCATCATGCCTGCTGCTGCGTGATCCTGTTTTTGTGTTTACCGAGCGTGCGGCGGAGGAGCTGCATGCGAACGGGGGAACGCCTTGTTTAAGATCGCCAAAGCCAATGCAGCCGTACCTTTGACACCCGGCTCGCTTGAGCACCACAATCAAAATGACGAGATCGTGGCGCAGTTTTCGATTTCCGAAGCCTGGACCGGAGATTTGTCGAGCGGCATGCTCCGTCTCGGCGAATGGAGCGCGATGCTGCACGGCCTCTCCGCACAGGAATGCGGGCTCCTAAGCCTGATCCGCTGCTACGATACCAAGGACCGCGGCCACATCTTGGAACTGTTCGAGCAGGCGGCGACACGCTGCTCCTCCTTCTGTTTTTCGACGACGATCATCATGCCGAACGGCTTGCGCCAGCCGCTGTTCTGCATGGGCGAGTCGAACGGGCTCGAAGAGAAATACAGCGGCAGCATGGTCGGCGTCTTCATCTTTCCGCGCTTCAAGCTTGAAGGCGCAAGGCAGATTGCAAGCCACCGATAGAGGCCGGGGGTAGAACACCAAGGCCGTCCCGATGGGCGGCCTTTCTGCTTTGCGGCGGCCTGTTCGTCACTCCGGCTTGACCGGAATGTTGAGCCCCTTCTCGCTGGCCGGGCGGGCGATGCAGCGCTGCAGCCAGTCCATGACGGCGGGGAATTTCGCATAGTCGAGAACCTCGCGGCCGCCATAGAAGATATCGGCGCCGCGAACCCAGGTGAAGGTGGTGATGTCGGCAATCGTATACTGGTCGCCCATGATCCACTGCCGACCCTTCAACCGGTCTTCGAGCACGCCGAGCAGCCGTTTGGACTCGTCGCGATAGCGCTCCACCGGATAGGAATTATTGGCGACCTTGTCGGCGGCGAACTTGTAGAAATGTCCGAACTGGCCGAACATCGGGCCGATGCCGGCCATTTGGAAAAACACCCATTGGATGCACTCGTAGCGGCCAGCGGCGTCTTCAGGAATGAGCTTGCCGGTTTTTTCGGCGAGATAAAGCAGGATGGCGCCGGATTCAAACAGGCCGATCGGCTTACCATCCGGCCCGTTCGGATCGATGATCGCCGGAATGCGGCCGTTCGGGTTGAGAGATTCGAATTCCGGCGACTTCTGCTCGTTGGCGGCGAAGGAAATATAATGTGCCTCGTAGGCAAGGCCGAGCTCCTCGAGCGCGACTGATACCTTCACCCCATTCGGCGTCTGCAGCGAGTAAAGCTGGATGATGTCGGAATTTCTAGCCGGCCAGCGCGCCGTGATCGGAAATGCGGACAGATCTGCCATCGGATTCTCCTTGTTGGGCGCCGACCATAAGAGACCGGACGCGGCAAAGGCAAGCGGCCGCCTGTAGGGCATCGTTCTATATTATTGAACAAAGTGTCCCCGTTCGTTTATCTTTCCACAATGGGAGAAATGAGCGACATAGGAGGCATCAGAGGTCCACACGGTGCCGGGGCACCAAGATCTCCAGAACCAGTCAAACGGAGACAACGTCCATGTCGAACAACGTCATTACCCTGATTGCCCGTATCCTGCTTTCCTTCATGTTCATCTTCGCCGGCTTCGGCAAGCTGACCGATCCGGCTTCGACCGCCGGCATGATCGCCGGTGCAGGTCTGCCCGCTTCCACGGCGCTCACCTATCTCGCCGGCCTGTTCGAACTTGCAACCGGTCTCGCCGTGCTCGTCGGCTTTCAGGTCCGCATCGTCGGCTGGCTGCTCGCCGTGTTCTGTGTGTTCACCGGCGTCGTCTTCCACCTTTCGCCGGTCAACGTTCCTGATTTCCCGGCCGCTGCCAACGGCTGGATCAACGCCCTGAACTTCGTCAACTTCATGAAGAACGTCACGCTCGCCGGCGCCTATATCATGCTCGCCACCAACGGCGCAGGCGCCTACTCGCTCGACGCCCGCCGCGGCGCCTATGCGACGGCCTGACATCAGCAGACCATCCTCGCAGACATAGAGAACCCGCCGTCACATCCGACGGCGGGTTTTTCTTATGCCTGGAGATCAGAGGGCGGCGCGCACCGCGTCGATGATTGCCTGCACCGCGGGTTCGTCCGCATGGCTTTCCCTGCGGGCGCGCACGAGGCAGGCCTGCGAATGCAGGATGACGCCGTCCTGAAGCACTTTCAGGCGATTGGCGCGCAGCGTCGAGCCTGTGGAGGTGATATCGACGATGATATCGGCCGAGCCGGACGCCGGAGCCCCCTCGGTGGCGCCGAGGCTTTCGACGATACGATAAAGCTGGATGCCGTGCTGGCTCGAAAAGAACTGCTGGGTCAGCCGCCAGTATTTGGTGGCGATGGCAAGGCGCCGGCCATGACGGGCACGGAAATCGGCGGCGACATCGACCAAATCGGCCATGGTCTCGACATCCAGCCAGATCTCCGGCACGGCGACGACGACATCGGCATGGCCAAAGCCGAGGCGGGCGCAGAATTCGACGCGCTTGTCGACTTCGGCAAACCCTTCCCGCATCAGATCTTCGCCGGTGACGCCGAAATCGACGGTGCCGTTGCCGAGTTCGCGGGAGATTTCGGAGGCCGAGAGGAAGGCGATTTCGACATCGTCCCAGCCTTCGACGCGGCCGCGATAGGAGCGGTCGTTGCCGACGGCTGCGATCGGCATGCCGGCCCGCTCGAAGATTGCCGACGCATCGTCCTTCATCCGGCCCTTGGAGGGAAGCGCGATGGTGATGGTCATACGGCTGCCCTTTCGGTTTCGATGCGGTCGAGCCAGAAGGAGAAGCCGACGGCCGGAATGCGGTCCGTTGCGCCGAGGAAGGTCAGCAGCCGGTCGAAGCGGCCACCACCGGCCAGAACCGCCGCCGAGCCTTCCGCCGTCACCTCGAAGACGAGGCCGGTGTAATAATCGAGCGGCCGTCCGAAGGCGGCGCGGTAGTCAACGCAAGAGAGGTCGACACCTGCATTGGCAAGGGCGGCAACGCGGCCGTTGAAGCGGGATAGTGCGTTGCCGAGTTTCAGGCCGGCCGCATCGGCGAAACCGGCCAGGGCCGCGGACGCATTGACGAGCGGCACGTGGAGCGACAAGAACTCCTCCAGCACATGGAAGGCCGCGTCGTCGAGACGGGTTTCGGAGAGGATGAGCTTTTCCTTGAGCCGCCGGGCAATTTCCAGCGGCGAGCGGCCGGCATTGGCCGAATAACCCGTCGTCTGCATTTCCTGCTCGATATGGGCGACCAGCGCCTGCTCATCGCCTGACGCGACAAGCTTGGCAATATCGTCGTCCAGCCCGGTGACGAATTGCGGGCTGACGAGGCCGGCAAGCAGGGCTTCCAGCTGCGTCATGTTGCCGAAGGCGTGGATCAGGCGCTTCTGCCAGCCGAGCGGCAGGCCGAGCGCCTGGACGACGGCTTCGAACACCGCCTGGTCGCCTAATGTCACCGACAGGCGCCGGCCCGGCAGCAGGCGGGCGAGAATGCCGGTGGCATCGCCGATGGCGCGGGCGTCGGCGCCGGACAGGTTGATATCGCCGAGATCTTCGATGCCGGCCTGATAGAATTCATTGGCGCCGTCGCGGCGCTGACGGAAAACCTCGCCGAGATAGGCGTAACGCTTCGGCGTGCCGGTTGCCGTCTCGATATGGCGCAGGCAGACGGGGATGGTGAATTCGGGACGCAGGCAAAGGCTCGCCCCGGTTTCGCTCTCCGTCATGAAGATGCGGCGGCGCAGGTCCTCGCCAGCGATATCGAGAAAGGGTTCGGCCGGCTGGATCACCGGCGTGTCGATGCGCTCGGTGTTGCGGGCGGTAAATTCGGCCAGCAGATCGTTGGCAAATTCGGGGAGGTTGATCAGGGGCATGCCGCGCTCCGAACGGTAAGCGACGAGCGTGTCGGAACGGCCTCAGACATCGCCGCCCGCCCTCTTCCGATCCTCTGCCTGCTCCGCAAGGATCTCCCTCACCTTGGCGACGAGGTCGGCTTCCGGCGCTGTCTCCTGCGCCACACGCGCCTCGCGCCAGCTGGCATTGTCCTCGATCTCGCCGGAAAGCCGCTTGCCCTCGATCAGATCCTTGATCTGCACGACGCCGTCGGCGCGCTCGTCGCCGCCCTGGATGATGGCGACGGGGCAGCCGCGGCGATCGGCGTATTTCAGCTGGTTGCCGAACTTCTTCCAGTTGCCCTGGAACATCTCGGCGCGGATGCCGGCGGCGCGCAGCTCTTGGGTCATCTTCTGATAGCGGCCCATCGCCTCGACATCGCCGTCCATGACGGTTACCAGCACGGGCTCGATCACTTCGCTGGCGCCGAGCTTGCCGAGGTTCTTCAGCGCCGTCATCAGCCTGGAGACGCCGATCGAAAAGCCCGTTGCCGGAACCGGCTGACCCATGAAGCGGGAGACCAGGCCATCATAGCGGCCGCCGCCGCCGACCGAACCGAAGACGACCTTTTCGCCCTTTTCGTTGGTGACGTCGAAACTGAGCTCGGCCTCGTAGACCGGGCCGGTATAATATTCGAGGCCGCGCACGACCGAGGGATCGATCTTGATGCGGTCGGACTGATAGCCGGCGCTCGTGACCAACGCCCCGATGAAATTCAGCTCGTCGACGCCTTCGACGCCCTTCGAGGTTCCGGCGACGAGCTCGGCCAGGCGCGAAGCACTTTCGGCATAGTCCTTGATGCCGACGAAGAACAGCACCTTGTCGATCTGCGCCTGGTCGAGGCCGGCGCCCTTGGTGAAGTCGCCGGATTCATCCTTGCGGCCGGGACCGAGCAGCAGGGCCACACCTTCCGGCCCGAACTTCTCGAGCTTGTCGATGGCGCGCAACACGTTGAGCCGCTGGCCGGCCTTGTCGTCGCCGCCGAGGCCGATCGCCTCCAGCACGCCGTCCAGAACCTTGCGGTTGTTGACGCGGATGACATAGTCGCCGCGCTTGATCCCGAGCGCCTCAAGCGTATCGGCCATCATCATGCACATTTCGGCATCGGCCTGGACGCCCGGCGCGCCGACCGTATCGGCATCGAACTGCATGAACTGGCGGAAGCGGCCGGGGCCGGGCTTCTCGTTGCGGAAGACGTAACCGGCGCGGTAGGTGCGGTAGGGAAGCTGGATTTCGTTGAAATTCTCGGCGACATGACGGGCGAGCGGCGCGGTCAGGTCGTAACGCAGCGACATCCACTGCTCGTCGTCGTCCTGCAGCGAGAAGACGCCCTCATTCGGCCGGTCGCTGTCGGGCAAGAATTTGCCCAGCGCATCGGTATATTCGAACAGCGGCGTTTCGAGCGGATCGAAACCATAATGCTCGTAGACTTCCCGGATCTTTGCCGTCATCTCATTGACGGCACGGATATCGGCGGCCGTGCGGTCGACGAAGCCGCGCGGCAGGCGGGCCTTGAGCTTTTGCGGTTTCTTCTGCTTATCGTTCATTTCCGGGAATTCCGCTGACTGTGACAGTGGCGGTTTCCTAGCGGATTGGGCCGGGAGCGGCAAGGGCGAAGGGTCTTGAAGCCGCAGGCAGAATCGATTGAAGCAGAGGCGTCCATCAGAAATGCGGATATGCTCATGATCGCCGAGGCGCTTCTCTATACCGCGACATTGCCGTTGACCGGCAAGTCCTACAGAAAGTTCATCCGCTATTCCGTCAATCTGTGGTCCCGGGCCGGACGTTGCTCCAAGGATTGGGCCGAACACGAAGAGAAGAGCCGGAATGCGATACGCGCGGCGGCAGCCGATCTCAGGCAGAAACGGACGGCGGTCGTGCTCGGTTCGGGCCTGCTGCGCGACGTGCCGATCAAAGAGTTGGCGAGAGACTTCGACACTGTCGTGCTGGTCGACCTCGTCCATCTCGCCTCGGTGCGCCTGTGGCTGACGGCCAAGGGCTACCGCAATGTCCGGCTGATCGAGCGCGATCTCTCCGGCTATGACGATCTCGCCACCGGCAGGGAGCCCGAACCACTGGGCTTCCTGCGTTCGGTGCCTTATCTCGATTTCGTCGTTTCGGCCAACCTGCTGTCGCAGATCGGCCGCGGCGTGAAACGGCGCCACGAGACCGAGGCAGGCCGCATGCCTAAAGATACGGTGGAAGGGTTGATCGCCGCGCATCTGACCGGGCTTTCGGGGCTTGCCTGCCGCAGCTGTCTGGTGACCGACATCGCATATGCCGTCATCGACCGCAACGGCAGGGTGCAGGAAGAGGCCGACCTGCTGCACGGTGTCTCGCAGCCACCGGCAAAAGCGACTTGGACATGGCCGGTCGCGCCGCTCGGCGAGGAGAGCCGGGATTACCGGATCGAGCACCAGGTGATCGCCGCCTGGTGAGAGGCATGACAATGCCGTGATCCGTCAGCCTGTCATCGTCGGCCAGCTTGGCGTGCGGCCCGCATTCGCCTATATGAAACATCATGCGGACACTCGCCCTCATCACGATGTTACTCGGCTGGCTGGTCTACAGCGCCATGTCTGCATGGGCGGGCTGTCCGACATGCGCGTCGATGAATGCGCCGGTCACCGTCGAGGCCGGCAGCATGCACCATCAGATGGCCGGCATGGATGTGTCCAAAGGGAATATGCCCGAGGGGCCAAGGCAAATCGCTCCCCTGAAAGATCCCTGCGCTAGCGGCGACGTTGCGCATATGCCGCTTTGCGCCGCCTGTCTTCTGCTGCCGCCGACGGTGACGGTCATGGACGGCGGAAAATCCGTTTTCGGCTATCCTGCCCCGGCACTTGCCCGCGCCCTGGATGATAAAAGGCCCGCGCCGCAGGCGCCCCCTCCCCGACTGTCCTGACACCCCATCCATGCCAATCAGGTAGCCCTGCTGCCTGGAAGACCTATTGTCAGACAGAGGAAGGATCTCTCATGTCTCTGAAAATCGTTACGCTTGCTACAATGCTTGCCTTCGTTGCCGCCCCCAGCCTTGCCGAAGACATGTCGATGGACATGAGCAAGCCGATGGGCAGTCACGATGCAGCAAGCCACGCATTCAGCGAGGCCAACGCCAAGATGCACAAGGATATGACGATCAAATATAGCGGCAATCCCGATGTGGATTTCGTCCGCGGCATGATCCCGCACCATCAAGGCGCGATCGACATGGCGAGGATCGAACTTCAATACGGCAAGGATGCCGATATCCGCAAACTCGCCGAAGGCGTCATCAAGGCGCAGGAAGCCGAGATCACCGAGATGAATGCCTGGCTTAAAGCCCACGGCAAATAACCGATCGTCTGCAAAAAAAGAACGCCGGATATCTCCGGCGTTCCCTCACCGAAATGCCCTTGGACTTGCAAATCAATCCTTCGGCTCGAAATCGGCCGGGCGGCGGCCGGCGCCCTGTCGCGCCAGCATCCAGCCCGGATATTCGGGAGCAAGGGCGCTGACCTCGTCGAGCCTTTTCATATCGTCGCCGTCGAGCTTCAGCTTGACGGCGGCAAGGTTCTGGTCGAGTTGGTCGACACGCTTGGCGCCGATGATGACTGTCGTGACGAAAGGCTTGGCGAGGATATAGGCGAGCGCCACGGTGGCGACGCTGACGCCGTGCTTTTCGGCGACTTCGCGCATGACGGCAACGCAGGCCCAGGCCTTGTCCTGGTCGACGGGCGGAAAGTCGAAACTGGCGCGACGGCCCTCGCCGTTGCCGGGCGCGCCGGGACCGTACTTACCGGAGAGCAGACCGCCGGCGAGCGGCGACCAGACCATCAGCCCGAGCTTTTCCTCCTGCATCATCGGCACGATGTCGCGCTCGAGATCGCGGCCGGCGATCGAATAATAGGCCTGCACCGTTTCGAAACGGGCAAAGCCGCGGCGTTCGGAGAGGCCGAGCGCCTTGGAGATGCGCCAGGCCTGCCAGTTGGAGACGCCGATATAGCGCACGAGACCGCGGGAAACGAGATCGTCGAAGGCGCGCAGCGTCTCTTCGATCGGCGTCACCGTATCGGTGGCGTGGATCTGATAGAGGTCGATATGATCGGTCTTCAGGCGCTTGAGGCTCGCCTCGATCGAATCCATAATGTGGCCGCGCGAAGCGCCGCGGTCATTCGGCTTGTCGCCCATGACGCCGTAGACCTTGGTGGCGATGACGACGTCCTTGCGAGGGATGTCGAGGTTCTTCAGCGCCTGGCCGAGCAGCCTTTCGGACTCGCCGGATGAATAGACGTCGGCCGTGTCGATGAAATTGACGCCTGATGCAAGCGAGCGCTCGACAATCCGGTCGGCGGCATTCTGGTCGACATCGGCGATGGCGCCCCACATGCTGCCCTGTTTGGCTTCGCCGAAGGTCATGGTGCCCAGGCAGATTTCCGAGACGAAAAGTCCCGTATTTCCAAGTTGATTGTAACGCATGGTCGAAAAAATCCTTTGTGTCTGCCGCAAGAGGGGCTTGCGAACTTAAGAACTTCATTTTTTGATTATTGGCCTGCGCGTGACAGGCACAGCCGTGGCTGGCTGCAAGGTGAGGCAAACTCGATGTAGTGCGGCGGCGGCGATTTTCAACGTTGCGCCTTCCAAGCGGAGATGAGTGCCCTTGTCTCCATACAGCCCTTGTCTCCACACAGCCCTTGTCTCGACACAGGCGAGCGATAGATTGCCGGCCATATTTCAAGAACAGGATGATTTTAGGCCGAGCGGCCTAAAATCTGAATCCTGTTCTCAATGAAAGAGTTAGAGAATGATGTCATAAGAAGACCGCTCACACTTTTCGGCATCATGCTCAAAGGTACGCATATGACGACGCGACCACTGACCACGATCGGCTTCGATGCCGACGACACGCTCTGGCAGAACGAACAATATTATCGGCTGACGGAAGCGCATTTCACCGGGCTTCTTGCCGATTTCGCCGAAGGGCCGAAGATTTCCGAGCGGCTGCTGGAAGCCGAGAAACGCAACCTTCGCCACTACGGCTTCGGCATCAAGGGCTTCACGCTGTCGATGATCGAGACGGCGATCGAGATCACCGAGGGTAAGATTCCCTCGAGCGTGATCGCCAAAATCCTCGATACCGGCCGCGACCTCCTCAGCCATCCCGTCGAGACCATGCCGCATGTGCGCGACACGCTGGAGGCGCTTGCCGGCAAATACCTGCTGGTGATGATCACCAAGGGCGATCTGTTCGACCAGGAGCGCAAGCTCGCCCAATCCGGGCTCGGCGACTTCTTCGATGCCGTCGAGATCGTCTCCGACAAGACCGCCGTCACCTATCGGCGCATCTTCGCCAAGGTCGGCGACGGGCCGGAGCGGGCGATGATGGTCGGCAATTCGCTGAAATCCGACATCGTGCCGGCGATCGCCGCCGGCAGCTACGGCGTCTTCGTGCCGCACGAACTCACCTGGGTGCTGGAACATGTGGAAGAGCCGACGGAGGCGCCGCGTTTCCGCAAGATCGGCCATCTCGGCGAGTTGCGCGACCTGATCGACCGGCTGGCATAGGCGGACAAAAGCGCTCTGTTTTATTACGGCTTGGCTGGCGCCTTCGGAAACAGCGACGGGCGTTCCGGCTCGGCTGGTGGCTGCGGCTGCTTCGGCGCAGTGGCCAAAGGCTCGATCAGAATACTGAAGGGGGCGCCAAGGCCGCGGCGCGGCGAGACCTTGGAATAATAGGGACGCAACAGCCAAGTGGTGTTTTCCTTGACCGTCGTCTCGAAGCTCAAGCCGTCCTCGTCGGTGCCGAAAAAGGCCTCGTCATCCGGTTTCGACAGGTCGAAGATCGCCAGGTAGGCGAACTTACTCTTGGTGGCAAAGTCGATCTTCAGGTGCTGGCCGGTGCGCACCGGCAGCGTATAGACATGGCCGTTGCCGAACTTCGTCCAGCCCTTCAGCTGCATGGTGACAGCCGGGAACTGCAGTTTCTCGAGCTTCTCGCCAGGATCGAGCTGCGGCGTCTGCGCCATGGCTGAGACCGATAGGAAAAACAGGGCAGCGGCGGTGATCAATATTCTCACGGATGCATCTTCTTTCATGGGCGAACCAAAGCGGCGCGCATCGCCTCGACCTCGGGCCGGCAGAAGCAGCCCTCCAGATGATCGTTGACGAGACCCATCGCCTGCATGAAAGCATAAACTGTGGTCGGGCCGACAAAGGTCCAGCCGCGTTTCTTCAGATCCTTTGAAATCACCGTCGAGGTCGGCGTCGTCGGATTTGCGACGATATGCTCACGGTCGACCACTCCAGGTCGCTCGTTATGACCCGGTTCGTAGCACCAGAAATAATGGGCGAGCGAGCCGAATTCGTCCCTGAGCGCAATGGCGCGCCTGGCATTGTTGATGGTCGAGACGATCTTGCCGCGATGGCGGATAATGCCGGCATCGGCCAGGCAGCGAGCGATGTCCTCGTCGCCGAAGAGAGCGACCTTCTCGAAATCGAAGCCGGAAAAGGCGGCGCGAAAATTCTCTCGCTTGCGCAGGATGGTCAGCCAGGAAAGACCGGACTGGAAGCCTTCGAGACAGATCTTCTCGAAGAGGCGAATGTCATCGGTGACAGGGCGGCCCCATTCCTCGTCATGATATCTGAGATAATCGGGCAGATTGGCGTGCCAGTGGCATCGGCTCCTGCCGTCCTCGCCGATGATGATGCCTGTCTCGCTCATGTCCGCTTCATTCCCGGGTCCGTCTGTTCGCCGGGTCCGCTTCGTTTTCCGGTCATGATTCCGGCTTTACCATTTGCAAACCGTCTTTCCAAACCGAACGGTAACCCTGACGAAAAGTTTATCCGGTCGGTCGGCTTTTCATGAATCGATCTTTACCATTCGCTGGCGGATTGGGTGGCAGCGTCTTTGCAGGCGGATGTATCCCGCCAACGTTTTCGGTCATTTGTAGAGAGTCCGTCCGATGATGAAACCGCTTGTTCTTGCTGCAGCCCTGCTCGGCGTTCTTTCCACGGCCGCCCTTGCAGACGACCGCTATGCTACCCGCCCACCGGTCGTGCTAAGCCCCGACCTGACCGCGCCTTGGGTCTACCAGCTCGGCGGCGGTACGGTTCGTCCCGTCGTCTACCAGCGGCCGGTCATCCAGCCGCAGCAGCGTGGCCTTTTCCAGCGCCGCGTGCTCCGCCAGGCGCCGCCAGTGTCACCGCAGACCGTTTCGGCGATCAATCCCGGCATACCGGCGATCCGCCATCCGATCGAGCCGCAATACCTGCCGCAGATGGTCGACTACGACACCCAGGAAAAGCCCGGCACGATCGTCATCGATACCAACAACCGCTTCCTCTATCTGGTGATGCAGGGCGGCAAGGCGCGGCGTTACGGCGTCGGCGTCGGCAAGCCCGGCTTCGAATGGGCAGGCGCCCACAAGATCACCCGTAAGCAGGAATGGCCGGACTGGACGCCGCCGTCCGAGATGATCAGCCGCGAAGCCGCCAAGGGCCACTACCTGCCGGCGCGTATGGACGGCGGTGCGGAAAACCCGCTCGGCGCACGCGCCATGTATCTCGGCTCGACGCTTTACCGTATCCACGGCACCAACGCGCCCTGGTCGATCGGCAGCGCCGTCTCCTCCGGCTGCATTCGTCTGCGCAACGAAGACGTCGTCGACCTCTATGACCGCGTCAGCGTCGGAACCCGCGTCATCGTCATCTAACGGCACACGTAGTAGCTAGAGCAATTTCCAGCAAAAGTGTGCAGCGGTTTTGCTTCCGGAATTGCGTAAAAACAAAAGGATAGAGCATTTCCGCGTTTCGTAGAAAACGGGAATGCTCTAGAACAGGATGATTTTAGGCTCGATCGGCCTAAAATCTGAATCCTGTTCTAAATTAAATAGTTAGAGCATGCTGTCGTTCGAAAACCGCACACACTCTTCGGCATCATGTTCTAGATAGCCGCAAGAACAGGCGGCTCCCTTCTCCAAAAATGTTTTATCCGGCCACGCCGATCTTGAATCGGGCAGAAGTTCATGTAGCCTCGGGCGGATTTGCTTGAGGGGAATCGATTCATGATCAAATTAATGCCGGGTCTGGCTGCCGCCGGACTTGTCCTGTCCTTGATGTCTACATCCGCCTTTGCAGCGCCGGCCGGCTCCACGCCCGACAATACACGGCATCCGACGCAGATCGTGCGTGTCGCGCAGATGCCGAAATATGTGAAGCCGGAGTTCAAGCGTAAGAAAGTGCGGCTGGTGACGCCGGAAGCGGCCGGCACCGTGATCATCGATACCAACAACAAGTATCTCTACCTCGTCGAAGGCAACAACCGGGCCACCCGCTACGGCATCGGCGTCGGCCGTGACGGCTTCGGCTGGTCGGGTGTGGTCAAGATCGGCCGCAAGGCCGAATGGCCGGGCTGGACGCCGCCGGCCGAGATGCGCCGCCGCGAAGCCGCCAAGGGCCATATGATTCCTGCCTTCCAGGAAGGCGGCGAGGACAATCCGCTCGGCGCCCGCGCCATGTATCTCTACCAGGGCGGCCGCGACACCATTTTCCGCATCCATGGCACCAACCAGCCCTGGACCATCGGCCTCAACATGTCTTCCGGCTGCATCCGGATGATGAACGAGGATGTGACGCATCTCTATGATCGCGCGCCCGTCGGCACCAAGGTGATCGTCATCGGTCCCGGCAACAGGCAGGGCACGGTCGCGTTCGAGGACAGAGGCATCGACGTGCTGCGGACGATATTCGGCGGCTGAGCAACACTCACGAAAAAAACGAAAGGCGCTCTTTGACGCGCCTTTTATTTTTCTTAGACATTGCGGCGGAAAGCTGGCACATCTGCGGCAAGGACGACTTATTTTTACAATATCGGGGCTATTCAATGACATATGCGCTGCGTTCTTCCGCTTCGCTGCTTGCGGGCATCGCGTTCTTCACGATCTGTTCGGCAGCCTCCGCCTCGGCGGAAGACCTGCAATTCTCTGTCTACGGCGGCTACCAGACGGCACCGCATAGCGGCGTCGATCTTTCCGACGGCACGCATTTCACCGCCGGCTGGGAAGGCAAGTCCTTCGGCAGCCCGCCTTACTACGGCGGCCGCGTCACCTGGTGGCTCGAGAACTTCAACAAGCCGAACTGGGGTATTTCGCTCGATTATACCCATGACAAGGTCTATGCCGACGACGACACGCTCGCCAAGACCGGCTGGTCGCATTTCGAATTCACCGACGGCCTGAACCTGCTGACGGTGAATGGGCTCTATCGCTTCCAGGATCCGGCTCGCCGCTGGACTCCCTATCTCGGCGCCGGTGTCGGCGTGAACATTCCGCATGTCGAAGTGATTCGTCCCGAGGGCAAGACCTGGGCTTATGAATTCGGCGGCGTGACGCTACAGGCCCAGGCCGGCGTCGACTTCAAGGTGACCGATCGCTGGTCGACCTTCGTCGAATACAAGGGCACCTATTCGCGCATCGACGTTCCGATCGATAGCGGCGTGGACCTGAAGACCAACATCTTCACGAATGCCGTCAACGTCGGCGTCGCGTTCCATTGGTAATTGAATAATTGAGTTTCGGCTGCGGTGCTATTTGGTGCCGCAGCTGACCTTGCCCTCGACGGCATAGGGTTTGCTGCCGCCTTCGATCGTCAGGGAATAGGTGCCGCTGAAAGTTGCAGCCGGCTTGCCGCGTTCGCCGGCAACCACGACCAGATCCAGCGTTGCTCCGCCGGTTTCATCTTCGCCGCCGTCGAAGACTTCCAGCAGCAGATCGCCGTCGCGCGACCAATGGTTGGTCAGATGCTGCGATTCGAAGACACGCTTGCCGAACACGGTCGATTGCGCCGGATCCTTGACAACAAGCGCGCCGCGGAAATGGTTGAGCTTGTGACCGGCTTGGCTTTCGAAACCGCTTTCGAGCGTGAAGCGCGCTTCTTTGTCATCGGCGGAACAGAAAAAGCGGCTATTCGCATGGGCAGTCCCTGCCGCACAGAGCAGTCCCGCAAGCACAATCATTCCCCGCCACATCGTCTAAACTCCCGAGACCGGCCCGATCGGCCTTTCTCGTCAGCCTAAGGGCAAACCTCTTAATTTTTCCGGCACAGTGCCGCCGTAGGCCCAATCGAGCAGCTCGACCGTATGCAGGATCGGCATGTCGGTGCTGGTGGCGATCTGGGTGATGCAGCCGATATTGCCGGTGGCGATGATGTCGGCCTTTGTCGCCTCGATATTCTTGACCTTGCGTGCCTTCAAGGCAGCCGAGATCTCAGGTTGCATGATGTTGTAGGTGCCGGCCGAGCCGCAGCAGAGATGGCCTTCCGCCGGATCGCGCACGGTAAAACCCGCCGCTTTCAGCAATTGCTTCGGCGTCAGCGTGATGCGCTGGCCGTGCTGCATGGAACAGGCGGAGTGATAGGCGACGGTGATCCCCTTCGGCATATGCGCCGGCAGGTCGAGGGTTGCGAGATATTCGGTGACGTCCTTGGCGAGACCTGAGACTCTCGCCGCCTTTGCCGCATAGGCGGGATCGAGGCGCAGCATATGGCCGTAATCCTTGATCGTCGTGCCGCAGCCCGAGGCAGTGATGATGATGGCATCGAGCCCCTGCCCGTCGATTTCGCGCGTCCAGATATCGACATTGGCCCGGGCGCTGGCGAGCGCCTGTTCGGCGCGGCCCATGTGATGGACGAGCGAACCGCAGCAGACTTCGCCTTCCGGCAGCACGACCTCGACGCCGAGCCGGGTCAGCAGCCGGATCGCCGCCGCATTGATGCCGGGATCGAGTACCGGCTGGGCGCAGCCGGAAAGGATCGCCACCCGGCCACGCCGTTCCGTCTCGGGCGGGTAGCTGCCGGGTTTTGCGAAGGCCGAAGCTGCGGGGATGCGGCGCGGCGCAAGCGCCAGCATGGCGGCGAAGGGTTTCAGCGCAGCTCCCCGCATCAGGCCGGCAAAAGGTCGGCCGAGGCGGGCGAGATTGAGCGCCAGACGGAAACGGCCGGGATAGGGCAGCACGGCGGCAAGAATGGCACGCGTCAGCCTGTTCATCAACGGACGCTTGTAGGTCTTTTCGATATGGGCGCGGGCGTGATCGACCAGGTGCATGTAGTCGACACCAGAGGGACAGGTGGTGACGCAGGCAAGGCAGGAAAGACAGCGGTCGATATGGGTGACGACTTCGGCATCGGCGGGCCGGCCGTTTTCCAGCATGTCCTTGATCAGGTAGATACGGCCGCGCGGACTGTCGAGCTCGTTGCCGAGCGTCACATAGGTGGGACAGGTGGCGGTGCAGAAGCCGCAATGGACACATTTGCGCAGAATCTGCTCTGATTCGGCGACATCAGGGTCGAGAAGCTGGGTGGGAGTGAAGTTGGTTTGCATCTAGCGGAGCCTCCGCTTCGGGAGGATCTCGGGGGTTGGGTCGTTGTTACCCCCCTCTGTCCTGCCGGACATCTCCCCCACAAGGAGGGAGATTGGCAAGAGGTTGGACGATCGGTCCCGCTCTGTCGTGTTGGCGTCGCAGTTCCGGAGTTGTTCGGGCCTAAATTGTTTGGGGAAGCCGTCAACCCCATCCGATCTCCCCCCTTGTGGGGGAGATGTCCGGCAGGACAGAGGGGGGTACTCCGCGCACAGACTCATCTTCTCACCCCATCTTCCCCGGATTAAAAATCCCCGCCGGATCGAACTTCTCCTTCACCCGCCGCGACAGCGTCGCCACCGCCTCGGGCTCGGGTTGGAAGGCGGCGGTGACCGCCCTTGCTTCGCCTGATGCGCGGATCAGCGTCGCATGGCCGCCGCCAAGCGCCTTGATATAGCGGCGGACCAGGTCGGCTTCGGGGCCGGCCTCCATGCGCATCCAGACGAGTCCGCCCTGCCAATCGTAGAAGGCGTCGACGCCGGCTTCCAGGCGCAGCGCTGCGACCAGTTGATGGCCGGTGCCGGGGGCGACCGAGACGCGCCAGACCGGCCGCAAAGTCGTATCGGCATAGGGCAGCACGTCACGGATTTCCTGCCAGAGCTTGCGGCTTTCCGGCTCATCCAGCCGCGTCACCGTCGCAAAGGCCGACATTGCCGCCGCAAGCTTTTCGATGCGCGCGTCGACCGAGCTCGCCAGGCCTTCAATGCGCAGAACCGTCGCCTCGCCCTCCGGCAATTTGCCGGCGAGGAATTTCCACGTCACCGTCAGTGGCAGGTGGGCGGCACCCGAGACTTCGACCGGCAGCGCCATCGTCGCCGCCATGGCGTTTGCCGCCTCGGCGTCGTTGAGACCGGATAGAACCACCGTACGCTCGGTCTTCGGACGCGGCGGCACACGGAAGGTGACTTCGGTGAGGAAGCCCAGCGTGCCGTGCGAGCCGGCGATCAGCTTGACCAGGTCGAGGCCGGTGACATTCTTCATCACCCGGCCGCCGGCCTTGATGATCTCACCGCGGCCGTTGACGAAGCGTACACCGAGCAGGCTGTCGCGGGCGGCTCCCGCGATCAGCCGACGCGGGCCGGAGACATTGGCGGCAAAGACACCGCCGATCGTCGGCTCACCCGAGGTTCCCATGACAGGGCGATGGTCCATCGGCTCGAAGGCGAGCATCTGGCCGCTGTCGGAAAGTGCCGCCTCGACCTCTGCAAGCGGCGTACCCGATCGCACGGTCATGACCATTTCGCCGGGTTTGTAGGCGACGATGCCGGCAAGCCCGGTCGAGCGCAGCCGGTCTTCGGCGATGACGGCATTGCCGAAGCCCGAGCGGGTATCGCCGCCGCAGATTGCAAGCGGCCGGCCGGCATCGACATGGGCGCGGACGATCGCCGCCGCCTCTTCCTCGCTCGTCGGCATCAGATCGATCATGCGGGGGGACGCCCTTCGAGCGGGAAGACCTTCGACGGGTTGAGGAGCCACCCGGGATCGAAGGCGGCGCGCGCCGCCATCTGCTGGGCGAGATCGGCCTCGGAATATTGATGTCGCATCAGGTCGCGTTTCTCGATGCCGACGCCATGTTCGCCGGTGAGGCAGCCGCCGGCATCGACGCAGAGCCTGAGGATATCGTTGCCGGCCGCCTCGGCACGGGCGGCATCCTCCGGATCGTTGGCGTTAAAGAGGATCAGCGGATGCATGTTGCCGTCGCCGGCATGGAAGACGTTGGCGACCCGCAGGCCGTAATGATCGATGATCTCGGCGGTCCTCTTCAGCACGTGCGAAAGCTGGCTGAGCGGCACCGTGCCGTCCATGCAGATATAGTCGGCGATGCGGCCGGTGGCGCCGAAGGCGGATTTGCGGCCCTTCCAGATCAGCGCCGCTTCGGTCGCCGACTGGCATTCGCGCACGGTCTTGACGCCGTGGCGGCGGGCGATCTCGACGATGTCCTTCAGCGTGGCGTCCATTTCCGCTTCCGACCCTTCGACCTCGACGATCAGCAGCGCGCCGACATCGAGGGGATAACCGGCATGGGCAAAAGCTTCGCAGATCTCGATGGCCGGTTTGTCCATGAATTCGATCGCGACCGGAACGATGCCGGCGGCGATGACATCGGCAACGCAGGCGCCGGCCTCTTCCGAAGTCTCGAAGCCGAAGAGCACAGGGCGGGCACCCTCCGGCTTGGCGATCAGCCGTACCGTCGCCTCGGTGACGATGCCGAGCTGGCCTTCATGGCCGCAGACGAGGCCGAGCAGGTCATAACCCGCCGCATCCAGCGCCTTGCCGCCGAGTTCGATTACCGTGCCGTCGACCAGCACCATCCTGACGCCGAGCAGATTGTTGGTGGTGACGCCATATTTCAGGCAGTGGGCGCCGCCGGAATTCATGCCGATATTGCCGCCGATGGTACAGGCGAGCTGCGAACTCGGATCGGGGGCGTAGAAAAAGCCGTCAGCGAAGACGGATTCCGAGATATTGAGGTTGGTGACGCCAGCCTGCACCACGGCGCCGCGGTTCGGCAAGTCGATTTCGAGGATGCGGTTCATCTTCGACAGGCCGAGCACGACGGCGTCCTCTTGCGGAATGGCGCCACCGGAAAGCGAGGTGCCGGCGCCGCGCGGCACGACCGGAATGCCGTAACGGTGGCAATAACGCATGATGGCCGAAACCTCGGCCGTGGTGCGCGGCAGGGCGACGGCGAGCGGCAGACGACGGTAGGAAACGAATGCGTCGGTCTCGAACGGCACCAGTTCACGCGCCTCATGGACCAGACATTCCGGTGGCAGAAGTTCGGTCAGATCGGCGACGATCTGGGCTCGGCGCGCCAGCACATCGGCGCGCGGCTCGAGAAACGATATGGCGTCGGACATGGCGTTCTCCCTGATTCTCTTTCATCGGGAAAATGACAACAGGAAATGGCAGCGGAAACCGGCCGCGAACCTCCCTGCCGCCGATAGACCCGGCTTAACACTTTCCCGAAATTGGCGCAAATGCTAAGCACTTATGACAAAAAGGGAAAAAGTCACAAAACCTTATGACCAATCTGGGTGATCTCGAAATCTTTGCCAAGGTCGTTTCGACAGGCAGCATGTCGCTCGCCGGGCGCGCGCTCGGCTTTTCTCCCGCCGTCGTCTCCAAACGGATCAAGCGGCTGGAGGATCGGCTCGGCACCCGGCTTTTGCAGCGCACGACGCGGCAAATCTCGCTGACGGAGGCCGGACAGGGTTTCTACGACCGCGTTCTTGGCATTCTCGCCGGGTTGGAGGAGGCGGAATTCTACATTTCCGGCCGCTCGGCGCAGATGCACGGCACGCTGAAGATCTCGGCGCCGACCTCTTTCGGACGCATGCACATCGCGCCGCATCTGAAGACGTTTATGCAGGCGCATCCGGAGCTTACGATCAACCTGGTGCTGACGGACGAATTCAGCGACATCGTCGGCGGTGGTTTCGATCTGGCGATCCGCATCGCGGAACTCACCGATTCGAGCCTCGTCGCTCGCCGGCTGGCGCCAGTGCGCCGGCTGCTCTGCGCCTCGCCGGATTATCTGACGGCACATGGCGAACCCAGGCATATCGACGAGTTGAAACACCACCGCTGCCTGCCGGCGCATAATAACGACACCTGGCGGCTGAACGGGCCGGGCGGGATGCTCAGCCTGAAGCCGGAAGGCATGTTGATCACCAATTCCAGCGAGGTGATCCGCGAGGCGGTCATCTCAGGCCTCGGGATCGCCCTGCGCTCCACCTGGGATATCGGCGAAGAGCTCAAAGCCGGCCAGCTGGTGCAGGTGCTGCCGGCCTATGAAGGCTCGCACAATGTAGCACTTTCGGCCGTCTATCCCAGCCGGCAGTTCCTGCCGGCCAAGGTGCGGCTGTTCATCGATTATCTCGCGGAGCTTTACGGCCCCGTCCCCTATTGGGAGATATGACTGCAGACCCAACTGGAAATTGGAGCGTGATGTCGCTCCGAAAATCGCTCACATTTTCGGGATCATTTTCCAGCGTCGGTTCAGCCCGCCAATCTCTCGATGACAAGATCCAGCAGGGCGCGCAGCCGCGCCAGGCGTTTCATGTCGCGGTGATAGCCGACCCAGGTGTCGCGGCCGGGCGGTGCCTCGCCGAGACCGACCAGTTCGATGGCAGCAATGGAATCACCGAGCGGCCGCGGCAGGACCGCGAGCCCTGCTCCATTGGCACAGAGCGCCGCCTGCACATCGCGGCTGTTGCTGCGCAAGACGATTTCAGCCCGCGGCAAGAGGCGCTGCAGCCAGCCGACATCCGGCATGTCGCCGAAAGCCTCGTCCATGGTGACGAGGCGGGCGCCGGCGCCATCGAATGCTTTCGGGTGCGGCGCGCCGCGACGGATGTAAAGGCCGTATTCGATATGGATGAGCTTGCGCGATATGATCTCCGCTTCCGTAAAGGGCTGAATGCGGAAAACGAGGTCGGCTTCGCGTCGCGGCAGGCTGAGAAGCCGGCTGTCGGTCAATAATTCAACCACCACCTTGGGATGGACTTGGGAGAATTCCGCCAGCACCGGCGAAAGCATATGCACGCCGAACCAGTCGGATGAGGATAGCCTGAGAAAACCACCGAGCTGGCGGCTGCCGCCGGTAAGGACGCGCTCCACAGCAAGCGCCTCCTCCTCGATGCGTTCGGCACCGGCGAGCACGACCGCGCCTTCCTCGGTCAACACAAAGCCCTCCGTGGTGCGCTGAAATAACGTCTGGCCAAGAGAGGCTTCAAGGGCACGCAACCGCCGGCCCATCGTCGGCTGCGTCAGCCCGAGGCTGCGGGCTGCTGCCCCCAGCGTGCCGAACCGTGCGATCGCCAGAAACAGCTTCAGGTCGCTCCATTCCATCACTCGTATCCATCAAACAAAAATGCATGAGCTTCAGTCGTTGTCTTTTATTTTCATTCGCGTTTCAATGAGCGATCTTTCTTCCAGAAGACCCGTTGCGACCGTAGGCGCCACACTGCGAACGAAGGAGAGTTGCATGTCGATACAATCAACGATGAAAGTGCTGCTGGCGGAATCGCCGAATTCGCCATTGCGGATCGCCGATGTTCCGAAGCCGGTGCCCGTCGAAGGCCAGGTCCTGGTGCGCATCACGGCGAGCGGCGTCAATCCGCTCGACCTCAAGATCCGAGCCGGCAATGCGGCCCATGCGCGCCACCCGCTTCCGGCCATTCTTGGCATCGATATGGCAGGTATCGTCGAAGAGATCGGACCCGGCGTCGGCGGTTTCCGTCGCGGCGACGCGGTCTATGGCATGACCGGCGGGGTCGGCGGCGTTCAGGGATCGCTTGCCGAATTCGCAGCCGTCGACGCCGCACTGTTGGCGCCAAAGCCGCAGAACGTTTCGATGCGCGAGGCCGCAGCATTGCCGCTGGTCGCAATTACCGCCTGGGAAGGACTCGTCGACCGCGCCGGAGTGAGAGCCGATCACAAGGTGCTGGTGTTGGGCGGCGGCGGTGTCGGCCATATCGTCGCCCAGATCGCCAAGGCCGTCGGGGCGCAGGTCTATGTCATCGACGGCGCTTCGAAAATGGACTATCTCGCCGGTCTCGATGCAACGCCGATCGATCGTGCCGCGGAAGCGGTGGAAACCTATGTCGCTAGACATACCGGCGGCGAGGGTTTCGATCTGGTCTACGATACGGTCGGCGGCCAGGGGCTCGATACGGCGTTCCAGGCGGTTAACCGGTTCGGTCATGTCGTGAGCTGCCTTGGCTGGGGAAATCACGCGCTGGCGCCGCTCTCCTTCAAGGCGGCGACCTATTCCGGCGTCTTCACGCTGCTGCCGCTTCTGACCGGCGAAGGACGCCCCCATCACGGCGAGATCATGCGTGAAATGACGAAGCTGGTCGAAGCCGGCAAGGTGGTGCCAAGGCTCGACCCGCACCGCTTCACACTGGGCGATACCGACGAGGCACATCGGCTGATCGAAAACCGGCAGGCGGACGGGAAGCTCGTCGTCGAGATCGACTGATCTCTTCGCTGAATGCTCACATCTAGCGCGCCAAATCCAGATAAGCGTTGGCCACCATCGCGTCGATATCGCCGGGGACCGGCACGATGCAGGATTGGGGAGCGGCCTCGCCCTTGGCGATGCGTTCCAGGCAGCGGGCCTGAAGGGTGAAGCCGAGATCCATCGATTCGACGGTATTGCCGAGCGGCCGCGGACCGGCGAGATTGGCCATGTGGCCGCCGCCCAGCACATGGAAGGAACGACCGTCGATCAGATGGAAGGTCTCGATATGGTCGGCCTCGTAACAATCGATGCCGACGACATCCGAATGGCGACGGAAAGCCTCGACATCGATCTCATGCGGGAAATGGCCGCCATTCATCAGGATCGCGCCGTGCTTGATGAGGAGCAAGTCGGCCGCCGTGACGATGCCGGCAAAGCCGGTGACGGTGACGATTATGTCGGCCGAGCGAATCGCATCGTCACGCAGCGGCGTGACGAAACCGTCGAGATGGGCTTCGAGCGTCGTCACCGGATCGATATCGACGACGCTGACGGTGGAAAAGGCGTTGCGGAAACAGGCGGCCGTGCCCTTGCCGCAGGCGCCGTAGCCGAAGACCGTCACACGTTTGCCGTTGGTCGAGCGGTTGGTGAAGCGCAAATAGCTTTCGAACAGGCTCTGGCCGACGGCATGCCGGTTTTCGGCGAACTGCTTGATCGGGCTGTCGTTGATGACGAGGATCGGCATGTTCAGGCGTTCGCGCAACGGCAGCAGCCGCGTGCGCCCCGAGGTGGTCTCCTCGGTGCCGCCACGGAGATTGGCGTAGGGCCTCTCCGCCGCCATGGCGAAGAGATCGCCGCCATTGTCGAGCAGCAGATCCGGCTTTTCAGCAATTACTGCTTCGAGGCTGCCATGATGGGCGGCGGGATCGGTCGTCTGCGTGGCGAAAACGGTGATGCCCTGGGACCGCAGGAACTCGACCGTCGAAGGCTGGGTGCTGTTGAGATTGCCGGTGCAGACAAGATGCGCGCCGCCGGCGCGAAGCGTCATCAGCAGCGCCACCGTCTTCGGTTCCAGATGAATGCCGGTGCCGATCGACAGGCCAGCGAAGGGACGCGTCCGCTCGAATTCGGCCGCGGTCGCCTTCAACAGCCGACAGCTGCTGCCGATCCAGTCGATGCGTGTCGCAGTCTTTTCCATCATTTCATCCCTGTTGCCGATGCTCCCATATTTTTTAGCGGAGCGACAGGGCAGCGACTATGGAGATTATTCTGGCGAAGGAGCAGAAAATCTGCCCTTTCAGCTCGCTTTTCCGCAACGGCGCAGCCAGCCGGACAGGGCCGCAAAACCCGGTCGCTTGGCATCCGGCGTGCGGCAGCAGAGGCTGTAGCCGGACGGCCGGGAGATGAAGCCGTAGGGCGCGACCAGCTGACCGCGCTGAAGATCGTCCTCGATCGAGGCGCGCGGCGCAAGGGCGATGCCGAGCCCCGAGCGGGCGGCACCGAGCGCCAGCAGCAGATCCTCGAATTCCTGGCGGCGGGAAAAGGCAACCGGCGGCGTGCCGCTTTCGACAAACCACTCGTCCCAGAGCTTGGGAACGCTGCGGCTGGCAAGCATGGTGAGCCGGCCCATTGCCGCCGGGTCGCGCGACAGTGTCGCGGCAAGCGCCGGCGTGGCGACCGGGCCGAACCCGTCCTCCATGAACCGCACAGCGTTAATCCCCGCGGACGGCCGGTATTCGCCGCCCATGATCACAGCGTCCAATTCCGGGTGCATCTGCAACGGTTCGACCACCGTCATCGGTACGATGTCGACCACCACATCGCCGAGACTCGTCTGCATGTCCGCGACACGCGGCATCAGCCACCAGACCGCGAAGGCGGAGGGCACGCCGAGGCGGATGCAGCCCGGCACCGCGCCTTCAAGCTCGCGAGCGGCGCGCTGCAGAATGTCGAAAGCCGCACCGCAAGCCTCGGCGAAAGCGCTGGCCTCTGCGGTCGGGATCAGCCTGCGGCCGTCGCGTGCAAAGAGCTTGCGGCCGAAGTGGCCCTCGAGCGTGGCAATCTGCTGGCGCACAGCGCCGCGCACCACATTCAGCTCTTCGGCAGCCTTCAGAATGCTGCCGTGATGGCAGACCGCCTCGAAGGCGCGGACGGCATTGAGCGGTGGAAGGCGCATGTTTACGACATTCAAAAATGATGGTGGATCACTTGATCTTGCGATTGAACGAAAGGCAAGACCACGCCATATTGTACACCTGTGCAATGTGGCGCATTCGAAACAGGACGTGACGGATTTTTAAGTCTGGTCCAGGTTGATTTCCTCTATGAACGGCGATCGAATCGCGTTCGGAGCGTCTGCGGCTTTTGGATTGCGTAAGCTTTTCGTGATACACGTATATGAGTGATTCCTAACAACCACTGTGAAGGTGACCCGACAATTGACTCTTCTCGCCCGATTGGCATCCGATGTGCAGCTGATGTTCCGGCGTCCGCCGCGACAGCAATATGGTGCGATCTGCTATCGGGTGAAGAAGAAGAGCGGTGATGCCGAGGTCCTTCTGATGACGAGCCGCGATACCGGTCGCTGGGTCATTCCCAAGGGCTGGCCGATGACGGGCAAATGCGCCCATGAGGTCGCCGCACAGGAGGCCCTCGAGGAAGCCGGTGTCCGCGGCACGGTCGAGACGGAAACGCTCGGCGCTTACAGCTACCCGAAAGTCCTGCGCGACGGCGTGCGGGTGGCCTGCAAAGTGCAGGTCTATGGGCTCGAAGTCACCGATCTGGCGAAAAACTTCAAGGAAAAGGGCGAACGCACCATCGAATGGGTCTCATTTGACGAGGCCGCCGGGCGCGTGCGCGAACCGGAGCTTCGCACCCTGTTGCTTGCCTTCAAGCAGACGGTATCGGAAAGATTTGCGACCCGACGGGCCAAAGAGATTCCGGCTGCCAAACAGATTTCGACGGCCAAACCAATTTCGGCGGCCAAACCAATTTCGGCGGAATGAATCCTGCCATCTTGCGGTGCTAGAAAAGCAACGTAGAAGCAGATTTCATACCTCGGAAAAAGAATGCCGCCACGTCCCACAGTCCTCACGAAACGCACGCTCGACAAAGACCTCGCCAAGATCACCCATGCCGAGGACGCGACGAAGCATGTTTTGCGGCGGCTGGTGGCGCCTGGTCTCGGGCTGATCTTCGTCGGCCTGACGATGCTGTTTGCCGGCGTCTATGTGTTCGACCAGCCAGGAGCGGTGCTCGTCGTGGCGGCAGCAGCCCTTGCCGGCTACATGGCGATGAACATCGGCGCCAATGACGTGACTAACAATGTCGGCGCTGCCGTCGGGGCGCGCGCCGTGACGATGGGCCAGGCGCTGGTCATCGCTGCTATTTTCGAAGTTCTCGGCGCCACGATCGCCGGCGGCGATGTCGTCAAGACGATTTCCTCGAACATCGTCGACACGGTCCAGGTGCCGCCGGCGATGCTCGGCTGGATCATGATGGCGGCACTGATGGCGGCCGCCCTCTGGATCAATCTCGCAACCTGGATGAACGCGCCGGTTTCGACCACCCATGCGATCGTCGGCGCGGTGATCGGCGCCGGTATCGCGGCCGTCGGGCCGGAACCGGTAAATTGGCGGGTGATGCTGGAGATCACCTCGAGCTGGATCACCTCGCCGCTGATCGGCGGACTGATCGCGGCCGGGCTGCTCTACCTCGTCAAGACGCTGATTATCTATCGCGACGACAAGGTCGCGGCCGCCCAGCGCTGGGTGCCGGTGCTGGTCGCAGTGATGGCCGGCGGCTTCATGGCCTATATGGTGCTGCAACTGTCGCCTACCGGCAAATTTCCGTCTTTCACCATCATCCTCATCGGCATCGGCATCGGGCTGGTCAGCTGGCTTGCCGCCCGGCCGCTTGTGCTCGCCCAGGCGCGCAATCTCGAAAACCGCAACAGCTCGCTGCGGGTGCTGTTCCGGCTGCCGCTGATCGGCTCTGCGGCGCTGCTTTCCTTTGCGCATGGCGCCAACGACGTTTCGAACGCGGTCGGGCCGCTTTCGGCGATCGTCCACTCTGTCGGTATCGGCGGCGGTGACGGCATCGGCCATCCACCGCTCTGGGTGATGCTGATCGGCGCCTTCGGCATCTCCGTCGGCCTGCTGCTGTTCGGGCCGCGCCTCATCCGCCTGGTCGGCGAGGAGATCACCAAGCTCAATCCGATGCGGGCCTATTGCGTCGCGCTGTCGACCGCCTTCACCGTCATCGTCGCCTCCTGGCTCGGCCTGCCGGTCAGCACCACGCATATCGCCGTCGGCGCCGTCTTCGGCGTCGGCTTCTTCCGCGAATGGTATACGCGCCATTCGAAGCGCCGCATCGCCTATATCAAGCGTAAGGCCGAAAACTTCGATATCGACGAGCCGGAGGAGCCGAACATCCACGAGACACGGCGGCGCTATCTCGTACGCCGCTCGCATTTCATGACGATCATCGCTGCCTGGATCGTCACCGTGCCGGTTTCGGCAGCGCTTGCGGCAATGATATATTGGGTTATGTTCGCGCTCTTCGTCTAGAACAGGATGATTTTAGGCCCGCTCGGCCTAAAATCTGAATCCTGTTCTAAATTAAAGAGTTAGAGCATGATGCCATAAGAAAATCGCACACACTTTTCGGCATCATGCTCTAAAACCCGCGAGTTTTTAAATGCGCGCCAATTTCCGCATGCAACGGCTTTTCGTCGACGCGCCGCTTTCCAGCGGCGCCGCCCTCGAGGCGAATGCCGACCAGTTCAACTATCTCGCCAATGTGCTGAGGATGGAGGAAGGTGGGGAGATCCTGCTCTTCAACGGCCGCGACGGCGAGTGGAAGGCGACCCTCTCCTTCCCCACGCGCAAACGCATCCTGCTGAGAGCAATCGAAGAGACGCGGCCGCAGCCGCAGCCGTGCGACCTGCATTATCTCTTTGCGCCGCTCAAGGTCGGCCGCCTGGATTATCTCGTGCAGAAGGCGGTGGAAATGGGCGCCGGGCTGCTGCAGCCGGTCATGACCCAGCACGTCCAGGGTAAGATCACCAATCTCGACAAGCTGCGCGCCAATGTCGTCGAAGCGGCGGAGCAATGCGGCGTTCTCGGCATTCCCGATGTCGCCGAGCCCATGAGGCTTCTCGACCTGCTTGACCGCTGGCCGAGGGAGCGCCGCATCATCTATTGCGACGAGGGCGATGCCGGGCAAAATCCGCTGCCGGTGCTTTCAGCGATCAAGGAAAGGCATCTCGCTCTGTTGGTCGGGCCGGAAGGCGGCTTTTCCGAAGAAGAACGGACGCGGCTTCGAAGCCTCGATTTCGTCACCGCAATTCCGCTCGGACCGCGCATCCTGCGAGCCGATACGGCAGCCGTTGCAGCCTTGGCGCTGGTCCAGGCGGCGATCGGCGACTGGACCTGACGCCGAAAACGGGTGGACACGGAAATTGCTGCTATTTTTTTGATGCGTCGTTGAAAGAATTTCACTTGCAACATGGGTGGCTTGGGTCCAAATCACCCTTCCAATTGCCCGGCCCCCTGGGCGCCTTTTTCAATGCAGGTATCCCGCATGGCCCGCGACACCACCGACCAGACACCGCTCTCTTCGGTCCAGGATCTGACCGATTATATTGCCGCGGGCAACAAGCCGCGGGAGCGTTTCCGGATCGGCACCGAACATGAGAAATTCGCCTTCTTCCGCGCCGACAACAGCCCGGTTCCCTATTTCGGCGATGCCAGCATTTCGGCCCTGCTGACCGGCCTGCAGAAGAAAAACGGCTGGGAGCCGATCACGGACGGCGGCAACATCATCGGCCTTGCCGAGCAGAGCGGCATGGGCGCCATCTCGATTGAGCCCGGCGGTCAGTTCGAACTCTCCGGAGCACCGCTGGAGACGATCCATGAGACCTGCAAGGAATCGAACCAGCACCTGGCGACGCTGCGCGAAATCGCCGAGCCGATGGGCATCCGCTTCCTCGGCATCGGCGGCAGTCCGAAATGGACCTATGCGGAAACCCCGCAGATGCCGAAATCACGCTACGAGATCATGACCCGCTATATGCCGAAGGTCGGCACCATGGGTCTCGACATGATGTACCGCACCTGCACCATCCAGGTGAATCTCGATTTCTCCTCGGAAGCCGACATGCGCAAAAAGATGCGCGTCTCGATGAAGCTGCAATCGCTGGCGACCGCCCTCTTCGCATCCTCACCCTTTACCGAGGGCAAGCCGAACGGGCTGCTCTCTTGGCGGGGCGATATCTGGCGCGATGTCGACAACCGGCGGGCCGGCCTGCTCGATTTCACTTTCCGCGACGACTTCGGCTTCCGCGACTATGCCGAATGGGCGCTCGACGCGCCGATGTATTTCATCGTCCGCGACGGCCGCTATCACGACTGTACCCACGTCACTTTCCGTCAGTTCATGAATGGCGCGTTGAAGAGTGAGATCGCCGATCCGGCGCCGACGATGGGCGACTGGACGAACCATCTCTCGACACTCTTCCCCGACGTGCGGCTGAAGCGTTTCCTCGAAATGCGCGGCGCCGACGGCGGCCCGTGGCGGCGCATCTGCGCACTGCCGGCCTTCTGGGTCGGCCTGCTCTATGACGATGCCGCACTCGAGGCCGCCGACGCGTTGACGAAGGATTGGAGCTTTGCCGAGGTCGGCGCCCTGCGCAATGCTGTTCCGGCGCAAGGGTTGAAAGCGCAATTCCGCGGACATTCGCTGTTCGACATGGCGCGCGAAGTGGTCGGCATATCGAAGGCTGGCCTCAAGGCCCGCGGCAAGCTCAACGGCGAAGGCCAGGACGAGAGCATCTTCCTGGCGCCGCTCGACGAGGTGCTCGCCAAGAAGGCGACGCTCGCCGAAGATCTGCTGTCGCTCTACCACGGCCGCTGGCACGGCTCCGTGGAACCTGTCTTCGAGGACTATCAGTACTGAGCCTGGCCAAAATTTCTCTCTAAAGCGCCTCGCGATCTTTCAGATTCGCTCCTAGCGCTTTAGCCCTTTGTTTTTACGCATGTCGTTATCGCAAAACCGCTGCACACTTTTGCGCGACATGCTCTAAGTTCTTATGGCAAAAAGCGGTTTGCGCTCTGCCATTTCCGGTTATAGTGACGTTACAATACGCCGCGAACCGGGAAAGGGACTTCCATGCTGCCACTCTTCGACATGATGATGCAGGCGCAGAACGGCGCGGCGATGGAGGCAGTCGCCCGGCAGTTCAACCTCGCCCAGGAACAGGCGACCAAGGCGATGGCGGCGTTGATGCCTGCCTTTTCCGCCGGCCTGAAACGCAGCACCAGCAACCCTTATGATTTCGTCGGGCTGATGCAGGCTGTCTCGTCCGGCAATTATGCACGATATTTCGAGGATATGAGCCGGGCCTTCACGCCGGAGGGCATTTCCGACGGCAACAACATCCTTGCCCAGCTTTTCGGCTCGAAGGAGGTTTCGCGCGCAGTGGCCGCGCAGGCCGCACAGATGACCGGCATCGGCCAGGACATCTACCAGCGGATGCTGCCGGTGCTCGCCGATACGCTGATGGGCGGGCTCTTCAAGCAGACGACCGGCCAGATGGCCTCACCGGTCAACCCCTTCGTCAACACGGCGATGGGCGAGACAATCCAGAAATGGCTTGAGAGTACCGGCTTTGCGCCGAAACCGAAGATGGCCCCAGAGGCCAGCATCTTCGACAATCCCTTCACCCAGGCGATGCAGCAGATGTTTTCGGTACCGAGGGCGGAACCGGCGTCTCAGCCGAACCCCTTCCTCGACAATCCCTTTGCCAAGGCCTTTCAGGAGATGATGGGCGGGCTTGGCCAGCCACCGGCGGCCAAACAGCCGACGACGAAGACGCCGGAGGCGCCGACGGAAGAGGCGAAGGTTGCCGACAGCTATACCGAGATGCTGAACGCGATGTTCGACAGCGGGTTGGAAGTACAGAAGACTTACCAGAGGAACCTGGAAACGATTTTCGAGACCTATCGGCCGAAGGCGCCTGAAACCAAGGCATAAAAAAACCCGGCGATGGCTTGGGAAAGCCGATCACCGGGTCAAGCAGCAGGGCTATTGGCTATCACCCTGCGGGGAAACTCGACGCTCCTACTCCTCGTAGGAGCGGAAGAGCGACAGGCGCCAGCGATTGCGCGCTGAGCGCGTCAGATGTTCCGAGGGGTCCTCGAAGAACGTCGAGGCCAGGAACGCAGAGGTCAGGTCGGCCCTGCTAAGGCCGATATCCCTAAGCTGCGTGTCGTTCAGATCATGCAGCGCGTTGATCTCCATGCGATTGCGGAACCCGCGAAAGAGGGAGACCAGCGGAGCGAGGCCTGCCGCCAGGCGCTGGGAAAGCGTCGGGGTAAGCTTGCTGCAGTCGAGTTCTAGTGTTCGGTCTGTCGTGTGCATCGAACTCTCCTTTCTCGGGCACGCAACAACCCAACCCCTTCCGCGAGGTCGTGCGGAAAGGGATAAGGCTGAATTCTGCTTGGACAGGCAGGGTGTCTGTCCTTCACTTTGCTTGATTTGCATCCCGAAGATGCCAAAGAGCTATTGATCAGTCCAACGAATGTTTCTAATGATTATCATCAGCTATCTTTATGGGTGACACCATGGCCGCGCCTCTTGATCTCGACCAGTTGCAGACTTTCATCGCCATCGTCGATTCCGGCAGCTTCACCAAGGCCGCCGACAGGGTCTACAAGACCCAATCGGCCGTCTCCATGCAGATGCGCCGTCTCGAAGAGCGCATCGGCAAGCAGCTGTTCATCAAGGACGGCCGCGGCAACCGGCTGACGGTCGAGGGTGAAAAACTGCTCAACTATGCCCGTCGCATCATCCGCCTCAACAATGAGGCGATCGCGGCGTTCGACGATAACAGGCTGGAAGGGACGCTGCGTATCGGCACGCCGGACGATTATGCCGACCGCTACATGCCCGAGATCATCGGCCGCTTCGCCAAGACGCATCCGAATGTCGAACTCTACATCGTCTGCGAGCCCTCGGTGGATTTGGCCGAGCGCATGCACAAGGGCGAGCTCGACATCGCGCTCGTCACCCATAATCCGCGCGAGCGCATGTCCGATGTGGTGAGAACCGAGCCGCTTTGCTGGGTGGGTTCGGCAAACCATCCGATCCGCGACGACGCGCCAGTGCCGCTTGCCGTCGGCCGGCGTGATTGTCAGTGGCGCCAGCTTGCCTGTTCGGCGCTCGATGCTGTCGGACGCGAACACCAGATCCTGTTCACCAGCTGGTCCTGCACCGTCGTTGCCGCCGCCGTACTTGCCGGCATGGCGGTTTCGGTGATGCCGGAATCGGCGCTGCGAACCGGCATGAAAGTACTGAGCCAGGCGGACGGCTTTCCGGCGCTGCCGCCGGTACAGATCGGCATTATGAAACGGCCGGGCGTTTCGCTCTCGCTGATGAACGCGATCACGGCGCATATCACCGCCTGCCTCGACAACATCACGCCTGCTGTCGTCGACGACAACCTCGATGCGGACGTCAAATCCGCCCAGGCACGCCTTTATCCGCGGCTGAAGGCCGCCAATATGGTACCGAGCTGGTAAGTTTTTAGGCGGCGTTCGGCAGGGTCGTGGCGAAAAGGGAGGCGCGGATGACGCGTTTCCACTCGTCGAGCATGCGCCGCGCCAAAGTCTCCTCGCTGACGGCGGCAAGCCGGATGACGGCGCCGATCAGGTGGCTGAACAGGTAAGTGCGCGCATATATCTGCTCGTCGCAAAGGCTGGGCGCCAGCCTGCGCACGGCCTGATGAAAGATACCGGCGACGCGGGCGCTATGCTCGATATTCAGCTGAAGTAGATCCTGGTCGGTCTCCGTTCCCATCCAGACGCCGAGATAGACGGGATCATTGTGGTAGGAATCGTAGTACCAGTCGATGATGTCGCAGACCAGGTCGAGCGCCTGGTCGAGCGACCGTACGTCGGCAAACATCGCCGCCGTCTTCGCCTGGATTGCCGAGGCGTGCTGGTCGAACAAGGCTTTGACGATCGCCGCCTTCTCGGGAAAATACTGGTAGACCGAGCCGATCGGCACCTTGGCAGCGACGGCAAGTTCCGTCATCCGCATGGCGCTGACGCCCTTTTCGGCAATGATCTTGGCGGCGGCGGCGAGAATGAGGTCCAGCCTCTGGATGCTGCGCTCCTGCTTCGGCTGCCTGCGCAGGCCTATCCGATCCATGCTTTCCGCGCCCATGTCGTTCCCGTTCTTATCGTTCGCGAGAGAAGGCATCATGCCAAGCCAGCGAGTCGGGCGGATATGACATTGCAGGTCTTCATCAGTCGTAAATGAAAACGCTCGCATTTTAACGACCGGCAAAAGCGTGTGAAATCAGGCGCCTAGATCATATCATGCTAATTGATCAGCAATTGAAAGACCTGAAATAGTTGCAGAATTCTTCGAGCGAAGTGATATCCATGCCGCTGCCCGAGACGAGTGACTATGCCGGCCACCGGACGCCTGACGAGGCACTCCGCGCCGGGCCTCAGCTCATGGCCATCCATAGGGCGAGCCAGACCCACATAGCTCCTAACACCAGGTATCCGGCGGCAAAGATCGGGCTGCGGTAGCGCAGATCGTTGCTGGAGACATGGATGGCGGCATGGGCGTAACGCAGCGCGACGAAGATCCAGGCGAGGCCGACGGCGACGATGTTGTCGGCCTCGGTGGTATAGAGAAGAATACAGCAGGCGTAGAACAGCACCGGCAGTTCGAATTGGTTGGCGAGGCAGTTCTTGACGACGAGGCTTTCGGCCGGCTCATCACGATTTTCGCGGTAGTCCGATTTCGCGATATCGCCGGCGCGGACCATTTTTGCGCGCCGCAGCCCAAGAAGCGCATAAAGACCGTAGACCAGGGCGGCATGGGCGAGGAGTGGCCAGAAGATTTGATCGCCGGTCATATGGTTCCTAAGTCTTTTCGCTTCCGAATTCGTTGCGAGCAGTAGCCGAAAGGGAAGCCGGATACCAGCGCCCGATAAAGCCGCTCAGTCCTCGCGCGCCGAAAGCCAGCGGGCGATGGCAAGCCGGGCGATGAGGATGAAGCAGATGGCGAGGCTTACGAATTTCAGCCGTGTCATCCATGGCAGCAGCTCGGCTGCGAGACTTGCGGACGCACCGTTGCCGAAGGCGGCCAGGCTCGCAATATTCTCGCCGTAGTCGGCGATGCCGTAGATCAACGGCAGCAGATAGACCGCTTTGCCTGCGAGCGGATGCAGCGATCGGCCGAACCACGCGCCGGCGGGACCAAGCTTGGCGAAGGCGAGGAACAGCAGCGCTGTCAGCAATGCCGGAAAGATCAGCTCCGGCCCGAAATACATGGCCCGGAGCAGCTTGGTCGCCGTCTCGTTCTCATCGAGCAGTTTCTGCATATGAAAGACGGCCGACTCGTCGTAACCGGCGAAATAGGTATCGAGAACCGCCTGTCCGGTTTCGTGCTTGAAGGGCACAACGAAGCCGAAAGTCGTCCAGGCAAGCACGGCAAGGCAGAGGGCTGCGAGCAGCGCGACGATCCAGAGAGGAATCCCGCTGCCCGCTTTCATGATCAGAGGCCGGCGCCCGGATAGTTCGGGCTCTCACGGGTGATGGTCACGTCATGGGCGTGGCTTTCGCGAAGACCGGCGCCGGAGATACGCACGAAGGTCGCCCGCTCCTGGAAATCCTTCAGGTCCTTGCCGCCGACATAACCCATGGCCGCCTTGAGGCCGCCGGCGAGCTGGTGGACGACGGCCGCGACCGGTCCCTTATACGGCACCTGCCCCTCGATACCTTCGGGCACGAGTTTCAGCGTGTCGCGCACCTCCGCCTGGAAATAACGGTCAGCCGAGCCGCGGGCCATGGCGCCGACGGAGCCCATGCCGCGATAGGCCTTGAAGGAACGGCCCTGGTAGAGATAGACCTCGCCCGGGCTCTCATCGGTGCCGGCCAGCAGCGAACCGATCATGACGGCGGAAGCGCCGGCGGCGATCGCCTTGGCAAGATCGCCGGAGAATTTGATGCCGCCATCGGCGATAACGGGCACGTCCTGAGCCTGCGCTGCCTGAACGGCCGACATGATGGCCGCGAGCTGCGGAACGCCGACGCCGGCAACGATCCGTGTCGTGCAGATCGAACCCGGGCCGATACCGACCTTGACGGCATCCGCGCCGGCATCGATCAGCGCTCTGGTGCCGTCATAGGTGGCGACGTTGCCGGCCATGATGCGCACCGAGTTGGACAGCTTCTTGACACGGGTGACGGCATCGAGGACGCGCTGCGAATGGCCGTGGGCGGTATCGACGACCAGAAGATCAACGCCGGCCTCGATCAGCCGTTCGGCGCGCTCGAAACCGTCATCGCCGACGCTGATGGCGGCAGCGGCGCGAAGCCTGCCCTGGGCATCCTTGGAGGCATTCGGGTTCAGCTGTGACTTTTCGATATCCTTGACGGTGATCAGGCCGACGCAGCGGCCTTCGGTATCGACGACCAGCAGCTTTTCGATGCGATGCGAATGCAGCAGGCGCTTGGCCTCCTGCTGATCGACGCTCTCCTTGACGGTGACCAGACTGTCCTTGGTCATCAGCTCGTGGATCTTCTGCTCAGGATCGGAGGCGAAGCGGACGTCGCGGTTGGTCAGGATGCCGACGAGGCGGCCCGACTTCTCGACGACGGGAATGCCGGAGATGCTGTGCGATTTCATCAGGCCGAGTGCTTCGGCAAGCTTTGCATCCGGGCCGATGGTGACCGGATTGACGACCATGCCGCTTTCGAACTTCTTGACCTGGCGGACCTCTTCGGCCTGCTCGATCGGCGTCAGGTTGCGGTGGATGACGCCGAGGCCGCCGGCCTGGGCCATGGCGATCGCCAGGCGGCTTTCGGTGACGGTATCCATGGCCGAAGAAAGGATCGGGATGTTGAGATCGAAATCCCAGGCGATGCGGGTGGAGATGTTCGTCTGGCCGGGCATGACCTCGGAGTGGCCGGGCTGCAGCAGCACGTCGTCGAAGGTAAGCGCGTCCGCGCCGGTTGCCGTTTCAATGATGCGTGCCATGGCCAAATTCCTTCATTTAATAAAAATGCGAGCACGCCCGGAAACGAATCGTCCGCCCCGGCGGTGTGCATGGGATTGCTTGGAAGTTGGCGAGGGCTGGTAACACGTCTATGACAGGAAGGAAATAGCAAAAAGCCCGGCCTGTCCGCCGGGCTCGGCATGGGTGCCATCCGCCTGGAGCATCTCCTGATTTCCCCAGGTCAAGGAGATGCTCTATCTCTTTGTTTTCATGCATTCCCGGCAAAAGCGCTTTGCGCTTTGCCTGGCAAAACTGCGGCCCAGCTTTGCTGGAATTGCTCCAGATCAGATGTCGAACTGATAGGTCTTCGGCACGAAGCGATAACCGCCATCCTGCCTTTCGACGAAGCCGACGGCGGGGAACGGCATGTGGTAGCCGAGGAAGGCGATCTTTTCGGCCGCGATCATCTCGAAAACCTTGCGGCGGGTGGCGGCTGCCTGCGTCTTGTCCATATCGAAGCGCACTTCCCAATCCGGCCGCAGCAGCGACAGGATATAATGGTTGGCGGTATCGCCTGTGAGAACCAGGCGTTTGCCCTCGGATTCGACGTGGAACACCATATGCCCCGGCGAGTGTCCGGCCGCCAGCATCGCCGTTACGCCGGGGGCGAAACTGTCGCCGTCCTTGATGAACGTGGTCTTTTCGGCAAGCGGCGCGACATTGGCGAGCACCGCCTTGTGGCCGCCTTCGGCCGGCGTGCCCTCGCGTGATTTGTCCGACCAGAAATCATACTCGGTCTGGCCGACGACATAGCGGGCATTCTTAAAGGCCGCCGCGCCATTTTCCATCAGGCCGCCGATATGATCGCCGTGCAGATGGGTCAGCGCCACCAAGGTGACGTCGTCGGCTGAATAGCCTGCGGCCTTCAGGCCTTCGGTAAGCTGGCCGGCGCCCCTTGCGCGACCGCCAGCGCCGAAGCCGGTATCGACGAGAATGACCTCCGAACCGGTATCGATGAGAGCCGGCGTATATCCGTTCATGAACTTGTCGGCCGGCAGGAAGTTTGCGGTCAGCAATGCTTTGACGGTTTCGGGGTCCTGATTGCTGCCGAAGGTTTCGTGCGGGTTTTCCGAGACATTGGTGCCGTCGCGCACGACGGTGAACTTATAGGAACCGAGCTTGAATTGATTGATCTCGGGCAACGGCGTTAAATCCATCTTACTGCTTTCTCCAGTCGCGGCCGCTTCGGCCCTCTCTCTTAAAATGACCGGCGCTGCGAACAGGCCGAGGCCTGCGGCAAAAAGGGCGCGCCGTTTTATTCCCGACGAAATTTCCACATGTCCATCCTCTTATGACCTGCGGTGCGTCACCGCACTGGCCCCGATGTCGATTCCGGCCGGATTTCTTGCCCCGGCAGGGTACACACATGTCAATCTTGACAGTTGATGTTGTCGGACAAGCCGTCTCACGCAGACGTGAAGCAAACATGTCGTCGAACCGGATTTGAGCATTGGCAGGCCTCTGAAGTGGGTCTAAACAGCACGGGCCTTCCCAGCTCCCATCCGCAGCCCATCAAGGCCTCCCGCCTATGAACCGCATCGTCCCGCTGATCCTTGCCGTCGCTCTTTTCATGGAACAGATGGACTCCACCGTCATTGCCACGGCGCTGCCGGCGATCGCGGCGGATCTCAATGTCGGGCCGATCACGCTGAAGCTGGCGCTGACCTCCTATATGGTGGCGCTGGCGGTGTTCATCCCGGTCAGCGGCTGGATGGCCGACAGGTTCGGCGCCAAGAAGATCTTCCGCCTTGCCATCTCCGTCTTCGTCATCGGCTCGATCTTTTGCGCCATCTCGTCTAACCTCGTCGAATTCGTCTTTGCCCGCTTCCTGCAGGGCATGGGCGGCGCGATGATGACGCCGGTCGGCCGTCTCGTGCTGGTGCGCACGACGAAGCGCAGCGATCTGGTTTCAGCCATGGCGCTGCTGACCATCCCGGCGCTGGTCGGACCGCTCACCGGCCCGCCGCTCGGCGGCTTCATCACCACCTATTTCAGCTGGCACTGGATCTTCCTGATCAACGTGCCGGTCGGCATCATCGGCATCTGGCTTGCAACGATCTTCCTGCCGGAGGTCGAGGCGACGGCGCCGCCGAGGCTCGATTTCACCGGTTTCGTGCTCACCTCGCTTACGGCCGCCGGCGTCGTCTTCGGCTTGTCGGTGGTCAGCCTGCCGGCCCTGCCCCCGATCATCGGCGTCACCGCCACCATGATCGGCCTTATCTGCGGCTTCCTCTATATCAGCCATGCCAAACGCCACCCGGCGCCGATCCTCAACCTCAACCTGTTCAAGAACCCGACCTTCCGGGCCTCGACCTTGGGCGGCACGCTCTTTCGGATCTGCGTCGGCGCCATGCCCTTCCTGACGCCGCTGATGCTGCAGCTCGGCTTCGGGCTGACGCCATTCCAATCCGGCCTGATCACCTTTGCCGGAGCGATCGGGGCGATCACCACCAAGTTCATGGCAAAGCGCGTTTTCGCGGCCGCCGGCTTCCGCACGACACTGCTTTGCGCCGCCATGGTGACGACCCTCGTGACCATCGTCACCGGCCTGTTCACGCCGGCAACGCCGCATCTGGCCATCATCGGCGTGCTGCTGCTCGGCGGCTTCTCCCGCTCCTTCATGTTCACCGGCGTCAATGCGCTTGCCTTTGCCGACATCGATGATGCCGAAGCCAGCCAAGCGACATCGATGAACTCGGTGATGCAGCAGGTCAGCCTGGCGCTCGGCGTTGCGGTCGCAGCCGCAATCCTGGAAAGCTCGATCTATATCAGGGGTGAAGCGTTGCAGGTCGCCGATTTCCACCTCGCCTTCTACATCATCGCCGGACTGACGGTCATTGCGACCATTCCCTTCATCCGGATGGATCGCAATGCCGGCGCGCTCGTTTCCGGCCACCGCGCAAAGCTGGTGACGGCGTCGACGATCGAAGCCGAGCAGCCGGCGGTGAAATAGGCTCCGAGTGCTCCAGCCTCCTTTGCGCGCCTGAAAAGACGCGCGGCGCTGTCGTCTATTCAGGGTTTTCGCAGACGGCAGAGAGCTTGTTGCCGTCGAGATCGCGCACATAAGCGGCATAGAAATGGGCGTGGTAGGAGCGCAGGCCCGGCCCGCCTTCATCGACGGCGCCTGCCGCCATCGCCGCCACATGGAAGGCGTCGACATCGGCTCGGCGTTCGGCTGCAAAGGCGACCATGGCGCCATTGCCAGACGTCGCCCGGCGGCAATTGAACGGCGTCACCACCCAGAAGCGGCAGCGCGTATCGCTCTCGGCGGAATAGCCGATTTCCTCTTCCGAATAATGCTGGCGGCGATAGCCGAGCAGAGGCAGCACGGCATCATAAAAATGTCCTGCGCGATAAAGATCGTTGGTTCCGAGCGTGACGTAAAGAAGCATGGGACCAGCAGCTCAGCTCTTGAGATCGTCATCATCGGCCGAGACCAGCCCAAGATCAAGCCTGCTCTGCGTCACCTTCGGCCTTGCGTCCCTTGAAGCCCTTGGCGAGCAGGAACATCTCGACCGATTCGGCGCGCGATGCGTTCGGCTTGACATGGACGACCTGGCGGAAATTCTGCTTCAGCATGGCGAGCAGCTCACGCTCGGTGCCGCCCTGGAAGGTCTTGGTGAGGAAATGTCCGCCCTCCCCCAGCACCTCGACGGCGAATTGGGCCGCGACTTCGCAGAGATGCATGGTGCGCAAATGGTCGGTGCGGTGGTGGCCGGTGGTCGGTGCTGCCATATCGGAGAAGACGAGATCTGGCGTGCCGCCGACCGCCTCCAGCAGCTTTTCCGGCGCCGTCGGATCGAGGAAATCGAGCTGCAGGATCTTGACGCCGGGCAGCTGGGCCATTTCGAGAAAATCGATCGCGGCCACACGGATATCCTCATCCGTCGAGCCGGTGACCTTGGCAGCGATCTGCGACCAGCTGCCGGGTGCAGCACCCAGATCGATGATGCGCTTGGCGCCGCGCAGGATATGGTGCTTCTCGTCGATCTCCAAAAGCTTGAAGGCGGCGCGGGCGCGATAGCCTTCCAGCTGGGCGCGCTGGACATAGGGATCGTTGATGTGGCGCTGCAGCCATTGGCGCGAGGAGGCCTTCATCTTCTTGTTCTTGACGCGCTGGCCGAGCTTGCGGCCGGTGCGGTTTCCCGCGATCGGTGCTTTGGTCATGCCTTTTCCTTATCTAGAGCATGATGCCGAAAAGTGTGCGCGGTTTTCGGACGACATCATGCTCTAACTCTTTGATTCATATCCGGATTCAGATTTCAGGTCGGCCTGAAATCATCCGGATCTGGCCCGCTGGCCGCGGCGGTTGCGATTACGCCGCCACACGCCGTCATCGGCCATCATGTCGGTGAGCAGGCCTTCCCTCAAGCCGCGATCGGCCACGCGCATGCGCGGGCTCGGCCAGCGGCGGCGGATCGCCTCCAGGATTGCGCAGCCGGCAAGCACCAGATCGGCCCGATCGGGCCCGATGCAGGGATTGGCGGCGCGGCTTTCGAAATTCCAGGAGAGCAGTTTTGCCTGCATGGCGGAGACCTCGTCATCGGACAGCCAGATGCCATCGACCTTGCGCCGGTCATAACGCGGCAGGTCGAGATGGACGCCGGCAAGCGTCGTCACCGTGCCTGATGTGCCGATCAGATGGAAGTCGCCGGCCTGGGCAACCTCGATCTCCGGGCAATCGAAACCTTCGAGCATGCCGCCGACTTCGCGGACCATGCCTTCGAAGGCCTCCGGCGTGACGTCGCGCCCGCCATGACGCTCCGACAACGTCACGACGCCGACCGGCAGCGAGGTCCAGTGAGTGATGTGATTGGCCAACCGGCTGAAACGATTGTCACCGATGCGGATGACGGCGATCTCCGACGAGCCGCCGCCGATATCGAAGAGCACGACGGAGCGTGTCTCACGCCCGACCAGCGAAGAGCAGCCGGAGACGGCCAGCCGTGCTTCGGTCTCGCGATCGATAATCTCCAGCGCGAGGCCGGTTTCGGCAACGACGCGGCTGAGGAACTCCTCACCATTGACCGCCTGGCGGCAGGCTTCGGTGGCGATCAGCCGCATGCGGCGGATCTCGCGGTTTCTGAGTTTGGAGGCGCAGATCCTCAGCGCTTCGACTGCCCTCTCCATCGCCTCGTCGGACAGACGGCCGCTGGCCGCAAGGCCCTCGCCAAGGCGTACGATGCGAGAGAACGCGTCGACCACCCGGAATTGCCCCGGGCGGGTCGGCTGGGCGATGAGCAGACGGCAATTGTTGGTGCCAAGGTCGAGAGCGGCGTAGAGTTCGTCCGGCCATGCATGTTCGCCGGCCTGGCGATCGCCCTGAAACCCGGGATGGCCGTGACTATCCTGGCGGCCCTTGCGGTTGGCGGCTGTGCTGTTCTGTGTTTCGCGCGGAACTGCAATGCGCAGCGTCTCATCCGCACGGCTTTCCTGTTGCGGGGCACTTGATGGTTTTGCCGACGTCAGCGGCCGGCCCTGAAGACCGCGCTTGCCGCGATGTTTGCGGCGGTTGCGCCGGCTCGGCGTCTGCTCGCCTTCGGACCGAGCAGCACTGTCCACCGCTTGGGTCTGCTCCATCGGATGGGCATGTGGGGAACCGTCCTGCGGCGCGCCATGGCCGCCACGACGGCGACGCTTTCGCTTGCGGGCCGGATTGCCGGCCGCATCTTCCATCGGGCGCGCAGGCTGTCCGGCACCGCCGGTAGGCTCATGCGAAGCGGGATGAGCCGCGCTGCGGGAATGCCCGCCACGCTTGCCCTTGCGGCGCCTGGACTTCTTGCCGTCCTTGCGCCCTTCCGCCGACGCCCCGTCAAATTGCGGCTTTGCGCCGCCTTCGGGGTCTTCCACGTTGTTTTTCCACCGCGCCGCGCAAGTTCTGAGATATGCAGCAGGCGCTCATTTGATTTTTGCGTTGCGGCAAGAATATCAGCGCCCGCAGAAATCGCCAAATTCTTTTTTGAACCGCGATTTGGAGCAGTTTCGCCTTTCTTAGGGAACACCGATTTTTTTCAGAACGGGTATTTGCAATCCACCGGCTTTTGGTTATAAGCGCCGCACAGCAGCCAAGCCATGCTTCGGCGGCAACTGCTGGGGAATAGTTCAATGGTAGAACGACGGACTCTGACTCCGTTAATCTTGGTTCGAGTCCAGGTTCCCCAGCCAATTTTTAGACCTATCCCTTTCTGTTTAATAGCTGCGATCCCACAAGAGAAAAAGTGACGTCTTTGCAGTTACTTGGCGCGGTTTCGCGTCAAGTACCATGTGACGTTCTCCAGATCCCAAGGATGCTTAGAGCTCTCTATAAGACGGCTGGGGACCCTATTCGAGTGCCTCAAGCCCTGACCAACGACGGCGTTGGGGCCGACAGTGGAACGGCCGTTTTTTAGATCGTAGCGCTGAAAGCCGACCTTTGTATTCAGCGTAGTGGGCCGACTGAAGGGACGACGAACGGAGCGACAGCCCCTACTTTACCGTGATGGCAATACCGCTGAGATCGGCGTTGACTTGCAGGCCTACCTGCTTGCCGGAGAGTTCGAGTTGGGCGCCCTTGTCATTGGTCATGACGATCACCTGGGCCCCTTTGCCGAGCGCGCCGCCACCGCCCGCCGCACCGTAGACCCCCGTCACATCTCGGGCGCGGCGAATATGGCGAACGGTACCATGAAAATAGGTCTTAGAAGCCCCGAAGGCGAGGCCGCCCGAGATGCCGCCGACAGAGACGGGATAGCGGCGACCATGGAAGGTCAGCGTGCCCTCGCCTCCAGAACCACCCACAAAGAAGGCAGCCTTGTAGACCGAGAAGCTGATCGTACCGCCGTCGGCATGCGCGGAGCCGGCAAAGCTGATTCCTGCTGCAGCGATAACCGCAGCCGCGACTGAACGAAATCTGGACGAAATCTTCATGATGCGAGTCTCCTCAAAATCGAGGCTTACCCAGCCAGGAGGGCACGTCTGCGTTATGCCAAAGTTACAGTCTGAAACAGTCTCGCCCGCCATTAGTTCCAAGCACGCGGCCAGAATCCGGCTGGGAGAAGGCCGCCACGAAACGAGGCTGGTGGCAAACATAGCCTCGGTGACAGGGCCGGTGGCCACGCTCGGCTGACTCATCTAGAGCACGAAAGCGAGGGATGCGCAAAGCTGTAAACATTTCACAACCCACAACCTTTGACGGCGTTGCTGAGATGCGCTCGGAGGCGCGTCGCGGCGCCACGTACAGCGCGGTCACAGCAGATGTCTGCTTCCGGGCAAGGTCAAGATCGACTTCTACGGCCGATATGAGGCGCAAAGCGGAAATCATTTCCGCTTTGCGCCCAGAGTGGACACCTGTAGCAGGTATGACTTGCTACAGGATCGCGGAACGTCTACCACAACATTATACACAGATGCACTGTATATAATGTTGTCGTTTGTGCGAAGGATCAATCATGTCTACCGACCGCAAAGAGGTGGTTCGCCGCTTCAACATCGAGGTCATTCAAAATGGGAGCGAAACAGAATTTCATGCCTTGATGGCTCCCCACTTTGTGAATCACGCCGCGCCGCAGGGAATGCCGAACGGCCCGGAAAGCATGTGGCACACCTTCCAGAATATTCTTCGTCCGGCTCTATCGAACCTGGAGGTAACGATCCATGACCAGATCGCCGAGGGAGATAAGGTCACAACTCGAAAGACGATAAGCGGAGTTCACACCGGTACTTTGCTGGGCGTTCCGGCGACGGGACGGGACGTTTCCATTAGCGTTATAGATATTGTGCGAGTTCAGGACGGCAAATATGCTGAGCATTGGGGCGTGAACACCTTGCCCAACGTGCTCGCTGCATTGTCCAAGGCTTGATGCGAAGAGCTAGCACAGCCGTTCGATAACACGGATTGCGGCTTCGAGCGTTCGTCTGTCCTTGCCGGACAGGCGTTCCTCGATCAAGTTGGCAATCTGCGACGTTCGGGCTTCGCGGGCGCGGGATAGTACCTCCTTTCCCTTCTCGGTGATTGAAAGAAGCTGGCTGCGCCCGTCCGCTGGATTTGGTGTCTTGCTGATCCATCCATCAGATTCCAACTGAGCGGTAACCAGCCGCATGCTCTGATGCCTGACGTTGCGGCGGCCTGCGAGTTCGGCGACACTAAGCGACCCCGCCCGATCCAGAAGCGACAGCGTTTCCGACTGCGAGGTTGTCGGTGTATTTGCTTGCGTCTTCAGGCCGCGAACGAATCTGCCGAGCGTGACACGAAGTTTTTCCGCAAGCGCTAGCGCATCGGTATCTTTTTCGGAGTTGGCTTCTTCGCTGGTCAATTTCTTTTTCCGCCTAAGCTGAACGCTCTGAACCTTTCCATAGAACGAGAAAACTAGAAGAGAAATAGCCTCGGCACTTGTGACCGCTTCTGGCGCACAAGCGACGTGACGCCGCTCCCATGACCACGTCTGCTTTCGGGCAGGAGCGACGGCTGCCTCTATGACCGAGATGAAGGCGCGAGGCCGACGTTCAGCGAGCTGATCTTCTATTTCCGATTGGGCGCCATTGCGAAAGTGAGCGATGCTCGCCTTGAGGAGGATCGAACCGCCGGCCTGTGGATCGGGTTTCTCATGCGACGTTGTGGCAAACGATCTGTGCCTTCGATCGCGGGATCCCCTTCCCTCTGGATCCGCCCGTTGATCGATGTCGGCAGTTCGCCATCTAAATCACCAAATGTGAGTCAGAGCCAACTTTCCACGCCGAAAGGCACTGCGGGCGCGGGAGATGCCAAGTTTCTCCGGCATTACAGCGAGGAAGGGAATTGCTGGCCTCCTCTTTTGGTGGCCTGGCCATTGGCTGCTGATGAGCACGTATCGTTGTGGACCTCAACGTCCAATGCAAACCACCAACGGCCCGGCCTGTCCCACAGAACGCAACCACTCGATCACGAAATCGCGAGCATGTAACGAATCTCGATCTTGCTGCGTAGACCCTTTCGAGTGCGCGTAGAGAAGCATTAGGGAGCAGAGAAATGAAGCAGCTCAAATCGATTTTCATTGCAGGCCTTGCGCTACCGTCAGTCGCCGGCTTTGCAGATCTGGCGACCGCCGCCAATCGCGCGCCGACGGTGGTGGAACTATTTACCAGCCAAGGCTGCTCGTCTTGTCCGCCGGCAAACGCCAACCTGATAAAGTTGAGCCACCGCGAGGATGTCCTCACCTTGAGCTTTGCAGTGACTTATTGGGACTATCTCGGATGGAAAGACAGTTTTGGAAAGCGAGAATTCACGGATCGCCAGGCCGATTATGAGCCCCGCCTTCGCCAATCCGGATCCTACACGCCGCAGATGGTTGTCAACGGGACAACAACGACTGTTGGAAACGAATTATCCGAAATCAATCGACTGATTTCGGGCGCAATGCCAGTGACGTCTCCATCGCTATCTCTCGGCAAGAATGAGGTTTCGGTGGGCAGCGGCCCTTCCCCGAAGTCAGAGGCTGACATCTGGCTTGTCCGCTACGATCCCAATCTCGTCGAGGTGCCTGTGGCGCGCGGTGAAAACAGCGGCACAACGTTGCCGCATATCCACGTCGTTCATGATCTCGTGCGTCTTGGCGGTTGGAATGGCCAACCAACTTCCTACCGGTTCGCGCCGGAACCCGGCCGATTGAAGACCGCCATCCTCGTTCAAGGCGATCATGGAGGGACAATCCTATCGGCGACGACCGACTGAAGACTGACTTATGCAAAATCCACCCTAATTAGAAATATGTACCAGGAAAAGAAAAGCGATTCTAATCGTGATTATGCCCGTGTATTTGGACTTCGATTTATAAATCCGGGAAAATTAAGGCTGTAAAAAAGCCATTTTTCTTTTGTTACTATTATATCGATGGATTAATATTTTGTATTTCGTTTATTTCTCATGAACGGTTACCTCATTGCTTTCTATATGCAGAATTAACCGCACCGCAAAGGAGAATACCATGTTCAAGTCAGCCCTTGCCGCCGCAGTTCTAATGACGGCTGCGACCCTTCCCGCCCATTCGGCCACAATGGCGATGTCCAAGTGTGACGACGCCTCGATGATGTCCCTGCACAAGAAGATCGATGGCATGACCGACATGAAGATGAAGAAGTCGGCCATGAGCGAGATGATGATGGCCGAGTCCTCAATGAAGGCGCACAAGATGAAGTCGTGCAGCATGCACATGGACAAGGCCATGAAGAGCATGGGCGCCATGTAAATTCCGAAAACCACGAGCGACAGGGACTCATTCGTTCCGCGTCCGTCGACATCAGACGCGTCCGATGGAACGATTGGGCGCTTTATCCTCGTGACTTTTGATCAAACGCCATGTCCAGGGCCGCTTGAGGCAAAGAAGACCGCCGACCTCTATTTCGACAGCAAGATCGACCAATGGTTCTACACCAAGGAAAACCCTCCATGAAGGCGTTCTGAATCGGTTTGCCCGGTGCAATGTAGTGCAAATCCATGCTACGGTAGCGAGTTCACCAGCAACGCGATCCTGAGGTACGAGCCGAACAAGACCGGCCCGATCTTGTTATAACCGAATTCCATGTCGGCTCGTACGTAGCCATGGAACGAATGTCTGCATCGCCCATAGGTGCAAAGTTGCTGGATCTCTTTCGCCTACCCCGCAGACCGCGCGGCTATTGCATACGGGCGGGCGTGAGCCCGGCTCTGTGAACGAGCATGAAGTGGCGCGAACGTTTCAGTGTGCGGTGCGTGGTTTCTCGTTTGCCCTCACAATGGCGTCCGCTTCCTTGCCGTATAGTTCCTCGAAGTGATCGAAGGTCTTGGAAAAATAACCAATGCCCTGCGTCGCCGAGCGCAGCGCCCGCGCCAGATCGTTATGTGCGCCGCCCGGAACGAGCGCCCGGAAGATGTCCCATCCCTTGGCGGTTTCATCACGGTCGAAGCCGAGAACCTGACCATTGAGAGCGGCGACGATCTGGACAAGGCTGCCTGAATAGACCGACGGGATGTGGAACTCGCTGCGGAAGACCGGCTGCATCAAGACGGTCGATCCTTCGGAAAGCGCCTGTCGCACCCCCATTTTCGACGCAGTCCGGAAGGCGTGCTCCGAACTGTCGACGGTATGGTGCTGACCATCTAACAGCGTTACGCCGACATCGATGACTTCGAAGCCCAGCGGTCCTTTCTCCATCGCTTCGCGCGCGCCCGCTTCGACGGCGGGGATGTAATTGCGCGGGACGGCGCCGCCCTTGATGGTTTCGCCAAAGGTGAAGCCCTGGCCGCGCTCGTTGGGGTGAATGCTCAACTTCACATCCGCGAATTGCCCGGCACCGCCGGTCTGTTTGCGATGGCGGTAATGAACCTCCGATGGTTTCGTGATCGTCTCGCGGTAGATTGGGCTGGGCGTTCGGTCGGTCACGGAGATATGAAAGACATCGGACAGCGTTCGGCAGAGATCACGCAGATGCATCGGCCCTTGGGCGCGGACGAGTTGAGCGCCCGTGCCTTCCTCCTGCAAGACTTTCAGACCGCGATCCGTCTCGGAAAGTTTCGCCAGCGTTGCGGAAAGTTTGTTTTCATCGCGCTCGCTGCCCGGAATTAGGATCCTTTCAAGCATCGGCGTGGGTGGTTCCGTCCACTCAGGCGGGGCGACCACCGCGCCGGAGGTCAACAGCGAAGGGACGGGCAGGTGGTCGGACTTGACCGTCGCGAAGACATCCCCCGGCGCAGGCAGAACCGCCGAATTGGACCGCCCGTTTGCGAGATTTTGTACGGCGCCGAGGCTGGAGCCGCCCAGTGATGCGCCTTGCCGCAGTCCCTCGCCAAGTGCGCGCACGAGCACCGTCTTGCCGACATTCTGGCGATGATAGGCATGGAAGCTTACGGCCACCAGCTTGCCTTCATCGACAGTTCCCATATGAGCGAGACGCTGCCGAAGAACCCCTACCGGCGGCGCCTCGTGGCGCAGCGCCTTCATCAGCCTCGTCATGCCGTTGCCGTGACTTGCAGCACCGATCAGGACCGGGATAATTCTGTTTTCCCTGAGAACCCGTGATGAAATGGCATAGAGCGCATCACTGGATGGCTCGTGGTCCTCGATCAGTTCCTCGAGAAGCCAGTCATCAAATTCGCACAGTTGTTCCAGGAGCTCGGTGCGCGCCTCGTGCTCGCGTTCGGCAGTGCTTTCGGGGATTGCGATCAGCGCCGACGTCTGGCCTTCCCGGTATCGCCACGCCCGTTCCGAAATCAGATCGCAACTGCCAATGATCCTGTCCCCCTCGCGGATCGGGATCTGGCGAAGCAAAAGGATGTGGTTGGCGTAGTCTTGAAGCGCGGCGATCACGTCCCTCAACCGCCCTATCGGCTCGTCCATCCGGTTGACGAAGAGGATGCAAGGCGTCCCCGAGGCTTCGATTATCCGCAGATAGGGCGCGGCGAGCACAGCCTGCGCGGGTGCCGATGAAACGCACAGTATGCAGGCGTCGCTGGCAAGAAGTGCGTGCTGCGCATGCGCCAACGCTTCGTTGGGGCCTGGCGCATCCAGTGCACACCACGCCTCGTTTCCGAAGGTGAATTCTGTGAGGTTCAATCCATAAGGGGAGCTGGATTTTCTCGGCGTCCCCTCCAGGGAGCCGAGTTTTTCCACGACTGTCGATTTTCCGGTCTGCGAGGGTCCAAGCACGGTAAAGCAGCGCATCGGCCTTCCTCCAACTGCCATAAACACAATTTTCAGCCATCATAGGATGCCCTGAACCGCTGCAAGGCGCCAGAGGTGGTTCAGTTTCACAACGCTTTGACTTAGACTTGCATTTGAGGCTGATCCATTCAGTGGCTGAGAACGCATTGACGAATTTGCGATATCGGCGTCTCCGCAGGGTCGCGATGAAATGCAAAGTTGGGTGAAATCTCGACACGAATGGACATCACGGAGCCGGCAGCCTAGGCTCAAATAAGTCAATCATTCTAAGGTTCAGCGATCTCGTTGCAAGCATGGCGGCGAGATGAACCTTCCGAACGCGTGCGGCACGTTTGGTCAGGTGCGCAAGTTGCAATGAATGGCATTTTTTGGGGTCAAGCAGATCTGCGCGACTGGGATCAATTATTCGATGCCGACCCACGACCTCCCTCCCATCGTCGCAGACCCGACAGTCCGCCGGCTGCCCATGCTAGATGATCATCGCGTCGAGCGGGAGCGTGAACCCGGTTGCCAACAGAGGCCGATCATCATGACTAACGTGCGTATCCCGGGTAACGTTCTCGTAGCCGTCATGATCGCCTGCGTTGGCACGTGTTACGGCTTCGGCCTCAGCCTTTTTCCTCAGATCATCCCCGACATGCGGAAAGATCTTGCCTTCGACTATGCGTTCGTCGGCACGGTCACCGGCCTAGTCCAGTTTTCCACGGTGGCATTCGCCGTGCTCGGCACCTGGCTCGTCCATCGCATCGGTGCCGCACGGACGGTGGTGGCGTCCGTGTCGCTCTGCGGGCTCTGCCTGTCGGGCATCCCCATCATCGACAATCTCTATGTGGTTGCCGGCCTGCTGATGGTCGCCGGCGCGACGGGCGCATCGACTTTCGTGCCGATGATTAATCTCGCCTCGCGGGTGGTAAGAGCAGAACAGCGCGGCTTTGCCATGAGCCTGATCTCCAGCGCCCCGGCCTTTGGCGTCCTCATCAACAGCGCACTCGTGGCGGCATACGCCGGAAGCGGTCACTGGCAGATGGTCTGGTCCCTCACAGGCGCGGCCACGATCGCACTGGCCGTTGTCACCCACATTCTCTTCGGGCGGGCCGGCCTCTTCGACAGCGGGACAAGTGACGAAACGCTCGCGCCAACTGCCGGCGGTTCAGCAAGCCTGCGCTCCATCATGCCATGGGTGACGCTGATCTTCGCGCTCGGCTTCATCAACGGCCTGATGCCATATCCCTATCTCACCTATCTCTCGCCGTTCCTGCGCGAGGAACTCGGCTATTCCGTCGGCTTTGCCTCATGGCTCTGGGCAACGATCGGGGCGGTGGGGATCAGCGCAGGCTTCGCCATTGGCACAATATCGTCGCGTCTCGGATCGCGCTATGCCATGCTTACCTGCTACTCAAGCTTCCTCGCCGCCGGCGCCCTCGTGGTCCTCGATCCATCGATGGAACTCTCGATCCTGTCAGGCATCTTCTTTTCGCTGGGCTTTTATCCGATCTATGGCCTGCTGCCGGCCTATGTCTCACATCGCGCCACGCCCCGCGTCGCGGTGACTGTCTTAGGCATCTGCACCGTGTTCCAAGGCATCGGCGGCACTACAGGGAACTTCTTTGGCGGCGTGATCAAGACATCGACGGAGAGTTTCAGCGGCATCTATCTCGCGGTTGCAGTCACGGCCGCCGCCGCCGCGGCGATGACGATCTCGCTGCCGAAGGACCAGAATGTGCAGGCCGTGTAGCGTCTGCCGATGCTGCCTTGCCCGGCGCAAAGGCTATTATATGTTGGCATCCTCGCAGCACTCGCCGACTTTCGGATACCATGTACCATTCTGATGATTGGAGACTGTCAAGACGAGGCAAGATCGTATTCTCGGAACGTTGCGAGCCACGAAAGCCGAGCGTAACGAACGGTTGATGGGCCGGAGGTTCAAGGCTGCGGGCGGGCGATGCGACCGTGCCAACCTTAATCCTGATTTGCGAACTGGACGACTGGAGCCCGGGCGGAGGATGTCGGCAGGGGATCTAACCTTAGCGGCAAAAGTCCACGATGAAATCGGTTCGCCGAGTAGTCACGCGGCCAGACGAACTCAAGACCGGCGCGATCGGGTAGATAGTCTGGAACTAATGCGTGCTAACTGTCGGCAACTCTTTCGGCACGAGTTGTCACCGACGTCTTCCAGTGGACAATCGCAATGCACGCCTTGAAGGGATATGAACCGGCGGCCGGTCCATTTGCGTGCAAACACTGACCTTAAAGCCCAGCGGATCACACGCTTGCCGCCTTTCCAACAGTCCAGCAAGACCCCAGCTGACGGATGTATTGCCCATAGGCTTATCGACAATGCCTCGATTACCCCTTTCACCGACAGGCCATAGAGTACATACAACTGGGGTAGAGTGGCTTAAGATGCCAGGGCGTCTTAACTCACTGAGATTCTATGTCCGAAGTCGACTGGCTGAGCCATCTCCTGCAAATCGTCACCGTGACGGGCCAGCTCGAGGTCCGCTGTTCCTATGGCGCACCATGGCGAGTTGCCTGGCCGCGGGCAGCGGCGAACGAAATCCCTTACCACGTCATCGTCAAGGGTCGAGCCATCTTCGAGCACCTAGAGACGAAAACGACGAGAGAACTGGCGGCCGGAGATATCGTGTTGCTGCCTCACGGCGCGCCCCATGTGCTACATGATGGCAGCGGTCAAACACCCGTCCTGACCCGGCAAAGCCGTGGGGCGGCCGGATGGATGCTGAGCGAGAACGATAGCCCGGACGAGCAGCTCGATCTTTTATGCGGCCGGTTTTTCATAGCGCCGCCCCATGATCGGCTGATCCGCAACTACCTGCCGACAAATCTGGTGGCGCGGGCAATCGACCGCCCCGCAGAGAACGCAGTCAGCCCCGCGACCGATCAACTAGCCGGCCTGGTGGCGTTGATGCGCATGGAGGCCGCCGGCGACCGGGCGGGCGGGCGCGCCGTTCTCAACGCGCTGTCTTCGGCCCTTTTCACGCTGGTGCTGAGGGCGGCAAGCGAATCCGAAAAGGCCCCCGAAGGCCTGCTGGCTCTCGCCGGCCACCCAAGACTGGCGCCGGCAATCACTGCCATGCTCGCCGATCCGGCCAATCCCTGGAAACTGCCCGATCTGGCGGACCTGTGCGGCATGTCGCGCGCCACCTTCATGCGGCACTTCCAGGACAGGCTGGGCTGCTCCGCCCTCGATCTGTTGACCGACCTGCGCATGAGCCTGGCGGCGAACGAATTGAAAAACCCGTCGATCAGCACCGAGGCCGTCGCCGAAACGGTCGGTTATCAATCCGTTTCGGCGTTCCGCCGCGTGTTTGCCGAGAGAATGGGGATGACGCCGGGGGAATGGCGCCGGCTGGCGCAAACCGGTGAGATGCGCACGAACTAGGACCGGCGCTTTCTAACAGATCCTTTTGAGCATTAAATTGAGGCAATCCAGTCTCGATATTATCACTGATGCCCGTAAATTGGTTTCCGTAATCACTTGATGAGGGAACCACCCAATGAACGATATCAGCAACGCAGCCATCCAAACGGCGCCGACCAACGCCGTCATCGAAACCATCCTGAGCCGCAGTGCCGCCAAATATTACGACGCCACCGCGTCACTGAGCGACGATCAGATCCGCGATCTGGTGCGGATCGGCACGTCCGCGCCGACATCCTTCCATCTGCAGAACTGGCGGTTTATCGCCGTTCGTACGCCCAGGGCCAAAGCCCAACTGCGCCCGATCGCTTGGAACCAGCCGGCGATCACCGATGCCGCAGTGACCTTTATCATCATCGGCCAACTGGCCGATGCCAGCACTGTCCCCGAGCGCCTGGCGCCGGTGGTCGAAGCCGGCATCATGCCGGCGCGTCTGGTGCCGGAATGGGAAATCCCGGCGCGCGGTCTTTATGACGACCAACCGCAGCGGCAGCGCGACGAAGCGGTACGCTCGGCAACCTTCGGCACCTCGGCGATTATCTATGCCGCCCGCTCGCTTGGCTTGGGTTCGACGCCGATGATCGGCTTCGACGCAGAGGCCGTGCATAGCGAGTTCGGTCTCGCCGAAGACGAAATCCCGGTGATGCTCCTCACCGTTGGGCCGTTGCGCGCCGGTAACTGGCCGCAGAAGCCGCGCATGCCCGTGGCTGACGTCCTGGACTTTGCATAACCCTCAAGCTTAAGGAAACCTACCATGACCAGAACCACCGTTCTGACGCCGGAGCATGTGCCCGCAGAATCCAAGCAGACCCTCGATGCGTTCACGAAGAACATCGGGTTCACCCCCAACATGATGGCGGCCTTCGCGCAGAGTCCGATCGCGTTCAACGCCTGGGCCGCTCTGCTCGGATCTCTGAGCAAGACGCTCGATGTGAGGACACGCGACAGCATCGGTCTCGCAGTCTCCGAGGTGAACGGGTGCAACTATTGCCTGACGGTTCACAGCTTTACCGCCGAACATATGGCCAAGCTGCCGGCCGATGACATCATCCTCGCCCGCAAGGGACATGCCAACGATCCGAAGCGGGATGCGGCGGTCCAGTTTGCGCGCAAGGTGAGCGAGACCCGCGGGCAGGTCAGCGACGCCGATCTGAAGACGGTCCGCGATGTCGGCTACACCGATGCAAACATCATCGAAATCGTCGCACTGGTGGCCATGTATTCACTGACGAACTTCTTAAACAACGTGTTCGATCCCGAGAAGGACTTCCCCGCCGTTCCCCCAGCGGGATCGATCTGATCCTTTCTCATTCGCAACCTTTTGAAGCTGTTGGGATCGACCAAATGAACATTCTCCATATTGATACCAGCCCGCGTCTGGAATCGCATAGTCGCGCGCTTTCGGCGGCGATCGTCGAAAAGCTTCTTGAGGTCGTGTCCGCCGCGAGCATCACACGGCGCGACATTGGGGCAGACCCCTTGCCCCAGACCACGCCGCTATACGCCGCTGCGTTGGCGTCGCCGGCGACCTCGGCCGCGCCGCCGTCGGGCTCTCTTGACCTTTCCGAAATCCTCATCGGGGAGGTCGAAGCAGCGGACATAATCGTTATCGGAACGCCGATGCACAACTTGACGGTCCCCTCGGTTCTCAAGGCCTGGATTGACCAGATTCTGCGCGTCGGTCGCACGATGAAATCGACGCCCGCCGGAAAGATGGGAATGCTTCGAGACCGTCCGGTTTTTATCGGCGTCGCTTCGGGCGGCTTTTTCACCGGAGGGAGAGCGAACCAACCTGATTTTCTCACACCCTATCTGTCGCTGTCACTGAGTTCGATCGGACTGAAAACGCATCAATTTTTTCCTCTGCAAGGCACAGCGTTCCTCGACTGGGACGACGCACCCGTGGCGAGGCAGAAGATCCTCGCCGCCCTCGACCTGACGGTCGTACCGGGACTTAGAGACATTCACGGCGTCCCCATGGTGCTGGCGGATGTCAGCGGACGATAGCCAAATGTCGTTTTGGGCTGGCACCCAAGCAGCCCCGACACCTCAACCCTTTCCGCCCCGCCGCAAACAATAGGAGGCCTTCAGATGACTCAAACAGCAAATACCCTGCCGCAAATCGGTGATAGGATCACCGAAAGGGCAGCGCCACCGGATGATACCGCCCTCCGCGAATGGATCGGACCTGAGGGGTTTGCCTATTGGTCCGAGTTGCGGACCTGGATCGATGAATTTTACCCGGGCGTTTTCGCACCGGAATGGCTTTACGGCGGCAAGAACCGAGGTTGGTCCCTGCGCTATAAGAAAACCAAGGCGTTCACCACCTTGGTCCCGGAGTTCAAGCGGCTTTCGGCCGTCGTGGTGATGGGCCGGGTGGAACGGGAGAAGTTCGAGGAACGGCGTTATGCCTGGCGTCCGCAGCTAGTCAAGCTCTACGATGAAGCCAAAACCTATATCGACGGGAAATGGCTGACGCTTCCGATTTTAAAGGCAAGCGATCTGCAAGATGTAAAAGACCTCTTGGCGATGAAGCGTCCTCCGCCATCGGGCAAGTGATGGCAAAACATCCCGGCTTCGCGCGTCGACATCGAATCCATCAACGCTGCCGACGAGCCGAAACTGCTTGGCGTGATCGCTCGAGATGAGCTCGCAGGCATCTAATTTACCGTCACAACCAACAGAGATTAGAGGAAACAACTCCAATGAAAGCGATTGTAGTAACAGACCCGGAGGCAGGTCTCGCCGGAATGAAACTGGTGGATCGAGCCGAGCCGAAGGCCGCCATCAACGACGTCGTCGTCAAGGTTCATGCAGCGGGGTTCGTCAATACCGAACTCGAATGGCCTTCCACTTGGACCGATCGTACCTCACATGATCGGACGCCATCAATCCTCGGCCACGAGTTGGCTGGCGTGGTCACGGCGTTGGGTTACGGCACCACGGGGCTTTCAGTCGGCCAGCGGGTGTTCGGCCTGGCGGACTGGTATCGCGATGGCACGCTCGCCGAGTATGTCGCCCTGGAGGCTCGCAATCTGGCGCCGCTGCCGGGCGATGTCGATTTCACTGTTGGTGCAAGTCTGCCAATCTCCGGGCTGACGGCATGGCAGGGTCTGTTCCAGCATGGTCGGCTTCAGGCGGGGCAAACTGTGCTGGCGCACGGTGCGGCCGGCGCGGTCGGTTCGATCGTAACACAGCTTGCAAGGGAAGCCGGTGCCTATGTCATCGGTACCGGGCGCACAGCCGACCGGCAGAAGGTTCTCGACTATGGCGCAAATGAATTCCTTGATCTTGCCAACGACACGCTGGAAGACATCGGTGGCGTCGATTTGGTCTTCGACGTCATCGGCGGCGACATCCAGAAGCAGTCAGCGGCGCTCATCCGGGCAGGCGGAACGCTTGTGACGGCTGTCGGGCCGACGGAAGTCCGGCCTTCCCACGGCTTGACGGTCGACTTCGTAGTCGAGGCCGATCGCGACCAACTATCCGAGATCGTTCAGCGGGTCCGCGACGGAAGACTGCGGACAAATATCGGCAAGGTCACAACTCTCGCCGACGCTGTCACCACGTTCAACGCTACCGAGCGGCGCGCGGGAAAAACGGTCGTTCGCATTCTGACTTGATGGGGCGTAGCAGGAGGGGCGATCAATAACATTGAAAGCTCCTGCTGCTCTTGAAGGGATTGGAATCGACGACCCAGTTATTCCGAATTCTCTCTGAAACTGAATTGCTCGGCAGGCCAAATGGTTGGCCTGCTTGCGGTGGCTGATTTGGGCCGGAAGTTGACATTCCGCAGTCAGGTAAACTTGTGGGAAAGCGGACATTCACATGGGAAAGGCTGACGGTATCCTCCGCTCCGGGTCGCCGCTCGCGTGACCAGCTTCAAACCTGCGCGTGGTAACGGCCGGAGTAAACCGGCCATTGGGCAGCGTCATACCTGCAGTACGGTTTGCCGGAGGGGTTTAGCCCGCCCACCGGGCGCAGCTTTGCGCGAGACTGTATTCTCCGAACCCGGCCATGAAGGCAAGTGCCTATGCGGCACGGGCTGCTGCGGCTTGCGCTATCAATTCTTCGTCCTTGGCCACGCCCCGCTTGAAGGCATCCCGCTCTACCAGTTTGCCGATATAGTCCAGAAACGCCTTGCGCGGGGGCAGTGTCTGAAGGCCAAGACCCCAGCCGATATGCGAGCCGATATAGATGTCCGCAGCCGTGAACCGATCGCCCGCGATGAAGGGATGCGCCTGCACCGCTTTTTCCAACTGGTCCAAAGTGCGCGTGTAGCTGCCATAGCCGAAGAAGAACTCCTGCTCGGGAGCGGGCACAAATCCAGCCCTGTGGTTCGTGACGGCCTGTTCCACAGGCCCCGCGGCGAAGAACATCCAGCGATAATATTCGGCACGCTCGTTTGCGGTAGGCGAAAGCCCGGCCTCGGGGAACGTCTCGGCGAGGTACGTAATGATTGCGCCGCTCTCTGTCACGGCGCGGCCATTATGCACAAGCGCCGGCACCTTGCCCATGGGATTGATCGCGGTGAAGAAGCGAACCAGTTCCTCGCTGGGATTGCTCGATGCTGGCCGTTCGAGCGCCGCGCCGCCCCATTCGTCAATTGCGCTGGTCTTTTCGTAGTCGAGGACCACCGTGTCGTAGGGTTGGCCTACCTCCTCCAGGATCCAGCGCACGATGCGCCCGCGTGAGTTCGGGTTGGTGTAGAATGTGAGCGCCATGCTCGATCTCCTGATTGATGGTTGTTGTTATCTGGATCCGTGCGTCCTGCAGGGGATGTTGTGGGACTGTCGGCTCCAGAGATGGTTGCCGCCGGATCTGACGCTCAGCGCCAGCGCCATCGGAGGAGAAGATAAGAACAGGACACCGCGCACGCATTAGCAAGCTACGCCACAAGACTTGCACAACGCGCCAAAAATACTACGGTATAGGCTAGGTCGTACGTTAACCGCCGCCTTCACCTGAACTCCGCGCGCCAGACCGAAAATATTAATCGAAAGCGTGACTGCCGATGTGCGGTCTGGGTGATGGCACACTCGCCTTCTGCAAAACAAAACGCGTCTGCGGGCTATTTCGACCGCCTGCAATCTCCAAATGGAGTAAATAGATAACTATGGCCAAAGTCCTTTCCGACCGATGCAAATTGCCGAGGCCATTCTGGCAGTCACTTGAACAACTGGGACTGCGGCCTTCGGCGGTGCTGCGACAGGCCAGGCTTCCTGCGACGCTGCATCTCGACAATTCCGCGTCATCAGCACCACACAACTTTTCGCCATCTGGAACGCCATAGAGGCGCTGTCGGTGACCCCGCCTTCAGCATAAGGATGGTGTGCGAGACCAGCACCGCCAATCACAAGCTCGCAATTCTGGTGGCGTCCTACGCTGCCGACTTTCGAGACGGTATGGCGCGGCTGGACCGCTTCAATCGTCTTTGCAGCCCTGACCGTCTTTGTTGCGAAGAGCGCGACGGCAAGGTGTCGGTGACCATCGAGTGGCCTACCGTCACCGAACCTGAGCCTCCCCTGTCGGTGGACGCAAGCTTTGCCCTTTTGCTGGAACTCGGGCGACGCGGTACTGGCCGTCATCTGCGGCCAATCTCGCTGGAGCTGCGGCGACCAAATCCGGGAACGGACAGGCACGCAATTTTCTTCGATTGCCCGATCCATTTCGGGGCAGAGCGTGATCGCATGGTGCTGAATGCACCGGACCTCGACCTGCCATTCCCCGGACACAACCCCGAACTGATCCAGATGCTCACCCCCGCGCTGGCAGAGGCCGTGCGCGAGATCGAGGTGCAGGCCACGATCGGTGAGCAGGTAAAGGGCACCTTGAAGCGCACAATGGCCAGTGGTCGCCATGATCTCGCTGCCGTGGCGCGCGATCTGGGCCTGAGCGAACGCACCTTGCAGCGGCGGATTGCGGCGGAAGGCCAGACTTTCCGTGCTCTCCTGACCGAAGCCAGACAGGAACTCGGCCGCCAGCTTCTCTCCGATCTCACGATTGACGTGGAAGAGGTAGCCTACCTGCTGGGATACCAGGACGCCAACTCGTTCTATCGAGCTTTCCGCGAGTGGGAAAACATGACGCCCGGCCACTGGCGTCGGATCAAGTCTGTGTCGGCAATGACTGCCCTTAGGCGGCGGTGAAGCGGAGATCAACGGCCGGGTTGAGGGTGTTCCCGCCAGACATTCACCCTTAATCGAAATGTACCGAATGCTAACCTTGATCAGGTGAGCTCGTTGGCTGAGCACACCCAGGTAGAGTGTCTTCTCACCGGATTGACGGCCGTGATAAAAAGGGCCCATGGGCATCAAGAACTATCTAATCGAAGGCGGCTCGGGCACTGGAAAGACGTCTGTCGCTGCCGAACTGGAGCGGCGGGGCTACCATGTCGTCCATGGTGACCGCGTTTTGGCCTATGTCGGCGACCCCGAGACAGGCCAGGCGCTCGCAGGACCACCCGAAGGCGCAGACCGTATCGCTTGGGGATATGCGCACTGGATCTGGCCTGTCGACAAGGTCCGAGCTATTGCTGCCGACACCACCCATCCTGCCACGGTTCGCGCAATTTCCACAAATTCCTGGACCTGTTCGATAAGGTTTTCGTGCTCGACATCGACGTTGAGACGTTGAACCGACGACTAGATGGGCGGCCGAATGAGCCGGGCTTCGAGCCGGCCGAGCGGGCCCTGGTACTTCGCTACCATCGTACCCGGGAGTATCTTCTTGCCGGCATAAATATCGACACGGCGAATACCGTCCCAAGTGTCGTCGACGATATCCTCGCTAAACTCACCTGAAGCCCGGCAGGCTTGTGATCGGGAGGGAAGCAACTGATTATTGCGAGAAAGACGTTAGCTGCCGTACGGCTCACTGGCGGCGTTGTCGGTTTCATAGCCGGCAGCTTTAAGAATGACAAACCGGGCATCCTAACGGCCGTCTTGAGGGCGCATAGCCGCTCGATCGCGATCTTTGGAATTGAGAAAGTTTCGTTGACACGCGCAGCCCCACTGCGCGCGGGGCCGCACGCGCTCAGATTTCAGTGTGCTCAGCTAGTTCCAGTGCATCCTCGATGTCCACACCAAGGTACTTGACCGTATTTTCGATCTTGGTGTGCCCCAACAGGATTTGGATCGCGCGAAGATTGCCTGTCGCCTTGTAGATCATTGCGGCCTTCGTGCGCCGAAGCGAGTGCGTGCCGTAGTCTTCGCTTCGTAGGCCAATTGCGGTCACCCATTCATCGACCAATTGGGCATACTGGCGAGTACTCAGATGATCGGTGTGGTCGACTCGACTGGGAAAGGCGTAATCGTCAACTGTTCCACCTCGCCGTTCAAGCCATGCAAGCAAACTTGCCCTCACCTCCGCCGTGATTTCGAACTGAACCGGACGGCCGGACTTTTGCTGGACGACCAGGGCTCGAGTTCGAATTTCCGTTCCTGTCACGAGACTCCCGACTTTCATTTTCACGAGATCGCAACCACGCAGCTTGCTGTCGATTGCAAGATCAAACAACGCACGATCTCTCATGCGTCCCTCCCTATCAAGGAAGAAGCGAATCGCCCAAATCTGGCTGGAAGGGTTCAGGACCGAGGCCCCACAGTTGGTCCAAAGGGGCATAGCAGCTTGAGTATGCGGCGTCAGCTTTGCGCCCGCATAGTGGTCATCGAGCCACCGGCCGCCGTTGCTGCAAAACGGACGTGACGCAGTGACAACGCGGGTCGCAGTTGCGCCAAGCCGCCATTCTGCCCCATGCGGGTGATTAGATCACGAATTCCTCCTCGTACGTCTGTGGCTCGGGAACGACCGTAACCTCCACCGGAACGATCCAATTGGCCGCGTAGCTCTCGCAGTCGGAACGCTGGAGGTCGGGCTGCACGCACCCCGCTCCATCGATCGCGCGACATCGCAGTTTATATCGCCCCACTTCTTTAGGGGTCCACATGTACTCCCACAAGCGCCATGCAAAGGGACGTTCTGTCTCGAGGAGCCTTCCCTCGCGCCAGCCCCTGCCATCTCCGGTGCAGACCTGCACCTGCCGGATAACAGCCTCTCCGCTCCAGGCGGCTCCGAAAATCCGGTACGGTTGGCCGGCGATGAGACGCGCCCCCTGCACGGGACGCGCGATCTGCGCTTTGACCTCCATCTTCGCGAGGGGGACCAGCCTGGGTTCCCCGAGGCTGCGCTCCCAACGGAAATAGTCGCGCGCCTGCCAGTAGCCAAGGAACGGTTGTTCCACAACCGTGATATGCGTGATCCACTTGACCCAAGCCATGCCGAACCAGCCACCCACGACCGCGCGTAGCGGGTAGCCGTGATCGCGCGTCAACGGCTCCTCGTTCATCGAATAGGCAAGGATCGTGCTGTGAGCGATGGCCTTCTCAAGCGGTAAACTGCGCGCAAAAGCGATGGGGCCGGGAGAAGCCGTTTTCCTGTTCGTGTCGACGACGCCGCTGTCTGCGCCTACGAGCAGAACCTCACGTGCGGTTCGCTTAACGCCCGCCATTTCTAAAATGTCGCGCAGAAAAACACCTGTCCACGCGGCATTGCCGACGGCTCCGTTCTGCCACTGCAACCCGTCCTTCGGCGGCACATAGTAGACGCGCCCGTTCCCTGCGCACTCTACGACGGCAGTGAAAGTCGTGCTCCGCATCGCCTTGATGCTGTCGAGGTCAAGTTCGATCGGCCGCTCCACCGCCCCGCCAACCCGCAATCTCCAGTCTCGCGCATCCAGATCCGGCGACGGGAAATGGTTTCGCACGAAGAACAGCTCGGTTGGGATCAGCCAATCGGAGAGTGACGCAAACGGAAACTCGATGTTCTGTGGGGATTTCTGTCGAACTATTAGACTGGGTTGCTCTGGTGTCGGCATAGTCCTCGTCTCCCCTTCCAAGAGCACAACGTTGGCACTCGGTCGCGCGAATTCCGGTTCGATCACACCGCCCCTCGCAGTGCGTCTGTCGCGTTCCGCCTTCGGCCGCATTCTAGCACATACCGCACGTTCCTCGGATCGACCTCGAACGGCAGCAAAGGGCCCGAATGTTTCTATAGGCCCACGTCTCTTTCGCACCCGCTTGTCGTTCAGGCACTACCGCTGGAGAAGACGAGCAACATATTGTTGGTAGGCATCTCGATCGTCTCGCGGAGATTAAGTCCAGCGGCCTCACCCACTTGTTCAAGATCAGCGATATCACGCACACCCCAGGATGGGTTGCGCTCCTTTAGAGCCGCGTCGAAAGCAGCGTTCGAGGGGGAGTTGTGTGCCCCGTCGCGCATGAATGGGCCGTAGAGAAGAAGAAGCCCACCAGCGTGAAGCAAACGGCCAGCTCCTGCGAACAATCCTAAGCTTGCCCCCCATGGCGCGATATGGATCATATTGATCGACACGATGGCGTCAAAATGCCCCGTTTGTTCGACGCCCCATTGTCCTGAGCTCACATCAATATCCCGCGGTGCCAGCACATTCTTCAGCCCTGCGAATTTGATCCAGCTAGACGTGCTGGTGCGGGCGTCGGCATCCGGATCGCTCGGCTGCCAGGTGAGGTTGGGCATTGCTCCCGCAAAACACACGGCGTGCTCGCCGGTCCCGCATCCAATCTCGAGCACGGCGCCACGTGTTGGAAGGACACGTTTTAGGAGCCCGAGGATCGGCGCCGAATTTCGCGCAACGGAAGGTGAGAACATGCGCTGGTCGGCGCTTATGTCACGCTGTTCCAGCGCAACAGGCGAACGGTCCTTCTTCTCTGGGGGCATTGGCCTTGAATCCCCTTTGGGCGATGTCTCCCACCTTATAGCTGAAATGATGGGACTGAAACCAAGATTTCGGACTTATGAAGGGGGTCGTCGGCGCGTGCGTTCGGCCGAGGGCGACCGAACGTCCCCCTCGCGTCATCACGCGACCGCCAGGCTCAAGGTCTGCTTTCGAAAATCGGAGCCCGGAAGCCGACCGACGGCTTTCGGCCCCTTGTCGGTCGTCTGACGCCTGCGCAGCGACGTCCGCTTTATGGCGCGCTGTGGACGAGGCCGTGCCCAGACGACGCCCGCTTCAGGCAAGCGCGACGACGTCCTTTATGACCGACTGAAGGGCGCGAAGTATCAGGGCGCGTTTTGGCCGCTGGACGGCTAACTCGAAGTCAGACAGCGGAAATAATTGCCGCTCACCAGTCCTGTTGAGTGATGCCCAAAGCCAGGGCACAAAGGTGGCATCCACGGTCGCTCGCGACGGGAAAATATTATGAATTCAAAGGCGATTTCACTAAGTCATTGAAATCATGCGAGAATCCAGGCGGCGAAGATTTTCCGGGTGGATTGCCATGTTCGGGCGGCTCTGGGAATTGAAAAGCGCGCCATGGGCAACCGGCTGATAGAACCCGCCGACGGTATAGCGAATCTTCTCCAAAGCTGGCATTTGCTCAGGTGCCGGTCCGGCTACACCTTCGCGACTGTCGACGCGGGAAGAAATGTTGGCCCTCGCCGATATCAGGCCGCCGGATCCGATCTATTTTCGAACTCCAGAAACCAAGCGTAAGTGGCCCGGATGCCGTCCTCAAGCGAAATGCGCGGCTTCCAGCCCATGTCCTGCAGCTTCTGATTGCTCATCAACTTTCGCGGCGTGCCATCGGGCTTGGAAAGATCATGAATAATCTCTCCCTCGTAACCGACAACGCGGCAGACCAACCGCGTCAACTCGATAATTTCGAGATCTGTGCCCGAGCCGACATTGACGTGTTGCGAGCCCGAATATGTTTTCAGAAGAAATACCAGCGCGTCGGCGCAGTCGTCGACGTGCAGAAACTCGCGGCGCGGGGTGCCCGTTCCCCAGACCACCATATGCGGGTCTTTGCGAAGTTTCGCAGCGTGCGCCTTGCGGATGAGTGCCGGCAGCACATGGCTGGAATTCAGGTCGAAATTATCGCCCGGGCCGTATAAATTAGTCGGCATGGCCGAGATATAGTCGCGGCCGTATTGCTTACGATAGGCTTCCGCAAGCTTGATGCCGGCGATCTTGGCGATCGCGTACCATTCGTTGGTTGGCTCCAACGCACCGGTCAACAGAGCCTCTTCGGGAATCGGCTGTGGAGCGAGCTTGGGATAAATGCAGCTTGAACCGAGGAAGAGCAGCCGGTCCACTTCGCCCCGATGGGCAGCTTCGAAGATATTCGCTTCCATAATCAGATTGTCATAAATAAAGTCAGCGGGATAGCTGTCATTGGCAAGGATACCGCCAACCTTGGCAGCGGCGAGAATGATCGCGTCTGGTCGGTTTGCTTCAACAAATTTCTTGACCTCGTCCTGCCGCGTCAAATCGACCTCACGGCGCGTAGCCGTGATGACGTTGCAATCTTCGGATTGAAGCCTGCGCACAAGCGCACTGCCGACCATACCGCGATGACCGGCAACCCAGATCTTCTTGTCGGACAAGTCGTACACTCAGATCTCTTTCCGGCTGCTCAGAGCCTTCCCGTGCTTGACATCCTCGCGCACCATTTCCGCGGCGAGTTCGCGAACAGGAGTCTTGTGCTGCCAGCCCAGCTTCTGACGGGCCTTGGTCGGATCACCCAGCAGAAGGTCGACTTCCGTCGGGCGGAAATACCGAGGATCGACTTCCACGAGGCACGCGCCGGACGCGGCGTCATAACCCTTTTCGTCTACGCCGGAGCCCTTCCATTCCAAAGCAATGCCGACGTCGGCAAAGGCCCACTCGACAAACTGGCGGACACTCGTCGTCTCGCCGGTCGCCAAGACGTAGTCATCCGGCTTGTCCTGCTGCAGCATGCGCCACATGCCCTCGACATATTCACGGGCATGGCCCCAGTCGCGCTTGGCGTCAAGGTTGCCGAGGAAAAGCTTATCCTGCTGACCCAGATGGATGGCAGCCACCGCCATCGTGATCTTGCGTGTGACGAAGGTCTCGCCGCGAAGCGGGCTTTCGTGATTGAAAAGAATGCCGTTGGATGCGTGCATGCCATAGGCCTCGCGATAGTTCACGACGATCCAGTAGGCGTAGAGCTTGGCTGCGGCATAGGGAGAACGCGGGTAAAACGGCGTCTTCTCGTTCTGAGGCACTTCCTGCACAAGACCGTAGAGTTCCGATGTCGATGCCTGGTAGAACCGGGTCTTTCCCTCGAGCCCCAGAATACGGATCGCCTCGAGCAGTCTCAACGTCCCGATACCATCGGCATCCGCGGTGTATTCCGGCGTTTCGAAGCTGACACCCACGTGGCTTTGTGCGGCAAGATTGTAGATTTCGTCGGGCTGCGTCTGCTGCACGATCCGCAGCAGGTTGGTCGAGTCAATCATATCGCCATAGTGGAGGATAAAGCGTGGATGTTCCTCGTGCGGATCCTGGTAGATATGCTCGATGCGGCCAGTATTAAAAGACGATGACCGGCGCTTGATACCATGCACCGTATAGCCTTTGCTCAGAAGCAATTCGGCCAAATAGGCACCATCCTGACCAGTCACCCCAGTGATAAGCGCGGTTTTTGTCATTTTTTACGTCGTCTTTCGATGCAATCTTCGGGATGTGTTTATGGAAACGGCCGAACCAGCGCAACCCCTATGTAACCGAGCTAAGCAAGCGAAATGAGCATTGCGGATCTCTGCGGTTGACGTGGGGCTGGCACAATGAGACTAGAGTTTTCCAAATTATCAGAACTCCAAGGGGGAAAATATGATCCTGGTGACGGGGGGAGCCGGTTTCATCGGTGCGAATTTCGTACTCGATTGGCTTGCGCTTCATGATGAACCGATCGTCAACCTCGATGTGCTGACGTATGCCGGCAACCTGGAGAATCTCGCCTCCATCTGGCACGACCCGCGCCATCTGTTCGTCAAAGGCAGCATCGCAGACTATGATCTGATTGAAGAATTGCTCGGCTCCCATCGTCCTCGCGCAATCCTGAATTTCGCTGCCGAAAGTCACGTCGATCGATCGATCCACGGGCCTGAAGAATTTATCCAGACGAATATCGTCGGCACTTTTCGCCTGTTGGAGGTTATCCGCGGATTTCTTGCCTCACAGGATGAAGCCTTCCGAAACGGCTTCCGTTTTCTTCACGTGTCGACGGACGAAGTCTACGGTTCGCTTGCCCCGGCGGAGGCGGCCTTCAACGAACATCGCAAATACGAACCCAACAGCCCTTATTCCGCAAGCAAGGCAGCGAGTGACCATCTGGTTCGCGCCTATCATCACACCTATGGCCTGCCTGCTCTGACGACGAACTGCTCGAACAACTATGGTCCCCATCATTTTCCCGAGAAGCTTATTCCCCTGGTCATTCACAATGCCCTCTCGGGGAAACAGATTCCAATCTACGGCGACGGGATGCAGGTCCGCGACTGGCTCTTCGTCAAAGACCATTGCAGCGCAATCCGGCGCGTTCTCGAGAATGGTAAGGTTGGAGAGACCTATAATGTCGGCGGCAGAAACGAGCTGACCAATCTATCGGTGGTCCATACGCTCTGCGAGATCCTCGACGAATTGAGGCCCCTGCCACACGGGGCAAGCTATAAAGCGCAGATCTCGTTCGTACGGGATCGGCCTGGTCACGACCGCCGTTACGCCATCGATGCGGCCAAGATCGAGCGGGAACTGAACTGGCGTCCGAGCGAGACCTTCGAGACAGGCATTCGCAAGACCGTCGAATGGTATCTCGCCAACGAAGCCTGGGTGAAAAACGTCACAAGCGGTAGCTACCGCCAATGGATCGACCGCCAGTATCAGTAAGCCAACCGACGCCCTTGATCTTCGTCCCTCAAGCTGCGCTGTCTCAATAGCGCAGGAGACGATGCAGGGCGCGCTTGACTGCGAACGGAATGTAGCGCTGCGCCCATCTACGCCTCGCGACAGCCGCGGCCTCGCGAAGCCCGCCAGAGAAGCCCGGAGAGATCGTTCTTATTTCCGAAAGCGTCCGCATGAGCGCCGCCTCATAGGCTGCATAGACAGCTTCGGGCTCCCTGCAGACCGAAGTGTAGAATGAAGAGAGCCTGTCGAAACCACCACCTGCCAGCAACTGAAACTGATGAAAATGATAGAAGATCAACGGCATGCCTTCGACCAACACCCCGCCTAAAGTCTGCTCGGCGAAATGCAGCTTCTCATAGTTCCAAGGCGCAATTCCCGCTCCTGGATGCGCGATAATGTGGCACTTCGGATACAGGATAGGCCACTCATCCAGATATTTCTGGTCGCCCATTTTGCCGTCTTCGAGGCGATAGTAGCACCACTCAATGCACTGCTCGCGCCAACGAGCAAGGCAACGCATCCCCTCTTCGTCGCGCCGGAAGCTCACCCATTCCACACAAAAACGGCCGTTCACTTCCCTGTCCTGGAGCCGGGGAGCAAAACGATGCTCGATGATTGCGATCGAACTGTCGCCGATTTCCTCCAGGATTGGACGGATCGGCGAATAGAACAGTAGGTCGGAGTCGAGATAGGTGATGAAATTAATCTCTGGATAATGATCCAGCACGAAGGTCGGCAGGCACGGAGACAGGGTCCAGCAATATTCAGCGACGCCGCGTGATTTCTTAGCCTCCAGGAGCTCCGGCGTCTCCAGATCGGCGAGTGGGATACAGGTGATGTAGGATCTGTTGGAGGCGATCAGTATCTCCTGCGCCTTCTGATCCATGCAGAGCACAAAAACATGTGCGTCTGGGCACCACTGGACGAGGCTCTCCATCATCGCCATCCCCTTGATGAGATAGCCGCTGTCGAAAAGAGTACAGAAATAATTCGTCATAGCTGGGATTGTTTCCTGCACAAATAGGTGCGGTTTGCATTGCCCGTGCTGTAGTCGCGCGGATCCGCGCTCTCGTTCAGCGTAAAGGTTGACTGCACTTCCAGGCCATGAACCCGAAAACTGTCCAAGAGATCCGGCTCGGAAAAATGGATCTCTATGGTCTCGACGCCATAGGCCTGCTTACGGAAATACTTGGTCGGCTGTCCATAGACGACCGGAGTGCGGTGAAAAATGACGTATTCTTTGGCGACGCGGGCGCTCTCGGCAATCGCCGCTTTATAATCGGGAATATGCAGGAGGCAGCATCCCGAAACCACGACATCAAACGCATCATTCTGATAGCTGAGCCGCGTTGCATCCTCCACATCGAATGACAGTGCTGGATAGATTCTGCGCGCCATATCGATGAATGCATGGGAATAATCGCAGCCGCTATACCGCAACGGCAAGCCATTCACTTCCAAAACCTCGGAGTAATATCCGCTGGAACAACCGATTTCGAGCAATGAACCGGCAGCCGGGAGATTGTCGATCCTACGCAGCGCAGCGGCAAAAACATCGAATACATCAATGGAAGCGCCGCCGCGATATTCCTTCAACTGGCGCTCGACGAGCTCTCTTTGGCGTGCAGGCAGATCACTCGCTTTCCAGGATGCGGCAAGGCGCGAGCTTTCGCTGTCTCGCCGAGCTGAATCGATCTCGATGTAGTGCGAGGACACCGATGCCGCTGGCAGCAGCTGTTCACGCAATCGCTTCAACCGGCGCTTCAACACCGGAAAGCGGTTGAGAGTCGTATGAATAAATGACATCAGCCCCGCTCCTCCAAATGTCTCTCGAGGATCGGCATCAACTCGTTCATTCTCGTCTTGTAAGTGTGGTCCTTCAGTGTCCTAGCCTGACCGGCCTTCGCGATAAGATCAGCCTCGTCGGGGTGCTTTATATAATAGCGTATGAGTTCCGCGGCTTCCTCAGGGCTGGAATAGGCGACGACTTCCTTGCCGATCTCGAAAATCTCACCAAGGTTGTCTTTCCTGTCGGTTATAAGCAGCGATCCGACCCCCGTCGCCTCGTAAAGCCGCATGTTATTGGCATTGTTTTCGGCAACGTTGATATGCCGGTTGACCGTGATCCGGCTGCGGGCCAGCGCGCGATACATGTCCGGACCCCACACTTCACCGTTATGACGTTTCCGAATTGCAGATGAGCGCGGAAGCGTCCTGGCGCCGTAGCCGAAAAACTGTATCGGCGTGGTATCCGCAAGATGTTCGAGCAGCGGGATCGCTTTGCCATGATGACGGCTTATGCCGCCGACGAAACTCACTGGCACGTCGCGTGGGACATTCCCGAGGATATCGAGCACCCGGGTGTCGAAGCCGATCCGAAAGTATTCAGATCTTATGCCCATCTCGCGGAAACGGGGCACGAAATGGGGAAAGGACGTCAGAATGAGATCATAGGGACGCAGAAAGCCGTCCGGCGGCAACGGACAGGCGATCTGGCCGACGATGAGTGGCACGGTCTTTTTCAGCTCCATCAATGCGTGAGGCGGAAAAAAGCTGAGATCCTGACAATAAAGCACATCGGGCTTGAATGCGCGCACCCGCGCCATCGCAACCTCCAACAGGCCAGGAAGCGCCGCCAGCCGTGCACCGATATAGGGCAATCTGAAAAACCGGTGGGGCAGTTTCATCGCCCATGGGCTGAATGGTTCGTTGTTCTCTTGCGCCCAGGCCGATTGAAGCGGAACACAATTGCCGATGATATCGAGGACATCGCAACCCTGGGCCTTCAGGTGACGGGAATAGAAATCGGACGTGCCGAACGCTGCCTCGAGCAGAGAATCCGTCTGCCTCTGGGAGGAAGCCGACCTCAAATCCCGATTGCGACGATAGTGCGTCCTCAGAAATCGGGAATAGTAGGTATCGAACACGGCAATCCGCATGACGCTAAATCCTAGTTCTTTGCCGCGGAAAGTCGGAGTTCGACCAAGAGACTATCGCCCTGCCCCATTGCGTCCAGAGCCCGGTTTCCAAAGCCCATCATGACACCGGCAAGGCGTGCACCGCGCGAAACAGCAACGTTGCGAACCTTTTGAATAAAGCTCGGTGGCTTCTGAGAATTGCCACTTTCCGACCAGGTATTGGACGCCTTTCCTTCCTGTCGCTGCTCTCCGGAGGTCCTGAGCTGAAGCACCGACCAGAGATTGGGGGTGATCGTCCTGATACGCCCGACATCGTAACCGGATTTCCGGGCAAGTAGAGCAAAAGAAGTTCGATTGAAATGGTTCTGGTGGTAGGGAATGTGCCAGTTGATCCACCGCTCCTTCCACAATTTGCGGTGAAAGGAACCCGTGTTCGGGAAAGCCAGTATGACGCGTCCACCGATGTTGAGACGATCCTTCAGAGCCGCAAGCATCGCGAGCGGATCAGGCACATGTTCGATGACTTGGTTCAGCACGATGAGATCGAACTTCTCATCGGGGAACGGCACGTCATAGATGTTGCCGATATGAACGCGTAAGGCATATTTGTCGGCGATCGTCCGAACGTTCGGATCAGCCTCGACCCCCCAGCATTCGACGCCGAGCGTGCGCATCTCCAGAAGAGAGAGACACGAGCCGCAGCCGATATCCAGCACCTTTTGCCCCCGCTTGGCAACATAATGTCCCTGGTTGTCGGTACCGGCTATCCATCGACGAAATCCGGCGAGCGGTCTTTCGACGAGCGCAGCCTCTTTTTCCAGCGCATCAAAATCGATCTCCCGACGGGGATAATAATTGCTGTAAAGCGCAGGGAGATCTTCTTCCGTCAGCCGTGGCGCAGTCGACATGTGACCGCACGAAACGCATCGGTCTATCGAGTAGACGCCTGGGCAGCCGTATCGATCATCGCTGATGTGCTCGATAAAGGTTTGCATTTTCGATCCGCACGCGATGCACTGCTGATGCTGGCCGCCGCTCATATCGTTCCTTCCTTTCGTTTCGCCAATGACCTCCACGTCGAAAACGCGCGGCTGCACGAGAAATGCGCCATACGGATCGGCGCAGTCATGCGTTGCACCGGTGACCCGACAAGCGAGTAAAAAATAAGACGCTGAACCACGTTGTGAGCCGAACGCCTGCCAAACAACCGCTTTCGCCATGAAAGGCTGGACGCGTCGTTTCCATATACCGGAGGCGAATAGACGATTGCTCTGCTGCTGACAACCAACGGCACTCCGGCACGCGCGAAGCGCATAGCGATTTCGTAGTCAGCCATGTAATGCGGCAGAAGGTGCGGACGCATGCGGCCATGTCTCCGAAACAGGAGCGCCGGGTAAAGCGTTCCTCGGCCACTCAATGCATCGACGCGATATTGGCTGTCAGGCGACCGTTTTTCCGTTTCGCTCAATTCCGAAAGCAGATCCCAGACGGCAAGCCGATTGATGTTGACCTTCGCCCCAATACTGACAAGGGGCGGATCCAGCCCCTCTTCATGGATGACACTTCCGACTGCAGCCCCGCCATTTTCTTTAGACACTTGCACCAGGGTTTCGACGAAATTGTCGTCAAACCAGGTATCGTTGTTCAGAAACAGGATGTAGTCAGCCGGTTGGCAGGCGGGAAGCACATGTTTCAGTCCTTCCTCCATGGCGCCGCCCCACCAGAGATTACCGTCCCCTCGAATTTCGGTCACATCCCTCTGCGATTGCAGGTATTCTGCGGTTCCATCGGTCGAACCGTCGTTGACGACTATGATCCTCAATTTCGCTGCAATGCCTTGAGCACGCAGAGAAGCAAGGACACGCCTTGTGTGTTCGAGACGATTGAAAACCGGGATCAGGACATACACGATCATTTCAGCGTGAGTACCTATTGCTTTTGAAACAGGACAAGATGCGTTTGACCGACCAGCTTGTCTTTGGCACTCTGAAAGGACGTTGCCATTTGCATTTCCGTTATCTTCTCGCCGAGCCTCTTTAATTCGACATCACGCTCATTCTGATAGCCAAACAATCGATAAAGGACGCGATCGAGAAAACTCGGCTTCCGCGGCGGAGGCGGAGGAGCAAGGAAATTGCCTAAATAGGATCTATAATGCGCAAAGCGAAGAGGCTCTTGATGGACCTGCTCCAACTGGAGAGAGAAGAGGGCTTCCATCTTCTTGAACGCTTTCTTCGAAAACCCCATTACATGGTGTGGGGGCATATCGAGGAGGACTTTTTCGGCCTCTGTGAAATATCCTTCCGGATCAGGCACTGCGAACAACAGGTAGCCACCCGGCCTTAAAAGCCGCAGAGACTGTTCAATGAATTCACGTGGCGCAGGCAAATGCTCCAGGACCTCGAAAGCCGAAACAACGTCGAAACTGCCTTCACCCAGCGTCGCCATCTCCTCGCTCGTAACGTCCAGGCCGATGGCTTTGCAATCGGCAATCGCCTGCGGGTTGAATTCCAGGCCCTTCACCTCGTAGCGATTCTTGATTCGAACGAGGAAATGGCCCTGACCGCAGCCGACCTCCAACACGCTCTTTATCCCGTCTAGGCCGGCGAGAATTTGCGCCGCGACGTCAAACTCCCATTTGTCCTTCTCGTAGTACCAGGAAAAACGGCTCGAAAGTTCATTATAAAACTCACCGTCTCCGGCCAGCGTCGTCGCCGGATCGAAAAATCTAAGGTCACAGTCGAAACACCGAAACTGATGCGCTACGCCCTCAATGCCAAGCCGACTGAACGGTTCAAAGCCAAACCCCTTCTGCCAATCGGCTTTCAACGCGTCCACGTCGAACCAGCGATGCAAGCCGATTTGCTTTCCCGCACACAATGGGCAGGATTGGGAATGCTTTTGCAACGAACTCATAGTTAATTCTCGCTGATTATGGGCGACTGCAGGGCAATATCGTATTGCGAACCGGTCAGGACGAACAAATAACCGGACTCCTGCAGGCTCCGATTTTCTCGATCATTTTCGACCGTGGAACAGGACGCCGGAAATTTTGAAACTAGCGTGTAGTTCGACGCCATGTAATTCAAAAACTTGGATTCACTGAAAATCCATGTCGGTATGACGGCCGAGAATATATCGGCCGAAACATATTGGCGCGTGAGGACGTCGTTTAAGCGGCCTGAAAACAGCGTTCTGTCAAATACGACCATCGGAACCTTTGAGGCTTTTATGGCCTCCAGCATATCGTAAGGCCTCTCGACGTATTGAAGGGAACTAGAGAAAAGGACTACATCCGGGATCTCCGTCGCCAAGGCTTCGCGCATATCAGAACAGAAGCTGACTTGGCTATCTCGGAATAGATGTTTTCCTTGTTCAACAAATGTCTGTTGCTCAACGATCACCCAGCTCACCTGAGACACGGCCTGCAGGAAGGGCCGGTTTTGGAAATAAGTCGTCCCGAGGCCACCCCCGAAATCAAGAACGTTAAGCGCCGCGCGCGCACGTGAGGCCCATAATAGGGCAGTTGCGATCGGGAAGGCATATTGTCTGGTCTCGAACGTAATCGAATCGCGTTCGTAAGCCTTGCGTCCGTTCAAGACTTCGGTCGTGCCATAAGCAACTCTTTGGGCGATGTTCGGATCCGAATAGCCAGCCAAGCCCGCCTCTGCTTCTTCCCAGGTGGTGAACTCACCGATGTACCCAGTTTGGGTTTGAAGGCCAGATGGACGTCGATGCTTAAGAAACCGGCGCACCAGCGAAGAAAGACGAGCGCGCATTATCACTGCACCTTGTCTGGCGAGAGCAGCAGTTTCAGCGGAATCCTTTCGAATTCATCGAGCTCGCCACCTATGCCTCCATTTATTATCCGGACGCCATTGGCGGAGGCAATCATCCCCAGCCTGCGATATTGGCGCCAGAGGCGGGCAAGGCTTTGGAATGTGTCGTAGTTGGAAGACAGGATCTTTCCATCTGATGTCACCGAGTAATCCATGTCGGCCTGTGCCTTCAAATCGAAGGCATAGGTATAATATCCGCTCCTCCAACTGTCGTGATCGACGCCAAGCAGGATGATATTCTTGAAGCCCATATGCAAGGCGATCATCAAAGCCAACACTGGCACCGAATCGATTCGGGGGATCGGCTTCGCGATATCGATGATGGATGTGTCGGTGACTTCGTCAATATTCGTGCGAAGGGCCACGTAACGCACTTTCCGGCCGGCAAAAAGATTGCGCTCGGCGACGATGCCAGCTTCAGTCTCATTGAGAAACAGTTCTGCCTCACCAATATTTTCATGCATCTCAGTGAACCAGCGCGCGACCTGATCTTCAGTCATGGTGCCATATGTAATCTGTGGAACGATGTGATATTTCGGTGCGAAGCGCATAAAATGGCCATGAAGATAGCCATTTGACACGCTTATAACGGTTTCACCCTCAAGCACCGTCAGATCCAGAGATTTCACGCTCGGACCATTGGCCAATATGAAACAGCGCCGGCCTTGATGGCATCCCGCTAGTTCTTCGTTGGCTCTCAAGGCCTCCAGCATCGGTTTCGAGAGCTGAACCCGCTGTCTGTGCCTCCGCCTCAATTCATGCACACCGTATGGAAGCAGCATAGAGGCGAGAGTCATTATTTTCCTCACGGCTGCAGCCACTTCACGACCTCGAAGACTTCGGCGTATTTTACACCGATGCGCTGGCCGGCGTTCTCGGCTTCATTGCGGAAGAAGCTCACCCATTTCCGCCCCGTGCGCTCCATCTCGGATTCGTGGGCAAGGATTGCCTTTTCCTTCTGGTCCCAATGGGAGGTGATGTCGACGTAGAAATTCCCCCTGAAATCCACCGTCGAATGATACCAGTTGCTGCGGTACATCAAGAGGCGGGGTACGTGGCGGCAGCTGTGCAGCGATGCGCGCGACAGGGCCAGATGATCATGGTGGATGTCGCCGACCCAGTGGGTATAGACCATATCGATCTTCAGATCCTGCACGAGCTTGAGGATCTCGATATTCAGCGGATCGACGAATTCGATCTGGAGCGTTTTGAACTCGCCGCAAAACATTTTCTGGACGCCGAGAATTTCCATCGCCGCATCCGCTTCCGCTCTGGCGACCTCGCTGCTGCGCACGGACTGATCATACTGGTTTGAAAAGCCCGATACGGTCGCGACATAGACGTAAACCGTGTCGCCGTTTGCAGCATGGCGTGCCAGTGCACCGCCACAGCCCAGTTCCACGTCGTCAAAATGGGCACCGATCGCGAGAATATTCATTTGCAACTCCAGAGCAGGTCACGCGTGCCTGCAATACCACAATTCAGCAGTGTGTCGAGGATGCTGAGATAGGGCATGAACTCGCCGAAGGGCTGTGGATAAACCGGATGGACGAAATGCTGCCATTCGATCTCAATTCCGGCTGCCTCGAACACATCCGGCCGCATATAGTCGCGCGCCCCCAGGCCTGAGAGATAACGTGTTGCTCCCACTTTGCGCAGCAGTTCGACAAGCAATTCGTTCCTATGCCCTTCCGGACTTAATGTGCTCGATCGCACCGTCGGCATCGTGATTTCAAGCATATCCAGAATACCTTCCAGGAAATGCATGTTGAAATCGGCCAGCAGCTCGAACCGCTTGCCGTAGAGGGCTTCGATGCGGGGAAAGACTTCGCTCCAACCGGCGGACTTTCGATAGTTTTCGCGAAGCAGCGAAAGGTTCTGGTCTATCCATCCGGTGCCGGGCGCCAGTTCCACCGCATTGATTGCAGTGCCCAAACTCGGCTTTCTGATGCCGACGGTGAGCCACCGATCGCCTTGCGCCGTCTTTATCTTGTCACGATGCGTCCAGCTTTTGCTCGTACCATGGACGAACTGCACATGGTCCAGAACGATATAGAGGTTGGCGTTCAGGAACCGCTGAAAAAAGCCGAGATATGAAGCAAAATCCGGCTGATGAATAACCGCCGTGATGGTCATGCAGCCAATCTCTCCAGCAAATCGGCAACACGCCCGACCCCGCCAAGACCAACCTTGGTCATGGCGATCTCGCTCATGGCCCTGATGGGAATTGCCGTTTCCAGAATACCGAGATCGAATGCCGAGTGATGCCCGGCAAAAAACGCCGCTCCCAGCTTCTCAAGCGCATGTCCGACGGGGATTTCAAAAGGCTCGTTGGCGATCACCACACAGGGCAGCCCAGCCGCGCAGGCCTCGAATGGGGTAATGCCGCCACCGGTAATCGCCAGATCATGTCGATGCATCTCCGCGGCCAGCGACGGCACCTGGTTGAGTAGCGTGAACCGGCCCGGTGACGCGGCCGAGATGACTTCTTCAAGTTCCGCCATGTGCTGGAAGCTCGGGCCCGTGACGATGGTGACGGCAAACGGCTTGTCCCTCAGCCATTTGGCGACACGGGCGGTCACGCCGTAGGTATCGGCGCCTCCGAGCGTCACAAGTATCGATGCGAGGCTTTGCCGAAGCCTGCGAAACGCCGCGATTTCAGGATTGAGGATCATGTACTCCAATCCCAGCCGAACATCCTTGCCCTTGAGATACTCGGTCTTTTCAAACATCAGAGCGCAGATGTTGATGTCTGCAAGTTCTGCGCCGTCACCACGATCGTCGAAGGTAACAAGCCTGACGCCCAAACGCTTGATCGCCTCGCTGTGGGATCGCTGCGTGTCGAGGCGGTCGTTAATCCAGACTGGAGCCGCTGCGGCGGGTTCGAGGAAGCTGTTCTCCCATCCCGTCACCGAGGCGAGATCGTAAAGCCCCACGTCAAAGCCGCGCTCGCGGATGATCTTCAGCGAGTTCGGATGATCGTTCGCCAGAAATCGGACCGGACGACCGCGCGCGCGCAGTTCGGCTGCGAGCGTCAAAGACCGGAACAGATGGCCCATGCCGCGTGTATGCGAGCTCTCTATGCAGAAGACGAACATAGCCTGATCGCTTCTTCCGTGCCAAGCCAACCCTCGTTCGCCAGTGCGGCGAGCGCACAAGCGCGTTTCCAATCCTCCTCCGTGTCCACCGTCAGACGCAGGCTCGGAGAGATTTTGGTTGGGGGAACATCGAGTTGGCCGATATTGAACAACTCCGGTTGGTCGGTGAAGTACTCGTTCACGTGCTCGCGATGGTGCGGCAACTTTCCCTCGCGATGACTGCGTGACAGCGCTTCGAGCGTAAATATCTCAGCGCCCACGCCAATCGGCAGCTGGCCGAACGCATGCGTATAGTCGTATCTCTGCCTCTGATGCAGATCGATAAGCCTTTCGAGCTCCTCGATATCCGTGAAAGGATTATCTGCGGTCAATCGAACGATGTCAGACATTCCAAATGATTTCGCGCATTGGAAATAGCGATCGAGGACGTCGGTTTCGTCGCCGCGAAAGCAGCTGACGCTGCGCTCAAGGCACCAGGCGTCAATAGCATCGTTCTCGACGGCCGATGATGTCGCTACGACAATCCTGGCCGGCCGCTTCAACATCTGAAGCCTGCCCAGGACATGGCCAAGAAGCGGCCTGCCGGAAATGTCGCGAAGCACCTTTCCCGGCAACCGGGTCGAGCCCATTCGTGCCTGGATAATTATCCCAAGCGTCACGCCAGATCGCTCCACTGCAGCAGCGAGTCGACCTCAAGGTCTCGAGCGACCCTCCGCCCGACAAGGTCTTCAAAGTGTTTGGGTTCAATGCCTCTACCGGGACGCTTCACGGCAATATCGCCGGCCGAAATGATGTCGCCGGCCGTTAGCGAGCGTTGCAGAACGACGCTCTTGCGGTTGTTGAGTCTTGTCGTTGCTTCGCTTGCGGCCGGCTCCTTGCGTCCGCTGCCACGCATGATTTCGAAAGCCCTGATTGCCTCGACCAGCCACTTCATCTCCGCTGGATCGGCGGAAAGCATGTGGTCGGGGCCGTCGGCGTTCTTATCGTAGGTGAAGTGGCGTTCTATCACCCGTGCGCCCATCGCCGCAGCGCAAAGACTGGCGACCGGCGTCAACGTGTGGTCGGAATAACCGACGTCCAGGTCGGGAAAGGTCTGCATCATAGTCTGCATTGCCAGCAGATTCACATTCTCGGGATGGGTGGGATAGCTGGTAATGGCATGCAGCAGAATAAGTTTATCGTTACCCGCCGCCTTGATCGTCTCGACGGATTCGCGCACCTCGTCGAGAGTGCTCATTCCGGTCGACAGCAGGATTGGCTTCCCGGTCTTAGCCAAATAGCGGAGAAAGGGAAGGTTTACCGCGTCGTCGGATCCGACCTTGTGAGCACCTACGCCACACTTTTCCAGCAAATCCACGTCGCTTTCATGGGATGGCGATGAAAACCAGTCCAGTCCGTGGCTCTCGGCATAACGGAAGACAGCTTCATGCAGCTCGTGTCCGATTTCATACTTGCGGAAGAGTTCAAACTGGGAGGTAACGCCGGTATTTTCCATATCGAACATCGCATGCCGGCTTGAAAGCGTTTCAGCCTTGTAAGTCTGAAGCTTCACCGCGTCCACGCCGGACGACTTCGCCTCGTCGATCAGCTGTCTTGCCTGATCAAAAGTCGTAAAATTCCCGCCGATCTCGGCGATGATGTAACACCGGTCAGGTCGGTAGTTCCGGAACATCTGCTACTCCTGCAATGCGCTATGCAGCCGGCATGCGACTAGTGGTAGCGCAGCTCAGTCGGCTCTGTGCGACGTCATCCCGCGCCAACTCCGGCTGCTTCTCTATTTTCCGATTTCCTGAGCCCGGTCGACGTAATTTCGGACGATCACTTTCCGGCCGCAGATTTCGGTCGGCTCATCATCCGTCAGGCGAGGCAGGTAGCAACGGCGGCATACTTCGCTTTTCAAGAAGCCCTGCGGTTCTTTGTGCAAGGCGCGGACCGCATTCATTTTTTCGCCGTGCCAAATCTGATGGACCGTCTCGGCATTGGCATCGCCGATGACCTCGCGATTTTCCTCGTCGTTCGAGCACTTCATTACAAGCCCATCGGCGCCAATAACGAGGCGCTGATATTGCTGTGGGCAGGTGAAGTTATCAAGATATTGAACGTCTGAATCGTTTCCGAGATAGTCGATCAGCGGATTAAAGGCCACAAGATCGACATAAGGCGCAAGGGTCTCGTAATAGAGATCAGGATTTTCCCGGATCGCCGGCCAGATGCCCTGCACCTTGATAACAGGACGATGGAGACCGCGCTCCTCCTTGTACTTCTTTATGTCCTTGATCTTGTCGAGTAGAGCCTGGAACTTGATTGGCTTGCGTATCTTCTCGTAGGTCTCACCGGTGCCGTCGATCGAAATAGTAATCCAGTCGATGCCGGCATCGACGAGCTCAGCGAAATAGTCCCTGTTGAGTTTGAAGCCGTGCGTGAGGGTCGAGACTTCCTTGATCCCGTGATCCTTGGCGTAGCGCACGCAGTCGGCGAAGCGCTTGTGCAGCGTAGCTTCGCCGCGCAGCGACAGACGGATCGCAGGAACCTTGCCGCCGATCTCATCGATGATGCGGCAATAGAGATCCCAGTCCATCCGGGTCGTGTTGACGTTTTTCTTGAACTCGTCGCTGATCGTGTAGCACATCGGGCAACGCAGATTGCAGATCGACGCCAGCTCGAGATCGACCAACAGCGGGTAATCCGAAACCTGCTGGTTCAGGGCATATTCCGACCATTTGCGACGGTAGTCCGCGTATTCGGCTTCCCACCCTTCGCCACGGAATCTGTCGAACGCGGCTTCGCGCTCGTCCGTGTCCATCGAGTAGTTGCCCTTGTTGATCGGAACGTAACGCTCGTTCAATTTACGACTCCTTCATCATCGCGCGGATCCCGGCCGGCAGATCCCATTCCGGCCACCATCCAAGAATGGCACGAGCCCGCGCAATATCGGCCCGCACGTCAGGTATTTCATTCCGCCGAACAGCGCAAGACGACACCACAGGTAGATGAGTGCCGGCGGTCTCCTGCAAGATATCGATTATTTCCTGCACCGAATGCGATGTCCCGGAGCCGATATTAATGCAATGATAGCCTTCCAAAACGTCCATCGCCTTGGCAAAGGCGCTCAGCACATCGTCAACGAATACATAGTCACGCCGCGGGCTCAGATCCAGAACCTTTATTTCCTGCTTCGCCCTTATCTGCTCCAGAAGCATAGGGATCAGAAATTCGGGCCGCTGCCCAGCGCCATATATATTGAAAAGGCGCAATACCACCACTGGTATCTGCTCGTGTGTGGCAGCAAACTCACAGAGTTGTTCGGCAAGGTGTTTGGAAAGTGCGTAGGGATTGTTCGGCCTGGCCGGATCGCTTTCGTGGATCGGCAGTCGCTCCGGCACCCCATAAACATAGGCACTTGCGAATATGAGCTTGGCCTTATGTCGCTTGCACCAGTTCAAAGCATGTTGCGTACCAAGCACATTGGCAGCCATGAAGCTCGGGCCCTGTGTCCAGCTATCCGGCACAAATGTCCTGCCGGCAAGATGAAACAGCGTGCGCGCCGCCGGCAGTTCCTGCCAGAGGCGTTCTTCGGCTATGTCGCCGTGCGTTCGGTCAAGCGCAAGCACGTCAACGCCGGCCTGTTCAAGCCGCTCGACCAGACGCTTGCCGAGAAAACCGCCCGCACCGGTGACGATGGCATCAACCATTCAAGAACCTGGATTTCATGGTTTCGAACTGCTCGATCGCCAATGCATAATCGTCGGGGCGTCCGATATCGAGCCAATAGCCTTGAAAATCGCGCACCGTGGCCGGCTTGTCTGCCGCAAGGAGATCGAGCATCAGCTGGTCAAAGCCGTAAGCGCCGCGTTGCGGTATGTGCTCTACTGCCCTCGAAGACACCATGTAGACGCCCATGCTGACCTTATACTCGGCCGTCGGCTTCTCCCGGAAGCCGGTCAGGCGTCCTGCCTCGCTGGTATCAAGAACGCCGTAATCTATGCGATGCTGACGTGTTTTGGACGAGATTGTGAATATATTGCCGTCGCGGACATGACCGTCATGAAAATCGGCATAATTCAGGTCCGTCAGGATGTCTCCGTTCATCACCAGAAAATTATCAGGCAGATCCTTGATCAACCGTAGCGGACCCATCGTACCAAGCGGCTCGTCCTCCAGCGAATAGTCGATGCGTACGCCCCACTTGTCCCCATCCTGGAAAAACGCCTTGATCAATTCGGCCTGATGGTTGACGGCAAGCGTGATGTGCTGAAAGCCGCGTGATATCAGCTGACGGATGATCACCTCAAGAATAGGATAATCGCCGATCGGCATCAGAGGTTTTGGAAGGACGACGGTATAGGGCCGCAACCGCGTTCCCATTCCCCCCGCCAGAATGACTGCGCGCCTAGACATTGAAAATATCCGCCTTATACCGCGCCAGATTCTGCGGCTGACGCAGCCATTCGATCGTTGCCTTCAAACCATCTTCCAAGCTGTAACGCGGCGAAAATCCCGTCAGAGACTTGATCAGGCTGTTGTCACAGCACAAGCGTTCCACTTCACTGTTTGCCGGACGCAAACGCTGCTCGTCGCATTCGATCTCTACGCTGACGCCAATGATGTCGGCGATGAGCTGAACGGTTTCGCCGATCGATATCTCGCTGCCGGAGCCGATATTGACCGTCTGGCCGACGGCTTGGTCGCAAGCGGCGAGTGCCAAAAAGCCGTCGCACGTATCCTGCACGTAATTGAAATCCCGCGTCGGTGAGAGCGCGCCGAGTTTCAACGACGTTCGTCCGCTCAGAAGCTGCGAAATCACGGTCGGAATAACCGCCCTTGCAGATTGTCTCGGGCCGAACGTGTTGAAAGGCCGTGCGATCGTCACCGGCAGATCAAAGCTCGAATGGTAGCTGTAGGCAATCGCATCGGCACCGATCTTGGAAGCCGAATAGGGCGACTGCGCCTGCAGGGGATGGCTTTCGCTGATCGGCACAAAACGCGCCGTCCCGTAGACCTCGCTCGTCGATGTCTGGATCACTCTTCCCACGCCGGCGTCGAGAGCCCCTTGAAGAACGTTCAGCGTCCCATGCACATTGGTATCGATGTAGCTCGACGGGGCCTGATAGGAATAGGGTATAGCGATCAGAGCGGCGAGATGGAAAACCGTATCGACGCCTTTGGCGACGGAGCGCATCTGCGCCGGATCGCGGACGTCTCCAAGGATCACCTCGAATTGGCCGCGGTATTCAGACTGGTCAAGCCAACCCCAGCTGGAAAACGAGTTGTACTGGCAAAGGGCGCGAACTTCGACGCCCGACCTGACCAGCGTCTCGATAAGATGAGAGCCGATAAATCCATCCGCCCCAGTGACAAGCGCTCTCTTCATTTCAAAACACCTTCAGAATTGCGCAGGAAGAGCTTTTCTATCTCCCAGGGCAATTGGATCGCCGAAATCGACGGCTTTCGTTGCTGGCCCAGCATCTGGATAATTCCGACATTGTCCTCCACGTCGAACCGGATACCCTCGGCGACGGAATAGATCGAGAACCGGCTCGATATGCCCAATCGCACGTAAAAGGTGCCCGTGTTGAGGAGATATCCGGGAAATCTGACGCGAGCTTTGTAATAGCCGGCTGGCCGGGTATCCAGGCGCCCGACGTCGAGCTCGGGATCGGAAAGGCTGATGAGGGGGGTATAGCCGTCCTCCATCATGATCTGCATTCCGACCGAGAGGCCAGAGAGCGGCTCCCTCAACTCGTATTCGACCTCGACAGAGAAATCCTTCGATAGCTCCAACGTTCCGGAAAGCTCGCCTTGAGAATTCAACACCGAAACACGGCAAATGACTGCCTTTCCGTCGACGTCCTCGGGATTGACCGAGTAACTTGCCGTGCCCCCGAATTCCGGGCGATCGAGATAGGCCTTTATCACATCCGCGGTATCGCCCATCGCAGCAACTTTTCCATCAGCCATCAGAATCGATTTCGGGCAGATGCTGCTGATCGCTGTCATGTTGTGGCTGACGAAGATTATCGTTCGGCCGGCCTTGGTGACCTCCTGCATGCGTCCCATGCATTTGTTCTGGAAGTTGACGTCGCCGACGGCCAATACCTCGTCGACCAAGAGTATTTCCGGCTCGAGATGCGCCGCGACGGAGAAGGCCAGGCGGACATACATGCCGGACGAATACCGCTTCACCGGCGTGTCGATGAATTCGCCGATCTCCGCAAACTCGACAATTTCGTCGAATTTCGACCTAACCTCGGCACGGCTCATCCCGAGGATGGCGCCATTCAGATAGACGTTCTCCCGACCGGTGAGTTCCGGATGAAATCCCGTACCTACTTCAAGGAGGCTGGCAATTCTGCCTCGTATACCGATGAAGCCCGAATTCGGCATGGTGATACGCGACATCACCTTCAACAGTGTGGATTTTCCGGCTCCGTTCCTGCCGATAATCCCGACGATCTCGCCGTGCCCGACCTCGAAAGAGACATCATCCAACGCGTGGAAGATGTCTCCCTTGAGTCGCGACTGCGCGCCGCGGTCGGACGTCTGGTCGGATAGGGAAACGTTCGGATCCGGAAGGTTGCGCCACTTCGCCCACCAGCTCTGAAGGTCGCGATAGAGGGTGCCGTGATTGATCACGCCGAGACGATACAGCTTGCTGACGTGCTCCGCTCGAATAACGATATCGTGCATCAGACGGTATCCATCGCGTTGGCTTCCGCCCGCGAGAAAAGTGCCAGCCCGCATAGAGTGATTGCGATAGTCACTGCGAGATTGGCGAGACAAAGACCGACGGGCAAGGCGGGAGCGTCGAATAGCGCCCAGCGGAAGGTTTGAACCGGCGTCGTCATTGGATTGAGGTAATAGAACCAATGATACCGTTCCGGGATCTGGCTGAAGGGGTACACAATCGGCGTACCATACATCCAGAGTTGCGTCATGAACCCGACGGCGTAGACGAGATCGCGAAAACGGACCGTGAGAGCAGAAACCACAAGCCCGGCACCAATGCCCAGCACGGCGATATAGAGAAGCACCAGCGGCGTCAGAAACAGGAACCAATAGTTCAGGGCCAGATCGGGATTGGCAATTTTCAGGACAATGGAAACCGTCAACAAGAGGAGGAACTGGATCGCAAAGGCGACAAGGCCGCTCATCGCAACGGATAGCGGCACCACAAGCCTCGGAAAATAAACCTTGCCGAACAGATTGGCGTTCTTCGAGAAGACTTCAGAGTTGTTGGTCAGACAGGCAGAAAAATAACTCCAGATGATCGTGCCCGACATGTAAAACAGAAAGGGCGGAAGGCCATCCGTGGAAAGATTAGCGATTTTTCCAAACACAACATAATAGGTCATCGCCGTCAGCGACGGTTGGATGATGTACCAGATGGGTCCGAGAATGGTCTGTTTGTAAAATGTGGTGAAATCCCGCTTGAAAAACATCCAGACGAGATCGCGATATCGCCAGACAAGGCCGAGATCCGGCCTATTGCCCTTGGAAGGCTTGATAACGATATCCCAATCGTCATCCGCACGTGCCGAGGCCGGTCCTTTCAGGTGCTCTGTCATGCCGCCAACTTCAGCTTTTCCGGGAGCGCAGCGAGAAGGCTGCAGACACGCTCGATCTCATCGCTGCTATGCCCGGCGGAAATAGGCAGGCTCAGCTCGGTGGCATGCAGTTCATCGGCAATGGGATAATCGCCGGAAAGAATGCCTTGCATTGCCTTCTGCCTATGCGGTGCAATCGGATAATGTATCTCGGTCTTGACACCGTTATCGAGCAGCCACTGACGCAATTCGTCGCGGGCGGGGTGCCGTATCCCGAAGATATGAAATACGTCATACTCGGCAGGTCGACGAAGCGGCTGCGCGAGCCATTTGGGCAGATTGGCAAAATAGATACCGGCCAGGGCCCGTTTATGTTCAGTCACCTCATCGAGGTGACGCAGTTTGACCCGCAGGAATGCCGCCTGCATCTCATCAAGCCTGGAATTTACACCGATATAGACGTTCTCATATTTTTTCTTCGAGCCGTAATTGCGCATGTGTCTGAGGCGATCTGCAAATTCGTCATCATCCGTGACGATCGCGCCCGCATCTCCGAGAGCTCCAAGATTCTTGGTCGGATAGAAGCTGAAGCAGCCGGCGATTCCAAAGGTGCCGGTCAGCTTGCCGTCATAGCGCGCGCCATGAGACTGCGCGCAATCTTCGATCACCTTGAGACCATGTTCGCTCGCAAACGCCGCGATCTCGGTCATCCGGCAGGCTTTGCCGAAAAGATGCGTCACGCAGATTGCCTGCGTGTTGCGTGTGAGCGCAGCGGGAAGGCGCGCCGGATCTATATTGAAGGTTTCGCGTTCGGGCTCCACCAGAACGGGTTTGTGGCCCGCGCGAAGAATTGCCAGGATGGTGGCTATATAGGTATTGGAGGCAACCATGATCTCGCTGCCTTTCGGCAGATCGAGCGCTTCAATCGACAGGATCAGCGCATCCAGACCATTGGCCACGCTGATGCAATGTTTGCTTTCCGCAAAGGCGGCGAATTCGACCTCGAACGAGGAGACCTCGTTGCCAAGTATGTACCACCCGGAACGAATGACACGGGAAGCAACCGCTTCCAACTCTTCCATCAGCGCGCGGTTGGCCTGCGCAAGACTTTCATACTCAATCATCTCAGAGCCGCTCATAAGGGGTGTCGATGTAGTCGTCCTTATCATATCCGCGAGAGGCAAAAACGAGCAGGATCGAACCGGGACCGAACGTCATTTCGTGCCAGTCCCTTGGCTCTACCAACAGGCACTGGTCCGGTGACGACAAGGTGATCTCTTCCCGGGCTTTTCCATCGTCCATCAAAACCATCACGCTTCCCGAAAGCGCGACCAACGCCTGCCGAGTCTGGTGATGACGATGGCCGCCGCGTGTATATCCGTCGGCTCCATAGATCCAGAAGCTCCGGACGACCGGAAATGGCAGTATTCCCTCCATGACGGTCAGCGCGCCTCGTCCGTCGGACATCGTCTTTAACGTAAGCAGGGTAAAAGCAGACAAGATTGGTTTCCAGTTTTGCCGGTTCAGCCGGTTGGGAAATGCGGAGCTGGTTCCCTCACCAGGCTGATGAGGTATCGACCGTAAGAGCTCTTTTCAAGTGGAGCTGCCAGCCTTAGCAACTGCTCGGCATCTATGTATTCCAAATGAAAGGCGATTTCTTCGGGGCAGGCTATCTTCAGCCCCTGGCGCCGCTCGATGGTGGCAATGAACTGACTGGCTTCAAGGAGTGAATCATGCGTGCCCGTATCAAGCCAGGCATGCCCCCTTCCCAGGACGGCAACATTCAGCCTGCCGGCCGACAAATAATGCCGATTGATATCGGTAATTTCGGTTTCACCGCGCGGCGAGGGTTTCAAGCCGGCAGCAATGTCGACCACGTCATTGTCGTAGAAATATAAACCCGTCACCGCATAAGATGAGCGGGGTCTGGACGGCTTTTCCTCCAGGGTGAGGACTTTGCCCTGACCGTCAAATTCCACTACCCCATACCGGTCGGGATCGTGGACTTTATACGCGAAGATCGTCGCTTCGTCCGATTTCTCGGAAGCCGCGGATAAATCATGCGTCAGGAGGTTGCCGTAAAAAATATTGTCTCCAAGCACGAGGGCGGTTGCCTCTCGCCCGATGAATTCCCTGCCGATCGAGAATGCCTGCGGAATGCCTTCCGGCGCGGCCTGCACGGCATATTGAAGATTCAATCCCCATTGGGCGCCGTCACCCAGCAACTGTTCAAAACGCGGCGTGTCCTGCGGCGTAGAGATAATCAGGATATCCCGGATACCTGCAAGCATCAGCGTTGATAGGGGATAGTAGATCATCGGTTTGTCAAAAACCGGAAGAAGTTGCTTCGAAATAGCGAGGGTCGCGGGATGGAGCCGAGTGCCCGAGCCCCCGGCGAGCAAGATGCCCTTGCGCAGCTTTTTCTTCGAAGACAAGAGACCTCCTGCAATTTGGTAATCTGCGCGCATTCACGAGCCTGTCGTGATGACGATCGCTGTTCGACACTGCTCACTACAGATAGATCGATCAGCATGCAATGCACTTACCGAGACGGGAAGTAGCCCAATCGCTGATCAATCCAGCATTGATCGAGGATAATGTGCGGTACCGGATTGCGACGCCGCCTTTCTATCTGCTACGGGTTGGCCAGATTTCGCCCCTCAGAATGTGAGCAAGACACCCGTTAAAATGGCTGCTGACACTGCCGATCCACGCACTCCCCGGATAAGCCTTATCACTGTTTGCTGGAACGCCGAGCAGACCATTGCCGATACGTTGCGGTCCATCGACATGCAAACCTACCGCGATTTCGAGCACGTCATCGTCGACGGTGGCTCAAGCGATTCCACGCTCGCCATCATTGCTTCGGCGCCGGCGGACAACCGCCGCGTACTTTCGGGACGGGACGGGGGTATCTATGAGGCCATGAACAAGGGGATTGGCCTTGCGAGCGGCGACATCATCGGATTCTTGAATGCGGACGACACTTTCGAGAGCAGCGACTCCCTCGAAACCGTGGCGGCCACGCTGGACGATGAAGCCTATGACGGCTGCTATGGCGATCTCATCTATGTTTCCAACCAGCATACCGATCGCACAGTCCGTTATTGGAAATCCTGTCCGTTTGAACCCGGTTCTTTTGGACGCGGCTGGTGTCCGCCGCATCCGACATTCTATGTTCGACGTCACATCTATGACCGGTTTGGGACGTTCGATCTGCGTTATCGGCTGGCAGCCGACGTCGAGCTGATGATGCGATTTCTGGAAGTCGCGCGCATCAAAACCATTTATATCCCCCGCGTGTTGGTCAGGATGCGCTTGGGGGGCGCCACAAACAAAAACGTCCAAAACATATCGCGTCAGAACAAGGAAGTGCTGCGTGCCCTTGCTGACCACGGCTTCAGTGTCTCGACTCCAATGTTCTGGGCATCGAAGCTAGTGAACCGCCTCGGCCAGTTCCTCACACGAAATTGATAGCAGGATTTATCACGTCCAATATCAGGCCGGGCCAATCGCGGTCAGACCGTAACCCTCCCCCGCACCCCCTCCGCAATCGCCGTCATCCGATCCGCCGCCGCATGTCCGATCAGCATGAAGGCGTGCGTTTCGTTCGACCAGTAGACGACATTCATGCCCTTGCGGTTTTCGAGGTCCGGCGCCTTGGGGCCTGCATCTGATCTGACGATGCAGAGTGCCATCGGGCCGGTTTCCGGGTCGAGATAGGCGATCTGGGCGAGCGGTTTGCCGTCATATTGCAGCAGCAAAGCGCGTTTGAAGTCGATGCCCGGAAGCGAGACGGCTTCGGGAGACAGCGACAGGCCGAGCTTTTCGTCGAGGGATCCGAGTTGGGCGGTCTGGACGTCTCTGGCGGGAACGGGGCCAGCCAGCGTTTCCGGCGTATAGAGGGAGATATAGTCGGCGACCACGGCGCGCCATTCGCTGTTTTCGTCCCTTGCCGAAAAGCCTTTGCCGATGCCGATGAAAGCGCGGTCGATGGCGATGCCGGCAATCAGCGAGGCGGCAAGCGCGCCGAGGAAGTGGCGACGGGTGGCGAATATGGGTGCGGAGCCGGATTTTGCGCGCTCTTGCACGGGGATGGCGGCGAGCATCGTCTCCAGTTTCTGGCGCGGGGCCCGCGACAGCAGTGGGGCAAAGGCCCGCTCGAAGGGCAGGCTGGCGCGCGCCAGGAATTCCAGCCGTTCGGCGACGCTCTCGTCTTCATTCACCAGGGTTTCGATGCGCGCGGCCTCTTCGGCCGTCAATTCGCCGTCGATGAAGGCGGTCAGCTCCTCGTCAGAGGGAATGATTTGCTTCGTGTTCATTGCCGTCCCCCTTCCAGGCCATCGCCTGAGAGCTTGGCGCGGGCAGCCGCCAGCCGGCTCATCACTGTTCCGATCGGAATATCCAATATGCTTGCCACCTCGCGATAGGAAAGCCCTTCGACATAGGCGAGGAAAACCACCGTCCTCTGTGCTTCGGGCAGGGCATTGACCCGTTTCAGCACCTGACCGGCCATCACCTGCGTTTCGGTGGCATGTGCGCCGTCGAAGGTCAGCGTCTCCCGGGCATCGACGAAACCCTGGCCCTGGCGCACCCTGCGGGAACGGATCTCGTTCAGCCAGATCGAATGCAGGATCGAAAACAGCCAGCGGTCGAGACGGGTGCCGGGGACGAACTGATCGGCGCGTTCCAGCGCGCGAACACAGGTCGCCTGCACCAGGTCGTCGGCGACATCACGCTGATGCGAGAGAACAAGACCATAACGCCAGAGCCTTGCCAGATTTTCCGTCAGGCCGCTCCTGATATCCGCTTCGCTGGCGATGGCCGCCTCCGCCGATCCTGCATTTTTCGGAACCGCCGGACGAACCGGCGATTCCATTCTCGCGCGACTATAGGCAGGAAATGAGGTAGGCGCGACAGACATTCTCACATGCCTTTCTCTGTTCCGTTTCCCGCCGGTGCCTGCCAATCAGATCTTCGACGGGTCGATGATGGCGGCGTTCAGATCCTGATATTCCTCACAAGCGGTGCCGCAGATCGCCTTGATGGTGCTCAACTGATCCTTGGCGAGGTCGAGCTGACCCTTGATGACATAGGCTTCGCCGAGATATTCGCGGACCTTGGCGTATTGCGGGTCCATCTTCACCGACTTGAGGTAGTAGGAGATGCCCTCGTCGGTGCGGCCGAGCTTGCGGGTGGCATAACCGCGATAGTTCAGCACCTCGGCCGTGTTCTGGTCCTTGACCGTGTCGAGCATGGCAAGCGCCTCCTCATAGCGGCCAGTCTTGGCCAGCGAATAGGCGTAGTCGGTGCGGTTCTCGTCCGAGACGTTGGCGCTCTGCTGCTTGACGCATTTCTTGGTCTTCTGGTCGTAGATCTCACCCTTCTTGCAGGTTGGCATCGTGCTGCTGTCATTGCCGGCTGCAAAGACCGGGCCGGAGAAAACGGAAGCGGCAAGGCAGCCGCCGAGAATGAGGGAAGCAGTACGGACTGTCATGATCGTCATGGGAAAACTCCTCGAAAGTGACGTTGCGAGGAGAAAACACCGCTGCCCCGAGCTTTATTCGGCAGCCTCTCTATTTTCTCCATCACGGCTTCGTGAAGCCACCGAGGCCGAATAAATCGTCGAAACCGCGTGTTCTCAGCGTTACGCCGGGAACGACAAGGAGAATTTAGTGACCGATACCGTAAAACTCGTCAGCCTCGCCGTCGCCGCACCCGAACATGTCATTTTCCAGAAAGAGGCGGTCGAAGCCTCCGGCCGGCTGTTTGCCGACCGTTTCGAGGATTTTCGCCATCTTGCCCGCGTCTTCGACAGCGCCGGTATTCAGAAGCGCCATGCGGCACGTCCGCTTGCCTGGTTCGACGAACCGCATGGCTGGCAGGATCGGATGGAGGCCTATGCGGAGGTGGCGGGCGGGCTCTTCGTTGAGGCCGCCAGCTCGGCACTGCATCGGGCCGGGCTGACGGCCAGGGATGTCGACTGTGTGGTTACGGTCTCCTCCACCGGTTTTACGACGCCGAGCCTCGACGCGCAGATGGCCCGCCGGATGGGCTTCAGGGCCGATATCGAGCGCGTGCCGGTCTTCGGGCTCGGCTGTGCTGCCGGCGTGTCGGGCTTTGCGATCGCCTCGCGGCAGGCGCGGAGCCGGCCGGGCGCCGTCGTGCTGTTCGTCTCGATCGAGCTTTGCACGCTTGCCTTCCGGCTGGACGAACTGACCCGGCCGAACATCATCGCGACAGCGCTGTTCGGCGACGGCGCTGCCGCCTGCGTGCTGCGGTCGGGCGGAGGCGGGATGGCGGAAGTGGAATCGACCGGCGAACACCTCTTCCCCGATACGCTCGACATCATGGGCTGGAAGATCGACGACGGTGGCTTCGGCATCGTGCTGGCGCAATCGCTGCCACCCTTTGCCGAGCGCGAGCTTGGTCCGGCGGTGAGCGCCATTCTGGCGCGAAACGGGCTGAAACCGGCAGATATCGACCGCTTCATATGCCATCCCGGCGGAACGAAAGTGCTGGCAGCGATGGAGAGCGCGCTTTCGCTGGCGCCCGGCTCGCTCGATCACGAGCGTGCGGTGCTTGCCGACTACGGCAACATGTCGTCGCCGACCATCCTGTTCGTGCTGGAACGGGCGATCCGTGCCGGGTTGCCGGCGCGCGCGGCGATGATTGCCATGGGCCCAGGCTTTTCGGCCAGCTGCGTGACGCTCAGGAGGACGGCATGATGTGGCCGTCGATCGCGCTGCTTACCTTCGTGACGCTGCAGCGGCTGGCGGAGCTCGCGCTCGCCCGGCGCAACACCGCCGCCCTGCTCGCCAAGGGCGCCAGAGAGGTCGCGGCGGAGCACTATCCCGTCATGGTGGCGCTGCATACAGCCTGGATTGTCGGGCTCTGGCTGCTTGCTTCAGGCAGGCCGGTCGAGCCCTTCTGGTTTGCCGTGTTCATGGCGCTGCAGGCGCTGCGGCTCTGGGTGCTGGCAACGCTGAAGGGCCGCTGGACGACGCGCATTATCGTCCTGCCCGGCGCGCCGCTCATAACATCGGGACCCTATCGCTTCTTTCAGCATCCGAACTACGCGATCGTCGTCGGCGAGATCGCCGCCCTTCCGCTGGCCTTCGGACTGCCGTTTTACGCGATCGGCTTTTCGCTTCTCAACGCCCTTGTCCTCTATATCCGCGTGAAGGCTGAAAATGCCGCACTGAAAAGCGCAATGATTTTGAAATGAATGCGATTTTTCGTTTGCGCGGCGGTATCCGCACGGGCATTTTCACCCGATAAACAAAGCGGAATGCAGGGGAAATGACGAAGAACGCAATCGTGCTCGGCGCCGGCATCGTCGGGGTGTCGGCGGCCATCCATCTTCAGCGGCGCGGCCGGCAGGTGACGCTGATCGACCGCAAGGATCCGGGCAGCGAGACCTCCTTCGGCAATGCCGGCCTGATCCAGCGCGAAGGCGTCATGCCTTACGGCTTTCCCCAGCAGCTCGGGCTTCTGCTGCGTTATGCACTGAATAACCGCACCGACGCGCATTATCACCTGCGCACGCTGCCGAGCCAGGTCGGCTTTCTCGCCCGCTACTGGTGGAATTCCAATGCGCGGCGCCACGCGGTCATCACCCGGGCCTATGCGCCGCTGATCGAAAATTCAATTGCCGAACATAAGGATCTGGTCGAGGCGGCGCAGGCCGAAGCGCTGATCCGCAAGGACGGCTGGATGAAGATCTTCCGGACTGAGGCCAAGCGTGACCAGGCCCTGGCGGAGGCCGCACTTTGGCAGAATGAATTCGGGGTGGAATATGACAGCCTGACCTCGGCCGATATCGCCCGCATGGAACCGGATATAACAGGCGATTTCGCCGGCGGCATCCACTGGCGCGACCCCTGGTCGGTGCTCGACCCGCATGCGCTGACATCGGCCTATCGCCGCTATTTCGAAAGCCTCGGCGGCCGGTTCGTCAAAGGCGACGCCGCCTCGCTCGGCCAGTTCGGCTCCGGCTGGAAGATCATGACTGCGGAAGGCCCCCTCGAAGCCGACGATGCAGTTCTGGCGCTTGGTCCCTGGGCGGCGGTTGCGACGCGCCGGCTCGGCTATTCCTTGCCGCTCGGCGTCAAACGCGGCTATCACATGCATTATGCCACCAAGGGCAATGCCGTTCTCAACAACTGGATGCTCGATGCCGAACGCGGCTATCTCATGGCGCCGATGCGCCGCGGCATCCGTCTGACGACGGGCGCGGAGTTCGCAACGCTCGATGCGCCAAAGACGCCGGTCCAGCTCGACCGGGCCGAGGCCGTGGCCCGCACGATTTTCCCGCTCGGAGAGAGGCTCGATCCCGAACCCTGGATGGGTGCCCGCCCCTGCACGCCGGATATGATGCCGATCATCGGCAAGGCGCCGCGCCATCAGGGACTGTGGTTCGCCTTCGGCCATGCCCATCACGGGCTGACGCTCGGACCGGTGACCGGCCGCGTGCTTGCCGAACTCATTACCGGCGAGGCGCCGTTCATTGATATTGCCGCCTATTCGCCGCAGCGCTTCAAGCCGTGATACCGAGGGCTGCAAGACCTTCGAGGGCCGTGGCCGAGATGCCGTCGATCGTGTCGTCGATATCGACGGTGACGACGCCATGCTCGCCGGTCGGCGCTTCGAGCGTCGCCAGCTGGCTTTCGAGCAGCGACACCGGCATGAAATGGCCCTTGCGCTCGCCCATCCGTTTCGTCAGCAATTGCCTGGAGCCTTCGAGATAGACGAAGAAGAGATTGCCGCCGGCAGCAGCTCGCAGCCTGTCGCGATAGATGCGTTTCAGCGCCGAGCAGGAGACGATGATGCCCTCGCCTTTCTCAAGCGAGGCCTTCATGTCTTCGCCGATGCGGTCGAGCCAGGGCATCCGGTCCTCGTCGGTCAGCGGAATGCCCTTCGACATCTTCTCGACATTGGCGGCGGGATGCAGCGCATCGCCTTCGACGAAGGCCAGGTGCAAGGCTCCCGCGAGCTTTTCGCCGACGGAGGATTTGCCGCAGCCGCTGACCCCCATGACGATGATTGCATGGGGCCTGCTCGTCTGCTCACCCGGCATGTTTCCTCCTAAAACTTGACTTTCCACTCAATCGAGCGGGAAGTGACAGGCATATTGTTGTGCACCCTCGCCGCTTAGTTCAGGCGAGACCTGGCGGCAATAATCCTGCGCCTTCCAGCAGCGTGGATTGAAATGGCAGCCCGACGGAGGTTTCAGCGGCGAAGGCAGTTCGCCCTGCAGGCGGATGCGGTTCTTGGCGCGGTCGGGGTCGGCGATCGGTGTCGCCGATAGCAAGGCTGCCGTATAGGGATGGCGCGGCCTGGCGAAGACCTCGGCGGCGGGACCGGTTTCCACCGGCCGGCCGAGATACATCACCATCACCTCGTCGGCGATGTGATGGACGACGGACAGGCCATGCGAGATAAAGAGATAGGCAAGTCCCATCTCCTTCTGCAGATCCATCAGCAGGTTCAGCACCTGCGCCTGGATCGAGAGGTCAAGCGCCGATACCGGTTCGTCGAGCACCAGCACCTTCGGCCGTAGCATCAAAGCGCGGGCAATGGCGATGCGTTGGCGCTGGCCGCCGGAGAACATATGGGGATAGCGGCCGTGATGCTCGGGACGCAAGCCGACGCGGGCCATCATCTCCTCCACCTTGCGGCGGCGCGCGGCGGCGTTGAGATCAGTGTTGATCTTCAGCGGCTCTTCGAGGATCGAGCCAACCTTCTGGCGCGGATTGAGCGAGCCGTAAGGATTCTGGAAGACGATTTGAACCTGGCTGCGCAGGCTGCGGTCGCCGACATGGGCGGGCTTGCCGTCAATCAGCAATTCGCCCGACGTCGGGTTCTCGATCATGGTGACCAGGCGAGCGAGCGTCGACTTGCCACAGCCGGATTCGCCGACGACGGCTAGCGTCTTGCCGGAATGGAGGCTGAAGCTGACGCCGTTCAGCGCCCTGACGGTGGCATCGGCTTTGAAGAGCCCGCGATTGACGGTGTAGAAGCGGGCGAGATCCCTGCCCTCGAGAACAGCGCCCGTCATACGAGATCTCCTGCAGTTTCAACGGCCATGATGCCGGGATGCCCGAGCGGCTTGCCGTCCTTCAAAGGATAATTGCACAGCGCCAGCCCAAGCTCCGGCCCCTGACGGACGACACCGCGGTCACATTCGACCGTGGCGTAGCCGCAGCGCGGCGCGAAAAGACAGCCGGTCGGGCGGCCGTGCTGACCGGGAACGACACCGGCGATCGAGGGAAGACGCTGGCCGACTTCTGCGCGTTCCGGCAGGGCGGCGAGCAGGGCTGCGGTATACGGATGATGCGGATCGCGGAACAGCGCCTTCACCGGCTGCTCCTCGACCTTCTGGCCGGCATATTGCACCTGCACACGCTCGGCGGTTTCGGCAACGACACCCATGTCGTGGGTGATCAGCACCAACGCCATTCCCTGCTCTTTCTGTAGACGCACGAGCAGATCGAGGATTTGCGCCTGGATCGTCACGTCGAGCGCGGTTGTCGGCTCGTCGGCGATCAGAAGCTTCGGATTGCAGGCGAGTGCCATGGCGATCATGACGCGCTGGCTCATGCCGCCCGACATCTGATGCGGGAAGTTCGACAGCCGGTCTTCCGGCGCCGGAATTCCGACCAGGTTCAGGAGTTCGATCGAGCGTTCGCGGCGCTCCTTGCGGTTGAGGCCCATGTGAACGCGCAGGGTCTCGCCGAGCTGGAATCCGACCGTGAAGCACGGATTGAGGCTCGACATCGGCTCCTGGAAGATCATCGCCATGTCCTTGCCGACGATCCTGCGGCGCTGGCGGCCGGAAATACCGCGCAGATCCTGGCCGTCGAACTGCATGCGGTCGGCGGTAATCTTCGCCGTCCAGGGCAGAAGCCCCATCAGCGCGAGCATGGCGACAGATTTGCCCGAGCCGGATTCACCGACGACCGACAGGATCTCGCCCTTGTCGCAGGCAAGCGATACGCGGTCGACGGCGCGGAAGAGACCGGACGACGTCTGGAATTCGACGGTCAGATTTTCAATCTCGAGGAGCGGCATCACGACCTCTTCAGCTTGGGGTCAAGCGCATCGCGCAGGCCGTCACCCATCAGATTGATGGCGAGAACGGTGATGAGGATGGCAAGACCCGGGAATGTTACCACCCACCAGGCGCGCGAGATGAACTCGCGGGATTCGGCCAGCATCGTGCCCCATTCGGGTGTCGGCGGCTGGGCGCCCATGCCGAGAAAGCCGAGGGCGGCGGCATCAAGGATCGCCGCCGAGAAGGCGAGCGTCGCCTGGACGATCAGCGGCCCGAGACAGTTCGGCAGGATGGTCTTGAACATCAGGCGGAAGGTGCCGGCCCCGGCGACACGCGAGGCGATCACATATTCCTTCTCGCGCTCCGATATGACCGAGGCGCGCGTCAGCCGCACGAAATGCGGCTGGTTGACCAGCGAAATCGCGATCATCGCATTGGTAAGTCCAGGCCCGAGCACGGCAACCAACACGAGGGCGAGCAGCAGCGACGGGAAGGCCAGGATGATATCCATCAGGCGCATGATCGCCGTATCGACCTTGCCGCGGAAATATCCGGCGACGAGGCCGATCAGCACGCCTGAAATGACCGAAAGCGTGACGACGACGACGCCGATGAAGAGCGAGAAGCGCGCGCCGTATATCAGTCGCGACAAAATATCGCGGCCGACGGCATCCGTTCCGAGCGGGAAGGAGATGCTGCCGCCCTCCATCCAGGATGGCACGGCCAGCAGCACCTGACGGTTCTGCTCATTCGGTTCATGTGGTGCAAAGAGCGGCGCGAGGACGGCGACGACCAGGATGATGGTAAAAACCACGAGGCCGATGACGGCGCCCTTATTGCGGGAGAAATAGTGCCAGAATTCCGCGAGAGCGGATGGCTGGCCGGTTTTGATGGTGACGGTGCTCATGAACCGCTCCTAATGACGAATGCGCGGATTGATGAATCCGTAGAGGACATCAACAATCAGATTGACCATCATGATAACGCCGGCGATCAAAAGAAGGCCGCCCTGGACCACGGCGTAATCGCGCTTGAAGACGGAATCGACCATCCATTTGCCGATGCCCGGCCAGGAGAAGATCGTTTCGGTGAGGATGGCGCCAGCAAGGAGAACGCCGATCTGCAGACCGATGGTGGTGATGACCGGGATCATCGCATTGCGCAGCGCGTGCACGCCGACGACGCGCAGCGGCTTCAGTCCCTTCGAACGCGCGGTGCGGACATAGTCCTCACCCAGAACCTCGAGCATCGCCGAGCGCGTCTGGCGGGCGATGACGGCAAGCGGAATGGTCGCCAGCACGATGGTCGGCAGAATGAGGTAGCTGACGGCGGAGGAAAACGCCCCTTTCTGGCCTGACAGCAGGCTGTCGACAAGCATGAAGCCGGTGACCGGCTTGAAGAAATACATCAGCGAGATGCGGCCGGAAACGGGCGTCCAGCCGAGATAGCCGGAGAAGAAGATGATGAGGAGCAGGCCCCACCAGAAAATCGGCATGGAATAGCCGATCAGGGCAACACCCATCACACTCTGATCGAACCACGTGCCTCGCTTGACGGCGGCAAAGATACCGGCGGGCACGCCAAGACAGACGGCGAGGATGATGGCGCAGAGCGAAAGTTCCAGCGTCGCCGGAAACAGCGTCAGGAATTCACCGAGAACGGGCCGCTTGGTGACGATCGAGGTGCCGAGATCGCCATGCAGCAGTTTTCCGAGATAATCGAAATACTGCACATACACAGGCCGGTCGAAGCCGAGATCATGCATGATCTGGGCATGACGCTCCGGCGCCATGACGCGCTCACCCGACAGAAGCATGACGGGGTCGCCGGGAAGCATGCGGATGAAGGAGAAGGCAATGAGGGAAACGCCGAGGAATGTCGGGATCAGCACCGCAAGGCGGCCGATGAAAAAACGCAACATGGCAGATGTCCAATAGTTTCCGGCGGTCAGGAGATCCTGACCGCCGGCTGCGCCCAGCTCTGCCGGGCATTCTTACATTATTCTGGTTATTCGGAAACGTCGACGCCGTCGAAGCGGTGAATGCCGAGCGGATCCATGAAGAAGCCGGAGACCTTCTTGCTCATCGGAACGAAGACGAGCGAGTGATCGAGGGTCGCCCAGGGAGCTTCCTTCTTGAAGATCAGCTGCGCCTGCTCATAGGCCTTGGTGCGCTCGCCGACATCGGCGGTCAGCTTGGCCTTGGTCATCAGTTCGTCGTATTCCTTGTTGCACCACTGAGCGCGGTTATTGCCGCCGACGGCGTCGCAGCCGAGCAGCGTATCCATGAAGTTATCCGGGTCGCCGTTGTCGCCGGTCCAGCCGAGGATGACGGCGCCGTCACGCTTCACGTCGGAGGAGAGCTTCAGATATTCGGCCCATTCATGGGTGACGATCTCGACCTTGACGCCGGCCTTGGCGAAATCAGCCTGCATCAGTTCAGCGGCACGGCGCGCATTCAGCATGTAGGGACGCGAAACCGGCATTGCCCAGATCTTCATGCTGAGATCCTTGACGCCGGCATCGGCAAGAGCCTTCTTGGCAGCGTCCGGATCATACTTGTCGTCCTGAACAGCGTCGTTATAGGACCACATCGTCGGCGGGATCGGGTTCTTGGCAACGGCCGCGGCACCCTGGAAGACGGCATCGATGATCGCCTGCTTGTTGATCGCCATGTTGAGGGCGCGGCGAACTTCCGGCTTGTCGAACGGGGCCATCTGCGTGTTGTAGGCGAGGAAGCCGACATTGAGACCGGCCTGTTCCATCACCGTCAGTTTGTCATCCTTCTTCAGTTCGGGAACGTCGGCTGCATTCGGATAGGGGATCAGCTGGCATTCGCCGGCCTTCAGCTTCTGGGCGCGGACAGCCGCGTCGGAGGTGATGGCGAAAACCAGATCGTCGATCTTTTCCTTGCCCTTAAAATAGGTTTCGTTGGCCTTGTAGCGGATGACGGCATCCGGCTGGTAGGCGACGAAGGTGAACGGACCCGTGCCGAGCGGCTGTTGGTTGAGCTGCGCCATCTTGCCGTCGGCTGCGAGCTTGTCGGCATATTCCTTGGAAACGATCGAGGCGAAGTCCATGGCAAGATCGGCGAGGAACGGCGCCTCGGGATGGTTGAGCGTGAACTTGACGGTGAGGTCATCGACCTTCTCAACGGACTTGATCAGATCCGGGAAGCCCATGCCGGCTGCGTATTCGTAGGAACCGCCTTCGACATACTTGTTCCACGGATTGTCGGATTTCAGCTGGCGCTCGAAGGAGAACACGACGTCGTCGGCGTTGAAATCGCGGGTCGGCGTGAAGAAGTCGGTGGTCTGGTACTTGACGCCGGGATGAAGCTTGAAGGTGTATTGCGTGCCGTCGGCCGAAACGCTCCAGCTGTCAGCCAGGCCGGGCTCGATCTCTGTACCGCCATGCTTGAATTCGACGAGGCGGCTATAGACCGTGCGCGACGACGCGTCGAAGGTCGTGCCTGCCGTATAGAGGCTCGGGTCGAAGCCTTCCGGCGAGCCCTCGGAGCAATAAACAAGGGTCTTGGACCAGGCCGACGTCGCCATGACCGAAATCAGGGCCGTCGCTGCCAGCATGACAGAGATCTTTTTCATAATATTGTTTCCCGGTTGTTCTTTTTTGATGTCTGGAGACCGCAGATTGGCATCCCGGTCGACGGTCGATGGAACGACATTTATCTACTGAAAGCAACGGGCTACGGAGAAAATTTTTCCAGTTGGACAATTTTAGAAATTTTCCGTCTAAAATCAGCCTCATTCGGAAATATTCGGATAAAAATATCCCGAATTTCGTCGTATTTTGGATAATTGCGCCTCTTAAGCGTGTCGCGATCGATCGGATTCGCTCCCCACGCGAGGATGTTTATCTCTTGCGAGCCGGTGAGACGCACCAAAATGAAAAACCGCGATTGCCGGGGCAACCGCGGTTTCACAACTCTGTCCTGCTCTCTAAATTCAGGCGGCGGGTGCAATGATCGCAGGTTTGCGATATGGCCGCTCGCCGGTAATTCCGAGCAGGAAATTGATCTGCGGACGCGCCTTGACGAGGTCATCGATGGAATATTCCGAAAGCACGGCGAAGAAGGCATTGAGCGCCTTGCGCAGCGCCGAATTCAGGCCGCAGCTGTCGACCAGCGGGCATTCGACAACACCGTCATCCTCGAAGCATTCGGCCATGGCGAAACTGTCTTCCGTCACCCGAACGACGTCGAAGAGCGTAATGTCTGCCGCCGGCTTACCCAAGCGCACGCCGCCATTGCGACCGCGCACGGTTTCGACCAGGCCCGCCTTGTTCAGCGGCTGGAGGATCTTGAAAAGAAACAGTTCGGAAACGCCGTAAGCCCTGGCGATTTCTGGAATCCGGCTTAGGTGCCCGTCATTGGCAGCACAATACATCAACATGCGAACCGCATAGTTGGTCTGCTTCGTCAACCGCATGCCGATCTCCTGACTCGTGCCTGTTCGGACCTATATAGGCGGTTTGGTAGTTTTGAACAATTCCAAAATATGAAATTTGCATTCAGCTTATGAGGCCATTTGCCGCGACGTCGAATCCTGCTCCGGATTGGGTGCCAAATTTCAATCCCAACAGATCGAACAAAACGGGGGCCAAAAAGGCCCCCGAATTGCAGATCGATCTATCGGTCAGGTCACCTCATCGTCGGCATGACGAATTCGGCGCCGCTCTTGATGCCGGAGGGCCAGCGGGCGGTGACGGTCTTGGTCTTCGTCCAGAACTTGATCGAATCCGTGCCGTGCTGGTTGAGGTCGCCGAAGCTCGAGGCCTTCCAGCCGCCGAAGGAGTGATAGGCGAGCGGAACCGGGATCGGAACGTTGATACCGATCATGCCGATATTGATGCGCGAGGCGAAATCGCGGGCGGCATCGCCGTCACGGGTGTAGATCGCGACGCCGTTGCCGTATTCGTGCTTCATCGGCAGCGACAGCGCCTCCTCGTAGTTCTGGGCGCGAACGACGGAGAGAACCGGTCCAAAAATCTCGGTCTTGTAGATGTCCATCTCGGGCGTGACGTGATCGAACAGGCAGCCGCCGACGAAGTAGCCGTCTTCATAACCCTGGAGCTTGAAATCGCGGCCGTCGACGAGGAGCTTGGCGCCTTCCTCGACGCCGCGGTCGATAAGGCCGCGAACACGGTTATAAGCGTCCTTGGTGACGAGCGGGCCCAAGTCGGCCTGGTCGTCGGTGTAGGGGCCGATGCGCAGCGATTCGATCTTCGGGATCAGCTTTTCGACGAGGCGGTTGGCGGTGTCCTCGCCGACCGGAACGGCAACCGAGATCGCCATGCAGCGCTCGCCGGCCGAGCCGTAGCCTGCGCCCATCAGCGCGTTGACCGCCTGATCCATATCGGCGTCCGGCATGATGATCATGTGGTTCTTGGCGCCGCCGAAGCACTGGGCGCGCTTGCCGTTCATCGCCGCAGTGCCGTAGACGTAGCGGGCAATCGGCGTCGAGCCGACGAAGGAGACGGCGCCGATATCCGGATCGCTGAGGATCGCATCGACGGCACCCTTGTCGCCATTGACGACATTGAGGATGCCGGCCGGCAGGCCGGCCTCGATCATCAGTTCGGCAAGACGGATCGGCAGGGAAGGATCACGCTCGGAGGGCTTCAGGATGAAGGCGTTGCCGCAGGCAATCGCCGGCGCAAACATCCACATCGGGATCATGCCGGGGAAATTGAAGGGGGTGATGCCGGCGCCGATGCCGACCGGCTGGCGGATCGAATACATGTCGATCGCCGGCCCGGCACCCTCGGTGAACTCACCCTTGGAGAGATGCGGAATGCCGCAGACGAATTCGCAGACTTCGAGGCCGCGGATGACGTCGCCCTTGGCATCCTCGATCGTTTTGCCGTGCTCCCTGGAGAGCATTTCGGCAAGCTCGTCCATGTGTTTGTTCAGGAGTTCGACGAACTTGAAGAAGACGCGGGCGCGGCGCTGCGGATTGGTGGCGGCCCATTTCGGCTGCGCAGCCTTGGCGTTTTCGACGGCGGCGCGCAATTCCTCGGCGCTTGCGAGTGCGACCGTCGCCTGCACTTCGCCCGTTGCCGGATTGTAGACATTGCTGACGCGGCCGCTGGTGCCGGCAACCTGCTTGCCGCCGATGAAATGACCGATCTCATGCATGGGATGTTCCTCCTGTTTTTGGATGACCCACAATCGCACTTCAATTTGCACAAATCAATGCGCTGATATAAGTAACCGTTGTGCGTATATTATAGCTCTGCCGTTATGTGCGACGCTGCTGCTCCGAACTTGGAACGGTGTGCGGACAAGTCAAACCCGAGGGGAGGACAAAACCGATGCGCCGGGAACCTGTCGTCAGAATGGCAGAGCTGGAGATCGATCCGGACATGCTGGAAGCCTACCGCGTATTGCTCACCGAAGAAATCGAGGCCTCCGTCGCGCTGGAAGACGGCGTAATTTCGCTCAGCGCTGTTTCCATCAGGGACAATCCAAACCGGATCCGAATTCTCGAGGTCTATGCCGACCAGCAGGCCTACGAGGCCCATCTGCAAACACCGCATTTCCTCAAATACAAGACCGCGACGGCCGGCATGGTGACATCGCTGACGCTGATCGAGGTCGATCCGATCGCAATGCGGGCCAAGCCATGAACTGGGACGATGTCCGGATTTTCCTCGCGGTCGCCCGCACCGGGCAGATCCTTGCCGCCTCCAAGCGGCTGGGGCTCAACCACGCCACGCTCTCGCGTCGACTGACGTCGCTGGAAGAGGCGCTGAAGACCCGGCTTTTCATCCGTCGCACCAATGGCTGCGAGTTGACGGCCGAAGGCGAAGTGTTCCTGGCATCGGCAGAGCGGATGGAAACGGAAATGCTCGCTGCGCAGGCCAAGCTCGGCCACACCGATACGGCGATCGCCGGGACGGTGCGCGTCGGCGCGCCGGATGGGTTCGGTGTTTCCTTTCTTGCGCCGCGCATGGGCCGGCTGATCGAGCGCCATCCGGCGCTGAAGATCCAGCTTGTACCGGTGCCGCGCTCCTTTTCGCTGTCTCAGCGCGAGGCCGATATCGCGATAACGCTGGAACGGCCCGAACAGGGGCGGCTCGTCTCCTCCAAGCTCACCGACTACACGCTCGGCCTCTATGCCTCGCGCGACTATCTCGCCTCCAGGGGCACGCCCGGTGATATCGACGCGCTGAAGGCGCATCCGCGCATCGGTTACGTCGAAGATCTGATCTTCACCGCCTCGCTGAATTTCTCCGGCGAGGTGATGCGAAGCTGGGATGCGAGCTTCGAAATCTCGACGGCGATCGGGCAGACGGAGGCGGTGCGATCCGGCGCCGGCATCGGCATCCTGCACGATTATATTGCCCGGCAGTATCCGGAGCTGCAGCGCATCCTGCCGGACGTTTCGATCCGGCGCGCCTATTGGACGACCTATCACGAAACGGCGCGCGACCTCGTACGCGTCAGGAGCGTCGTCGACTTCCTGCAGGAACTGGTCAGCGCCGAACGGCAGATCTTTCTTTAAAGACCGCCAACGTGCTTTGCCGGCTCGTCGTTCTCATCGGGATTGGGAACGGGTGCCTCGTCGGGAAGCCTGTCCGGCTCGGGCTCGGTGATCGGCGGCATCGGCTTCCAGCCGGGTGCCGGCATCGGCGGCTGATCAGGAATGGGTTCGTTGGGCACGGACATGACCGCCTCCCTTTTCATAATGTTCGATTAAGCTGACGTTCGGCCGGGTTATCTGTCCGGCTTCAGCGATTCGGCAGCGCGCATCGGCATGCTGTCGATGATGGCGAAAAGCTCGCCGGCGGTGATCGGCTCGCTGAGCTTGAGCTTCACGGTGCCGTCCTTGCCGACAAGGAAGGCGGCGAATTCCCCGATCTCCGCCACCTCGAAATCGCGGCGGATCGCTTCGCCTTCAAGACCATCCGCGTCACCGAAGAGCGGCCGGACACCCGCGCCGGATATCTTGAGCACCACCAGATCCCGCTCGTCGAGGGCTGAGCGGTCGGCCAACAACTGGTTTTCCTGGCGGGCGGCGCGGGCATTGCCCTTGTCGGCGAAAACAACGAAGACGCGGTTCTTCCACTGGAAGGCAGCAAGGCTTTCGACCGGCGCATAAGCGCTGTTGGTCTCGTCGATTTTGGTCGCGCCGTAGAGAAGGGTTTTCGACATGCATATTCTCCCGTTAACTTGGAGAACGGCGCGAGATGGGATGGGTTCCATCGAAACGGCGGGAACTGGGTTTTCGTTCTGATCGTGTGGGGGAGATGGTACGGTTGGGGGGTCTCGAACCTCCGACCTCAGGTGCCACAAACCTGCGCTCTAACCAACTGAGCTACAACCGCATAAATCGCGCTTGGCGCGACGGGGGTCACATACGAGGACTTGGCGATGAATTCAAGCCCCATTCCTCGTCAATATAGAAAAAGGCTGGACGCGGGGTCCAGCCTTTTGTCTTCGACCGGTCAAGACCGATCAGGCAACCTTGAAAGAAGCCATGGCCTTTTCGGCCGCTTCCTTGGAGGGCTTTGCCAGCTTTTCGGCCACCTGCTTGGTGGTTTCCTGCATCGACTTCGCCTGCTCGACGGTGAGCTCGGCCTGCTTGCGGATGAACGAGGTCTGCAGCTCGAAGAATTCTGCGACGGACTTGACGCCGAGCAGCGCTTCCATGTGCGACAGCGAGTTCTCGGCATTGATCCGCAGAACGTCGATCGCCTTCAGGCCGATCTCGACGGTGCCGGCCTGCGCGGTCTGTACGGTGGCTTCGAGCGTCTTGCCGGCTTCTTCGCCAGCGGTCTTCAGCTTGGCATAGGCGTCCTTCGACTGCTGAGCGCCCTTTTCGGCGAATTCACGGAAGGATTCCGAGAACTTGGACGGGTCGAAAGAAGCGATTGAAAAAACGTCGTCGGTCTTTATGGTAGCCATGGGTCGCATCCTTTGGGCTGAGGCAGTCGCTGCCTGCAATAGTTGGGATGATGCTTATATAAGACATTCCATTGTGCATTGCAACATTTATTGTGCAATGCACAAGACGTTAACCTTGCCGGCCGAAAACCCCCTCCTCTTCTGGACCCGCATGCGCCCCGCAGTTATTAATAAGCCGTTAATTTAAGAAGGCCGACAGCGACAAGGTTTGATCATGCCCGCAGTCCAATATCCGTTCATCGATATCGCCGTGCATGCGCGGGTGCGGGAACGATTTTCACGCGGCGAGGCGATGGTGCTGTTTTCGGCCGATCTTGCCCGCCTGCTCTGGGCGAACGGTGCCGGCGCCGAACTATTCGGCCATTCGGCCGTCTATGATCTGCTCGACCAGGGCGTCGACCGCACCGACATTACCTTCCGCCAGCTGGAAACGGCCGCGCGCCAACTTGCCGATATCGGTGACTCCAGAAGCCTGATGATCCGCGTTGCCAAGGGCTTCCAGCGCGTGCAGGTGCAGGCGGCGGCCGAACTGATCCGGCTTTCCTCAGGCGAAAAGGCCATGCTGTTTTCGGTGCCGGTCTCGGCAAAGCCGCTCGCAGCCAGCGCCTCGGCGGCCCAGATGCTGCAGGGGCTTGATGATCCCGACACGCATATGGCGGTGATCGGCGCCAACGGCGACGTCATCGCCGCCTCGCCAGGTTTTGCCTCGCTCGGGATTTCCGAGCAGACGGCAAAGACCTTGATCAACCTTGCCGGCGCGCATCCCGACCGGCTGGTGAAGCGACCCGTTGCCACCGTCAGAGGCAATCTTCCGGCAGCAGTCGGCAAGCTCAGCGACGAGCCGGCGCTCAACCTCCTCTTTGCCGTGGAGACCGCGATCGGCCATCTCGACCCGACCGACGCAGCCGCGCCCGACCCGATCGATACGCCCGCGCTCGACTCGATCGATGCGCCGGTCCGGGAAGACGCCGTGCCGCCGGCCGAACAGTTGCGCGACGAGCCCATTGCCGACACAGGCTTCACCGAGATCATCGAGGCGGTCTCGGGGATCGAGGACGTCGAGGAAACGCTCGAGGACATCAGCGGCGAAACCGACCTTGCGGCGGAGACGGCAGCGGCATCCGCAGACGAGATGCCCGACGAAGCCGGTCTCGCCGGGAATGCGGAGCCGGAAAGCGACGGCGGCGTGATCGACAGCCGCGCCGATGAGGCCGACGAGCCTGCCGCGATCATCGAGGACGACCTGACCGCCGTGACGGAGACGATGGAAACGGCGGCGACGGCGGAACCGCCTGTCGAAGAGGCGCCGGAAGCGGTTCACGAAGAACCCGCCATCGCACCGCCTATAGCCGCCGACGCCTCCTCTCATCCTGAGCTTGCGGCTGCGCCCGGCTTCGTCTTCAGGCCGAACAGCCGCGCCACGCGCTTCGTCTGGAAGATCGATGCCGAGGGCCGGTTCAACGAGGTCAGCCACGAATTTGCCGAGGCCGTCGGTCCGCATGCATCCGAGATTATCGGTTCTGCCTTCGGTGATGTCGCCGCTCTCTTCAATCTTGATCCCGACGGCAAGCTCGCCGAAGCGCTCGCCCGCCGCGACACATGGTCGGGCAAAACGATCCTTTGGCCGGTCGAAGGCACAAGCCTCGTCGTTCCCGTCGATCTGGCGGCGCTGCCGACCTATACCCGCAACCGCGACTTCGACGGTTTCCGCGGCTTCGGCGTCGTCCGGCTTTCCGATACTCAGGAAGATCCGCTGGCGCTCGGCCTGACGCTCGGCCCGGACGGCGTCGGCCATGATGCGGCAAGCCTCGGCCCGGTGACCGAGACCACTGCCGAGTTGGTCCACGACGTGCCGGCAGCGCATGAAGAGATCCCGAGCGAACCCGCCCTGACAGATGAGGTCGAGGACCAGGCGCTTGCGGCAACCGAGCCGCAGCCGGAGACGGAGCCAGCGCCTGAGGAGATTGCCGCCGAGCAGGCGCCCATTGAGCAGGCGACTGGCGAGCAGGCGCCCATCGAGCAGGCGTCCGGCGAGCCGTCTTTCCAGAAAAGCGCTTCGGAAAAAGCAGACGACAGCGCCGATGCCGGCGATATCTCCGCCGTCGAACCGGCAGCGGAAACGTCGAGCGAGCCGCCGGCGCTTCGCATTTCGGAAACGCCCAACCGCCGTTTCTCCGACAAGATCGTTCAGCTCCATAATAGCGGCGCCGGACTGACGGCCGCCGAGCAGGCCAATTTCCGCGAAATCGCCAAGCGTCTCGAGGCCTTCGGCGCCGGCAAGGACGAACCTGCTGCGCCGGCACGGATAGAACCCGCCGCCACGGCGCCGGCTGAACCTACCGGCGCGGAAACGGCCAGCTTCGAAGAGGCTTCCGGGGAAATACCCATTGCCGATAAGGCGGAAGTGCCGTCGATCGAGGAGATCGCGCCGCAGGAGGCGATTTTCGAGAATGTCGCCGACGCCCAGGGCGACGACGCCGCCAGCGACGACGCCGAGGAGCCTGATGTCATAGAAGAGGATGAGGTGACGGAAGGGCTGGAGGAGACGGTCAGCCAGATCAAGGTTCTGACAAGCTTCATCCCGCCCCGCATCAAGATGACCGACGGGCTTTCGCTGGGAACTGTCGACCAGCTGCCGGTCGCCGTGCTCATCCATGTCGGCGATGCGCTGATCCATGCCAATCCCGAATTCATGCGGCTGACCGGTTACGAGACGCTCGACGCATTGCGCGAGGTCGGCGGCATCGAAGCCCTGCTGCAGCGCCGCGAACTCGAGGAAAAGGCCGCAGGCTCCGGCACCATGATGCTGGTCAAGGCCGACGACAGCCTGGTGCCGGTAACGGCGCGGCTGCAATCGGTGCGTTGGGAAGACGCCAATGCTTTGATGCTGGCGCTGATGCCGGTGGAAGGCAAGGAAGAGGGCCGCGGCGACGCAAGCCGTTCCGAGGGCCGGACAGAAGCGCGGCCCGAGCGGATGGTCGAAAAGGTCGCCAAGCTGCAGATCGAAGTGGAGGAATTGCGCTCGATCCTGGAAACGGCGACCGACGGCGTCGTCGTCATCGGCACGGAGGGCGACATCCGCTCGATGAACCGGTCGGCGAGCGCGCTGTTCAACTACGACGAGCAGGAGACGCGCGGCAAACCCTTCGTCATGCTGTTTGCCCATGAGAGCCAGAAGGCGGTGCTCGACTATCTGAACGGCCTTTCCGGCCACGGCGTCGCCAGTGTGTTGAACGACGGGCGCGAAGTGATCGGCCGCGAGGCCGCCGGCGGCTTCGTGCCGCTGTTCATGACGATGGGCCAGCTCACCTCCTCCAACGGCTATTGCGCCGTCATCCGCGATATCACCCAATGGAAGCGCACCGAGGACGAGCTGCGCAACGCCAAGGGCGCGGCCGAAACCGCCAACGCCCACAAGACCGATTTCCTCGCCCGCGTCAGCCACGAGATCCGCACGCCGCTCAACGCCATCATCGGCTTTTCCGACATGATGGCCGGCGAGCGCTTCGGGCCGATCGGCCATCCGCGTTATATCGAATATGCCAACGACATCGGCCGGTCCGGCCGGCACGTGCTGGATATCGTCAACGACCTGCTCGATATTTCGAAGATCGAGGCGGGCGAGATGGATCTCGATTTTGCCGCCGTCGGCCTCAACGAGGCGGTCGCCGAAGCCGTGGCGCTGGTCCAGCCGCAGGCGAACGGCCAGCGCGTCATCATCCGCACGGCACTGTCGCATGCGGTGCCCGAGGTCGTGGCGGATCTGCGCTCGATCAAGCAGATCGCCCTCAACATTCTGTCGAACGCCATCCGCTTCACCCCATCCGGCGGGCAGATCGTCGTTTCCACGTCCTATGAGGCGAATGGCAGCGTCGTGCTCAGGGTGCGCGATACCGGCATCGGCATGACGCGCAGCGAACTCGACCAGGCGATGAAGCCGTTCCGGCAGGTCTCCTCGACCCAATCGCGCCATCGTGGCGACGGCACCGGACTCGGCCTGCCGCTGACCAAGGCGATGGTCGATGCCAACCGCGCGGTGTTCTCGATCAATTCGGCGCCGAACGAGGGCACGCTCGTCGAAATCACCTTCCCGTCGCAGCGCGTGCTGGCCGGTTGAGCGATAAAAAAAGGCAGCCGAGGCTGCCTTGAATTTGGTGCTGTTCAACAAGAGCTCAGTCGATCACCATCATGTATCGAAAGCCCTCCTGCATAATTCCTTAAATCGGAGATTTAAGGCGCTGTAGGGCTCCAGGCCGCCTCGTTCATACACGGCCCCCAAGTTAGCCTTTAGATTTGACAAACCTTTCTTAACGAAGGGTTTCCATGACAGTGCATTGATCAGTGACAAAAGCTTGCAGCTTCCGGTCCGTTATCAGTCCTTGAGCTCCTCCAGCCCCGCAAAGAGCCGCAAGGCCTCGGGATTGGCGAGCGCCTCCTGATTTTTCACCGGCCTGTTGTGAACGACCTCGCGCACCGCAAGCTCGACGATCTTGCCGGATTTGGTGCGGGGGATATCGGCGACCGGGATGATCTTTGCCGGCACATGCCGCGGCGAGGCGCCGGTGCGTATGCGTGTCTTGATCGCCTTGACGAGATCCTCGGTCAACGTCACGCCGGGGGCAAGCCGGACGAAGAGGATGACACGCACGTCGTCGTCCCACTCCTGGCCGATGCACAGCGCCTCGGCCACCTCCTCCATCTGCTCCACCTGATTGTAGATCTCGGCCGTGCCGATGCGCACGCCGCCGGGGTTGAGCGTCGCATCCGAGCGGCCGTGGATGATCAGACCGCCATGCTCGGTCCATTCGGCAAAATCACCATGGCACCAGACATTGTCGAACCGGTCGAAATAGGCGGCGCGATATTTGGCGCCATCAGGGTCGTTCCAGAACATCACCGGCATCGACGGGAAGGCCTTGGTGCAGACGAGCTCACCCTTCTCGCCGCGCACCGGTCTGCCATCATCGTTCCAGACATCGACCGCAAGGCCGAGGCCGGCTCCCTGGATCTCGCCGCGCCAGACCGGCTGCAGCGGATTGCCGAGCACGAAGCAGGAGACGATATCGGTGCCGCCCGATATCGAGGCGAGCTGCACATCCTCCTTGATGCCCTCATAGACGAAGGTGAAGCCCTCGGGCGACAGCGGCGAGCCGGTCGAGGTCATCAGCCGCAGGCTGGAAAGATCGTGGCTCTTGCGCGGCGTCAGTCCGCTTTTGCGCACCGCATCGATATATTTCGCCGAGGTGCCGAAGATCGCGAAGTTCTCGGCCTCGGCATAGTCGAACAGCACGTTGCCGTCAGGCGCAAACGGCGAGCCGTCGAACAGGCAGAGCGTGGCGCCGCTGGCAAGACCGCTGACCAGCCAGTTCCACATCATCCAGCCGCAGGTGGTAAAGTAGAACAGCTTCTCGCCCGCCTCAAGGCCGCAATGCAGCCGCTGCTCCTTGAGGTGCTGCAACAGCGTGCCGCCGGCAGAATGGACGATGCATTTCGGCACGCCTGTGGTGCCTGAGGAAAACAGGATGTAGAGCGGATGGGCAAAGGCAAGCGGCGTGAACTCGACCTCTCTTGCCTGATAGGGCGCGACGAAGGCATCGAGCGTCGAAGCGTCAGGCGTCTTGCGCGCCACCGCTTCCGCATCGCCGGCATAGTGGACGACGATCGTCGGGACGCCCAAGCTCTTTGCGACCGCGGCGACCTTGGCGCCGACATCCTGCAGCTTGCCGGAATACCAATAGGCATCGCAGGCGATGAACAGCCTCGGGCCGATCTGGCCGAAGCGGTCGAGCACGCCCTGCTCGCCGAAATCAGGGGAGCAGGACGACCAGATGGCGCCGATCGAGGCGGCCGCCAGCATGGCGGCGACGGTCTCCGGCATGTTCGGCATCATGGCGGCGATGCGGTCGCCTTCGGCGATGCCCTGCGCCTTGAAAGCCTGCTGCAGCTTCGAGACCAGCGCGCGCAGCCGGTCCCACGACCAGCGATCCTCGGCCTTGTCTTCGCCGCGGAAGACGATGGCGTCGCCCTCGCCGCGGCCGGCCAGCAGGTTCTCGGCGAAGTTCAGCGTCGCATTGGGAAAGAAGCGGGCCTCCAGCATGCGGTCGCCATTGGCCAGCACCTCTGCGCCGCGTTCGCCCTTGACGCCGCAGAAATCCCAGACGGTCGACCAGAAATTCTCCCGCTCGGCCACCGACCAGGCATGCAGATCCTCAAAGCCGGAAAGCGAAAGCCCGAAATCGGCGTTGCAGCGCTCCATGAAGGCATGGATCGGGCTTCTTGCAACGGCATCCTCCGAGGGCACCCAAAGTGGTCTATTATCCTGCATTCAATTCCTCCTCCCCAATGCCGTCTTATATCATGCTGCATTGCATTATAAAGTGCGGAACCAACGCGATCCCAGCCTATGCATGCAGAAGAACGATGCGTCGCCTCAAAGTGCAACAGCGTCCTTTGCACGTCTGAAAAGACGCGCGGCGCTGTAGGGCATTTGCATATGCCTGATATTTCCTATATCCGCGAAATCAGCGCATAACGGGATGACCGGCTGAATTGCCGGCGGAGATCATGAGCACGTCAAGACATCGCAGGTGGCGCAGGAAGATCGGACCCGTTTCGCGCTGGCTTCCGGCCTTCGCCCGTTTGTCGACAGTCTTCCTGCTGATCGCGCTTGCGCTGTTCGTGGCGTTGAGGGTCGCCGCACCCTATCTCATTTCGACCGGTTTCGTGCGCTCGGGCATCGAGGACGCGCTGTCGAAATGGACGGGTTATCATGCCGAGATCAAAGGTAGTCCGGTTCTGGAATTCTGGCCGACGCCGCGCATCACCCTCAACCAGATCACCATCCGCCAGCCGCGCAAAAGCGGCGACAAGCTGCTCGGCAGCATTGACAGCCTGTCGGCCGATTTCAGCCTCATCGATGCGCTGAGAGGTCGGACGAGCTTTCACGAATTCCACCTGTTGCGCCCCAACCTGGCGTTGACGCGCGACGAGAATGGGCTGATCGACTGGAGTTATGCCGGCCTGCTCGCCCGCGCAATCAGCGGCGTGCGCACCGAAAACGGCGCTGAGGTGCTCGATCCGGATCTCGATGCCGAGATCGGCGCGGTAACGGTCGAAGACGGCACGCTCACGGTCACCGACATCAAGACCGCCAAGGCCTATCATTTCGACAGCGTCACCGCAGATATCGCCTGGCCGAGGCTATCCGGCGCGATCTCCGCGGTCGTCATCGCCCGCATCAATGGCGAGGACCTGAAGGTCGATTTCGCTTCGCGCCAGCCGCTGCTCGCCTTTGCCGGCAGGAATGCCGAGACACGGACGTCGCTCACATCAAACCTGCTGACGGCGCACTTCCAGGGGATTGCCAGCATCGCCAGCCTTTCGGCGCTTTCCGGCAATATCACCGCCAGCATTCCCGATATGCCCGCGCTTCTGACCTGGTCGGGCAAATCGATACCCGGCATCGCAACGCTGAAGAGCGCCTCGCTGGAATCCGACATCATGTCGTCGGGCAACGGGCTGCGCTTCAACAATCTCAGCCTGTCGCTCAACGAAGCGAGTGCCACCGGGGTGATGGACCTTTTCACCCAACCCGGCAAACGACCGAAGATCGGCGGCACGCTCGCCTTCGACGAGATGAACCTCAAGCCGTTCCTCGATGCCTTCGCGCTCAGGCTCGCCGCTGGCGAGGCGGAGGAAATCTCCGCCGGCATAAGCGGGCCGCTGCGGCTGCTCGATGTCGACGTCAGGCTTTCGGCGCGGCGTGCGCAGATGGGTCTCTTCGAGCTTTCCGATGTCGGCGCCAGCATGATCGTTGCCGGCGGCGAAGCGAAATTCGATATCGGCGACAGCCGGTTCGAAGGCGGCGAGATGACCGCGCATCTCGAAGCGACCCAGCGCGACTTCGACGGTGGCGGCAAGCTGCAGCTGTCGATCCGCGATGCCGACTTCGCAGCCCTTGCCGAGCGCCTGCAGCTGAAGGGGCCGCTGCCGCTGGCGACAGGATCGCTCGATCTCGACCTGCAGTCGCCGAAGGCGATCTGGACGACCGGCCTAGCCGACGTCACCGGCAGGCTGCACTTCTGGACAAAGGAAGGCACGATACCCGGCATCGATTCCGCAGCGCTGAGGACGCAGGCAGCCGAAAAACCGTTCTTCCCGCTGAGCGCGGCAGCAGGCGGCGCCTTCGCTTTCAACCAGCTGAACCTTCAGGCCGATTTCGCCAACGGCTCCGCCGAGATGCACGACGTCCATATCGCCGGCACGTCCGAGACGCTGACGCTTTCCGGGGTCATCACCTATCAGTCGAATGGGCTGGCGCTTTCCGGATCGCTTGATTCGACCGATCCGGCCAAGGCGGCAGAGCTGCCGCTTCTGCCGTTCTTCATTGGCGGCTCATGGCCGAACCCGGTGATCTCGCCGGTTCCGCTTCTCGGCGCCACACCGCACGCGCAATAATCCGTTTTCTTCGAATCATCAGGCGCCGGCAGCCGCCGCACGCTCGTCCCGCTGGCGCTGGATTTCCCGGCGCTTGGTGACGATCGAGGCGCAGATGACGCCGACCGCGACGATGGCGATCAGGATCGTGCACACAGCGTTGATCTCCGGCGTCACGCCGAGGCGGACCTGGCTGTAGATTCGCATCGGCAGCGTGGTGGCGCCCGGCCCCGAGGTGAAACTTGCGATCACCAGATCGTCGAGCGACAGGGTGAAGGCAAGGATCCAGCCGGAGAGCACCGCCGGCGCGATGATCGGCAAGGTGATCTCGAAAAAGGTGCGCACCGGCGGCGCGCCGAGATCCTGCGCCGCTTCCTCGATCGAATGATCGAAACTCAAGAGGCGCGACTGCACGACGACGGCGACGAAGCACATGGTGAGCGTCGTATGCGCCAGCGTGATCGTCCAGAAGCCGCGGTCGAAGCCGATCGCGACGAAGAGCAGCAGCAGCGACAGGCCGGTGATGACGTCGGGCATGACAAGCGGCGCGTAGATCATGCCCGAAAACAGCATGCGGCCGCGAAAGCGCGTATAGCGCACCAGCGTCAGCGCCGCCATCGTGCCGAGGATGGTCGCGAAGGTCGCCGACAGCAGGGCGACGCGAAGCGTCACCCAGGCGGCGTCGAGCAGCGCCTCGTTGGTCAGCAGCGATGCATACCATTTCGTCGAGAAGCCGCCCCAGACGGTCACGAGCTTCGACTCGTTGAAGGAGAAAACGACGAGAAGCACGATCGGCAGATAGAGGAAGGCGAAACCGAGTGTGACGGAGGCGATGTTGAACCGGGTCCATTTCAGCATGGCTTATTTCCCCCGCTCTTCGGCCTTGGCCTGGACATTCTGGAAGAAGACGATCGGGATCACCAGGATCAGCAGAAGGATGGTCGCCACCGCCGAGGAGACCGGCCAGTCGCGGTTCGAGTTGAACTCGCTCCATAGCGTCTTGCCGATCATCAGCGTCTGCGATCCGCCGAGCAGGTCGGGAATGACGAATTCGCCGACGGCCGGGATGAAGACCAGCATGCAGCCCGCCACCACGCCGGGAAGCGACAGGGGGAAGGTGACGCGCCAGAAAGCCCGGATCGGCGTGCACCCAAGATCCTGGGCAGCCTCGATCAGCGTATCGTCCATCTTTTCCAAAGCTGAATAGAGCGGCAGCACCATGAAGGGCAGATAGGAATAGACGATGCCGATATAGACGGCGGTGTTGGTGTTGAGGATGATCAGCGGCGTGTCGATTATGTGCAGCGACTGCAAGAGCTGGTTGAGCAGGCCTTCCGGCTTCAGGATGGCTATCCAGGCGTAGACGCGGATCAGGAAGCTCGTCCAGAAGGGCAGGATGACCAGCATCACCAGGGTCGGGCGCAGGCCGCGGGGCGCCTGCGCCATGCCGTAGGCGATCGGATAGGCGATCAGCAGCGTCAGGAAGGTAGAAATCCCGGCGATCACCACGCTCGAGACATAGGCGTTGAAATAGAGCGGGTCGTCGGTGAGGTAGCTGTAATTGTCGAAGGAGAGATCGCCGATTTTGCTCCAGAGGCCGGCCCAGCCCTCGGTGAAAGAGAAGACGGGCTCATAGGGCGGCATGGCGATCGCCGTCGCCGATACCGAAATACGGAAGACGATGAAGAAGGGCGCCAGAAAGAAGAGCAGCAGCCAAGCATAAGGGATGACGATGACCAGGCGATTGTAGAGGCCGGACGTGAGCTTGCCCATGATGTCAATCCTTCAGCAGGACGCCGGCATTCTCGTCGAAGGAGACCCAGACGTCCTGATCGTAGGTGAAGGGGTCGTCGACGGAGCGCTGCGCATTGAGGGATGAGGCCTTGACGATGTTGCCGCTCTGCAATTTCACATGGAAGACGGTCATGTCGCCGAGATACGCGATATCCCAGAGTTCGCCTCTGGCGGCGTTGACCGAAGCGTTGATGGGAGGCGTCCGCCCGACCCGCATTTTTTCCGGCCGGATGGCGAAGCCGGCGGCGCTGCCCGCCGAGGGTGTTTCGGAAGCGGCGACACGCACGCTGAAGCCGCTATCGACGGCAATCTCGACGGTGCCGTTGCCCGATGAGGCAACTTTTCCGTCGAAGATGTTCACGTCGCCAATGAAATCCGCGACGAAACGGCAATTCGGCGCCTCGTAGATCTCCGCCGGCGTCGCCACCTGCACGACCTTGCCGTGGCTCATGACGGCGATACGATCGGCCATGGTCATCGCCTCTTCCTGGTCGTGGGTGACGACGACGAAGGTGAGGCCGAGGCTCTGCTGCAGGTCCATCAGTTCGAACTGGGTTTCCTCGCGCAGCTTCTTATCGAGCGCGCCGAGCGGTTCGTCGAGCAGCAGCACCTTCGGGCGCTTGGCAAGCGAACGGGCCAGCGCCACGCGCTGGCGCTGGCCGCCGGAAAGCTGGTTCGGCTTGCGGGAGGCGAACTGCTCGAGCTTGACGAGCTTCAGCATCTGCGAGACGCGCTCTGATATCTCGTCCTTCGCCATGCCGTCCTGCCTGAGGCCGAAGGCGATGTTCTTCTCGACCGTCATGTGCGGGAAAAGCGCATAGGACTGGAACATCATGTTGACCGGGCGGCGATAGGGCGGCGTGCCTGCCATGTCAGTGCCGTCGAGCACGATTTCGCCCGAGGTCGGTTGCTCGAAACCGGCAAGCATGCGCAGAAGCGTCGACTTGCCGCAGCCGGAGGCGCCGAGCAGTGCAAAGAACTCGCGGTGATAGATATCAAGCGACAGGTTATCGACGGCGGTGAAATCGCCGAAACGCTTGGTGACATTCTTGATGGAAATGAAGGGCTTGGCGGACGGATCGGTCCAAGGTGCGAAAGAGCGGCGAATATTGCCTAAAGACTTCATATTGTTCCCCGGAAATACATTCTTTGCTTTTGTTCTCGGCTTTTGTTCCCGGATTCGCCCAGCCGGGATCGTCAAAAAAGGCCCGGACGTTTCCGTCCGGGCCGCGATCAGATCATTGGCCGGTGACCACGGTGGTCCATAGCCGCGTCACGAGTCGCTGTGTCTTCGGATCGAGCGGCGGAACGGTGAAGAGCTTCGCCATCACCTCCGGCGTCGGGTAGATCGCCGTATCGTCGAGGACCTCCTTGTCGAGGAACTGCTGCGACGCCTTGTTACCGTTGGCGTAGAAGACGAAGTTCGAGGCCTTGGCGATCACCTCCGGCTTCATCATGTAGTTGATGAATTCATGGGCTTCGGCGACGTGCGGCGCATCCTTCGGAATGCCGAAGACGTCAAAGAAGATCTGCGCGCCCTGCGACGGGACCGAATAATCCACCTTGACGCCGGCATTGGCTTCCTTAGCGCGGTCGCGGGCCTGGAACATGTCGCCGGAATAACCGAGTGCTATGCAGATATCGCCGTTCGCCAGGGCGCTGATATATTCCGAGGAATGGAACTTGCGCACGAAGGGACGAACCGCAACGAGAACCTCCTGCGCCTTCTTCAGATCCGCGGGATCGGTGCTATTGGGATTGCGTCCGAGATAGGCGAGCACGGAGGGCACGACATCCGTCGGGGAATCCAGCATATAGATGCCGCAATCCTTCAGTTTGGCCGCCTTCGCCGGGTCGAACAACGCATCCCAATTGGGCTTTTCGTCGGTGCCGAGGGCAGCCTTGACCTTGTCGACATTGTAGCCGATGCCGGTCGTGCCCCACATGTAGTCGACGCTGTATTCGTTGCCGGGATCGAAGGACGCGACACCCTTCATGATGACGTCCCACATGTTGACCAGGTTCGGCAGCTTCGACTTGTCGAGCTTCTGGTAGACGCCGGCGGCGATCTGGCGCTGCATGAAGGAGACCGTGGGAACGACGACGTCGTAACCCGAACCGCCGGCCAGCAGCTTGGTTTCCAGCGTCTCGTTGGAATCGAAGGTGTCGTAGACGACCTTGATGCCGGTTTCCTTGGTGAAATCCTCAAGGATGGAACTGTCGATATAGTCCGACCAGTTGTAGACGTTGACCACACGCTCCTGCGCAAGGGCCGGCGCGGCGGCAAGGAGCGCGGCAACGGCGGCGGCCGTCACGCTTGGAATGATTGACCTCATGACTTCTCCTGTTTGTTCAAAGCGCCCGCACCCCCGGACGTCTTTTCCCTCTGGTTTTGGCTGCAGACTAAGAAGGAATTTCACAGCTCACAAGCGCAAAATCCTGTGCGCTCAATGATTTCACAATCACTGGAAATCGAAGGCGCTGAGCCCCGCCACCATCTCGTCGAGCCCGAGCGGCCGCGTCACCGGCGGTTCGGCGCGGGAAAGGCAGCCGCGCCGCTCGCAAAGGCGACAGGCCGGACCGATCTCAACCGCATCGAGCGCCGTCGCCTGGCCATAAACCAGAGCCTCGCCAAGGGCGGCGTCGCAGCCGATCAGGATCGCCGTGCGCCGCAGCCTTTCGCCGAATTCGACGCTCGGCCCGTCCAGGGTGCGGGCGACCGTCAGGAAGGATGCGCCGTCAGGCATGACCACCGTTTCGGCCAGAATCTGGCTCGGCTGCAGGAAGGCAGCGTGGATGTTGAGCTTCGGACAGCCGCCGCCGAAACGGGCCTGCGGAAAGCCCTGGGCGCCCGCCCGCCGCAGCCTGTGGCCCGCGGCATCGATCTCGATCAGGAAGAAGGGGGTGGCGGCCGCGCCGGGCCGCTGCAGCATCGTCAGGCGGGCGGCGGCATGGCCGAAGGAGACGCCGAAGCGCGCCCTGAGAATATCGATATCGCAGCGCGTTGCCTTCGCCGCAGACAGAAAGGCTTCGTAGGGCATTGCGAGTGCTAAGGCCGCAATGCGGGCAAGCTCGAAACGGGCGATGCGGCGGGCCTCGGCCGAGGAGAGAGAGAGATCGTCGAGTTCGGCATCGATGGCCGGCAGCAAAGCGAGGGTGGCGGCCTCAACGGCGATCTCGTGCGCGCGGTCGGCCGGTGACAGGCGTTCCGAGATGAAAAGCCGCATCGAGTGGCGATCGAAACGGCGGCGCAGATCCGGCATGACGTGGACGGGCAGGACACGCACCGCGATGCCGCGCTCGGCGCGCAGCCAATCCTTGAGGCCGGCGGCAAGATCGAGGCCACCGGGGAGCGTCGCGGCAAAGGCTTCCGCCGCCGTCTCGATCCGCCCGAAATAGGCAGACCTGCGCTCCAGCGTCTCGCGCACCTCGTCGAGCGGCAACCGGCCGGCAGCGACAGGCGCATGGCCTTCGGCGGCCATCAGCGCCGTCAGGTCCGACAGCCTTGCCGCCTGCTCGCGATAGGCGCGGTAAAGCTTGATCATGCCGCTTGCGGCATTGGGTGCAGCCTCGGCCACCTCGACCAATTCCTGGTCGCCGGGCAATTCGCCCGAAAGCAGCGGATCGGCAAAGACTTCCTTGAGCTGGCCGAGACTGCCGCCGGTCTGCCCGCGCAACTCCTCCAGGTCGACCCTATAGACGCTTGCAAGCTTGAGAAGGAGCTGCACCGTCAGCGGCCGCTGGTTGCGCTCGATCAGGTTCAGATAGGACGGCGATATTTCAAGGGCTTCGGCCATGGCGGTCTGGGTCAGCGCCAGCGCATTGCGGATGCGCCTGACTTTCGGGCCTGCGAATATCTTCCGTTCCGCCATGGCACACCCTTTGACAAGGGAGGGGCGCTTTATTTACAATCTTTTACAAATTCACAGCGCCGCTCTGTCAATCCTCGTCATCTTAACCTCTTTCCGTCCAGGAAATCAAAGGTTTTTCTGGCTATATTGCGTTCCGTTGTCAATCTTGTCATCAGCACCCTTTTGTCGGGTTTTTAGTGAGGAGAGCAGCATGACGGATTTTTACAAGCTTGTTCCAAATTCATCGGCAGGCCGCTTCGACGGCATCGAAAGGCCCTATTCGGCCGATGACGTGCAGCGGCTCAGAGGTTCGGTGGCGCTCCGCCATACGCTAGCCGAATTGGGGGCGGACCGGTTGTGGCGGCTCCTGCACCAGGAGGATTTCGTCAATGCGCTTGGCGCGCTTTCCGGCAATCAGGCCATGCAGATGGTGCGTGCCGGGCTGAAGGCGATCTATCTCTCCGGCTGGCAGGTGGCGGCCGACGCCAACACGGCATCGGCGATGTATCCGGATCAGTCGCTCTATCCGGCCAATGCCGGGCCGGAGCTTGCCAAACGCATCAACCGCACGCTGCAGCGCGCCGATCAGATCGAGACCGCAGAAGCCCAGGGGCTTTCGGTCGAGACCTGGTTCGCGCCGATCGTTGCCGATGCGGAAGCCGGCTTCGGCGGACCACTCAACGCTTTCGAAATCATGAAGGCCTATATCGAGGCGGGTGCTGCCGGCGTTCACTTCGAGGACCAGCTCGCCTCGGAGAAGAAATGCGGCCATCTCGGCGGCAAGGTGCTGATCCCGACCGCCGCCCATATCCGCAATCTTGACGCCGCCAGGCTTGCCGCCGACGTCATGGGCGTCGCGACGCTCGTCATCGCCCGCACCGATGCGGAAGCGGCAAAGCTTTTGACCTCCGATATCGACGAGCGCGACCAGCCCTTCGTCGACTATGATGCCGGGCGCACCGTCGAAGGCTTTTATCAGGTCAGAAACGGCATCGAGCCCTGCATCGCCCGGGCTGTGGCCTATGCGCCGCATTGCGATCTCATCTGGTGCGAGACCTCGAAGCCGGACCTCGATCAGGCACGGCGATTTGCCGAAAGCCTGCACAAGGTCCATCCCGGCAAGCTGCTCGCCTATAATTGCTCGCCGTCCTTCAACTGGAAGAAGAACCTCGACGACGCGACGATCGCAAAGTTCCAGCGCGAACTCGGGGCGATGGGCTACAAGTTCCAGTTCATTACGCTCGCCGGCTTCCACCAGCTGAACTTCGGCATGTACGAGCTGGCGCGCGGCTACAGGCAGCGGCAGATGTCGGCCTATTCCGAGCTGCAGCAGGCGGAATTCGCCGCCGAGGTCAACGGTTATACCGCCACCAAACATCAGCGCGAGGTCGGCACCGGCTATTTCGACGCCGTGTCGCTCGCCATCACCGGCGGCCGGTCGTCGACCACGGCGATGCACGGCTCGACCGAACACGCGCAATTCAAACCGGCTGCGGAATAACCCAACGAGGAGGAGAAGATCATGGCATCCATTTCACGCGTCCGGGAACGGGCCGAGGAACAGGCGACCAGCATGAGCGAGGACCAGCAGACGACGATCCGCATGCTCGCCAACGACCTGCATCGGCTGAACCAATCGGTCATGAAAGCCGTCGAGGCCGGCGTCTCGGTCGAGCTGGTGCGCTCGGCCCGCCATCATGGCGGCGACGGCAACTGGGGCGATCTGCTCATTCCCGTCGTTGTCACCAACCGTCATTGAGGAGAACGCCCGCGCATCCTGGAAAGGGCGCGGGCGCTTCAAAGTACGTCAGCCGCGGCTCGGACGTTTTCCGGCGAAGAGATCGGCATAACTTCTGATCAGCTTGGTCATGCGGTCGGCGACTGTGCGGATCTCCGGGCGATGGCGATCCTCGGCGTTCATGACGATCCATTGGGCGTGGCGCAGTTCCGGTAACTCGCCGCCCTGGCGCTGCAATTCAGGGTCGAGATCGCCGACGAAACAGGGAAGCACGGCCTTGCCGGCGCCGGCGCGCACCAGATCCGGCAGCGAACGCGGCCGGTTGACGGTGGCGACGATCCCGGCTGTGGCATTGGCGTGCGGCCAGCGCAGGTAGGCCGATATCGCCTCCTCCTCGGCAACGGCAATCCAGCGTTCATCGATCTCGGCGGCGTTGCGTCTGATATAGATGGCATAGGCCACCTCGCCGAGCCGGCGGGCGGCAAGATTGGCCTCCTCCGGCTCGAAGGCGCGAATGCCGATATCGCTCTCGCGATAGGCAAGGCTCGCCCGCGCCTCACCGATGGTGAGCGAAATCGCAAAGCCATCACCCGGTATGCGGATGGCGGCGAAATTCTCCGTCAGCAGCCAGGCGACCCAGGTGCCGGCGGCGATCCTCACGGTCGTGCCTCCCTCGCCGGATTGCCGCCAGGCTTCCACCTTGCGGGCGGCGGCCTCCATCTCCTGAAGGTGATCGAGCAGCGCCTGGCCATCCTGGGTCAGGCGGTAGCCGGTCTGGCTGCGCGAAAATAAAGCGCGGCCGACCTCCTGCTCGAGATCGAGCATGCGCCGGCCGACGGTCGCAGGGCTGAGCCCGCTTGCCGTGCTTGCCCCCGTCAGGCCGCCGAGCCGGGCGACCTGCAGGAAAAGCTGATAGGAATCCCAACTCGCGTTTTTCATCGATGAAAAACATAGCGGGATTTTCCCTGTTTATGAAGAGATATTCGATGCCTAAATCAGGAGATGTCTTCTACAGAAAGGACATCGCCATGATCGACTTGATCACCATCGCAGGCATCCAGGGATATCGGCACATCCGCAGGCCAGGCGGCGGCAGGGCGGACGAGGATCAATTCTACGCCGAGTTCGGAGACAACAGCCTCATTCGCTTCGGCGCCTGGTTGACCTCGCTCGACATCAGCCCAAAGCGCGTCGTATCAAAAGTAGGGCGGCGGCGGAAAGCTGCGGCGCAATCCGGCGGCGGCTGCCGCCACGTTTCTCAGGCGACTTTCCTTGTCCCCAGGTGAGCGGGCTCTGCGATGATGCGGAAGCGGTCGATCAGCGCCATCAGCGTATCGGCCTCGCCGGCAAGCAGGCGGCTTGCCTGGGTGGTCTCGGCCACCATCGAGGCGTTCTTCTGGGTCATCTGGTCCATGGCGTTGACGGAACCGTTGACCTCCTGCAAGGCGGCCGACTGATCGCGGCTTGCAGTGGCGATGGTCTCGACATGGCCGCTGATCGCGATGATCTCCTGGCTGATCGAGGCAAGGACGCTGCCGGTCTTCTGGACTAGTTCGGAGCCGACCGTCACTTCCCGGCTGGATGTTTCGATCAGCGACTTGATCTCGCGCGCCGCGTCGGCCGAACGCTGGGCAAGTTCGCGGACCTCCTGGGCGACGACGGCAAAACCCTTGCCTGCCTCACCGGCCCGGGCCGCCTCGATGCCGGCATTGAGCGCCAGCAGGTTGGTCTGGAAGGCGATATCGTCGATCACCTCGATGATTTGCTCGATGCGCTGGGAGGCCTCTTCGATGCGGTCCATGGCGGCGACGGCATCGCCGACGACGGCGCCGGAATTGTCGGCCGTCTTCTTGGTCGCGGCGACGACATTATTGGCTTCGCGGGCACGCTCGGCGGACGAGCGAACCGTGACGGTGATCTCCTCGACAGCCGCGGCGGTCTCCTCGAGGTTTGCCGCCTGCGCTTCGGTGCGTTTCGAAAGCTCGCCGGCGGAGGCCGAGACGGCGCCACTGTTACGCTGGATGGTCGAGGCGCTGTCGCGGATACCGGACAGTGTGTCCTGCAGCCGCAGGAGGGAGGCGTTGAAATCGACGCGCAACTGCTCCAACCGGCCGACGAAGGGCGTGCCGATCGTTTGCGAGACATCGCCCTGCGACAGGCGTCCGAGGCCGGCGGCAAGCTGGTTGACGGCAAAGTCGATCTGGCCGTCGAGCGAGCGCTTGTCGGCGTCGTTCCTGGCGCGTTCGGCATCGCTCAAGGCACGCTGTTCGGCAGCCTGCGTTTCCAGGTCGCGCCTGGCGCGGGCGCTATCGCGGAAAAGCGCCAGGGCCCGGCCGATGTCGCCGAACTCGTTCTTCTTGCCGACACAAGGGATCGCTCCATCGAGATCGCCGGAGGAGATTGCGTGAACGCTCGCGGTCAGCGCCTGCAAAGGCTTCACCGACAGGCGGATGGCATAGAAGGCGAGAACACCGACAATGAGCATGACAATGGCGCCGACGCCGAGAACCAGCATCTGCAGCTCATACATACGCTGGTAATAGACCTCCATCGGAATGCCGATGAAGAGAATGCCGACATTGGCGTTCGACGTGTTCTTGATCGGGAAATAGCCGGTCATGAATTTGCGGCCAAATAGCTCCGCCTGGCCGTAATAGGCCTCGCCCCTGGCGAGCACGGGCTGAGCGGGATGCTCGGCAACGAGCTTGGTGCCGACGGCGCGGTCGCCGTTTTCCTTCTTGACGTTGGTGGAGATGCGGACGTAGTCGCCACCCTGCTTCTGGAAGATCGTGGCAACGCCGGCGATCGACTGCGCGGTCCGGTCGACCAGCGAGTGATCGGCGAGGGCCGGAATGGCGTCTTCCGTGACTGTCGAGAGCCGGTCATCCTTCAGCTCGACCCTGGCGCCCTGATCGGCCGCGCCGTAGAGCACGGCCATGGCGCGGGTGGCATCCCTGGCATCGGCGACGGCGCCGTCCATGACATAACGGCTCAGATTGTAATAGGTCACGCCGACAATGGCGGCGGTGCTGATTGCCAGCAGAAACAGCGTGATCGCAACGATCTGGCGGACGATCGACGTAGAGAAAAGGCGCAGCATCAAAACCCCCGGCAGAAGACCGGGGCTAAAGTAGACGAAAAGCGTTAAGGAAAATTTTCCGTAAATCAGGGCCACAGCATGCCCCTATACGAAACGCGAAACGGCCCCGGAAGCCAGGGCCGTTCTCGTGATGATGGGATCGACGATCAGGCGGCGCGGTAGACCTGCGCCTCGCCCGCCTCGCCATCGATCTTGAACTGCTGGATGAGACGCCGCAGCGAACCCGCCTCGTCGGCCAGTTCACGGCTGGCAGCTGTCGTCTCTTCCACCATGGCGGCGTTCTGCTGCGTCATCTGGTCCATCTGATTGACCGTCGCGTTGACGCTCTGCAGTGCATTGGACTGGTCGTGGCTGGCGCGGGCGATCATCTCGACATGCTGGCTGATCGTGACGATCTGGGCGCTGATCTTGGCGAGCACCGTGCCGGTCTCCTGCACGAATTGCGAGCCGGAACTGACCTCGTTGGTCGACTTGTTGATCAGACCCTTGATCTCCTGCGCCGCGGCGGCGGAACGCTGGGCCAATTCGCGGACTTCCATCGCGACGACTGCAAAGCCCTTGCCAGCTTCACCGGCGCGGGCCGCCTCGATGCCGGCATTCAGCGCCAGCAGATTGGTCTGGAAGGCGATCTCGTCGATGACGCCGATGATCTGCTCGATCTGGCGCGAGGCATCCTCGATGCGGCCCATCGCATCGATCGCATTGCTGACGACGACGGCGGAATCGTCGGCGCTGCGTTTGGCCTGGCGAACGATCTGGTCGGCATCCTTGGCGCGTTCGGCAGAGGAGCGGACTGTAACGGTGATCTCGTCGACGGCGGCTGCGGTCTCTTCGAGCGAGGCAGCCTGCTGTTCGGTGCGCTTGGAGAGATCCTCGGCCGACTGGGCCATCTGGTTGCCGTTGCCCTGGATCAGTTCGACATTGTCGCGGATCTGGCTCATCGTCGCCTGCAGGCGCATCATCGAACCGTTGAAATCCTGGCGCAGCTGTTCGAGACGGCCGATGAAGGGCGTCTCGATCGTCGTCGATATATCGCCCTGCGACATGCGTTCGAGGCCGGCAGCGAGCGCGTTGACGGCGAATTCGATCTGGCGATCCATCTCGCGCTTGTCGGCGTCGTTGCGCTGGCGCTCATGTTCGGCAGCGGCGCGTTCCTCGTCACTCTGCTCTTCGATGCGGATCTTCGAAATGGCATTTTCCTTGAAGATGCCGAGCGCGCGGGCCATGTCGCCGATTTCATCGTGACGCTGCTCGCCGGAGATGCTGGTCTCCAGCGCCCCTTCGGCGATGCGGCGCATGGCGGCTGTGATCTGGCTGATCGGGCGCTGCAGCGTCAGAACCAGGGCGATGCCGCCGAGGATCGACAGGAGGATACCGAAACCGGTAGTGATGACGGAGATGCCGTTTGCCTGGGTGCGCTCGGTACCGGCCGTCTGCTTCTGCAGCTCGGCGAAATCGGTCAGCTTCGTCCAGATCTGGTCGAGCTCCTGGCGGGCAGCGGCATAGGCGGTGACGCGCTCGCCGATCGTATCGACGATCTTCGAGCCGCCGCCGGAGATGGCGTCGAGTGCAGGCTGGATTGCGCCGGATATGCCTTCGGCAAAGCCCATGCCCTTGGCGCTGGTGATCAGCACCTGCATGTCCTTGCCGAGCGTGCCGGCCTGCTGCTGCAGACGCACGAGATTTTCCTTGCTGGAGTTGGCGAGGAAATCGGAAAGCACGATCTGCAGCGAATAGACGGAATTTTCGAGACGCCGGGTATCCTGAAGGACGGAGTTGGTCTGGCCGATGCGGCCCTCGAGCTCGGCGAAACGCTGTGTCGCTTCGCGCATCTTCTGCGTCGCGGTCAGCTGCGTATAGGTCGAGGTCTGGCGGAAGCGCGACACGAGACGGCCGAGTTCGGCGATGTTCTCGTCGGTCGGAGCGGGCATCGCAGTGATTGCCTTGATACTGTCGATGGTCGCGGCCAGGGCGTCGATGACGTTCTTCTGGTTGGTCGGAACCGAGATGGCGATCAGCCGCTGGGATTTGACGATCGCAGGCATCTGTTCGTTGATGAAGGCGATCTTGTCCTCCGGCGTCTGCGGCTTGCTGTAGCCGCTGGCGACGGTGCCGAGGAAATCGCCGCCCTTCAGCAGCCGGTCGGCGGTGCGAAGGGTGATGGTGGCGGCACCCTCGTCGTTCTGAAGCGCGGTCTGCAATTCCTCAGCCTGGTAGGAGACCGTGAAGCGGGTGCTGATCAGGCTCTTCTGCGCCGCGTCGATCTGCTCATGCAGCGCCTGCTCCTGCTCATGCAGACCCCAGAGTTTGCCGACGACGCCAGAAATGTCCTTGGTGCGGCGGGCTGCTTCGGCAAGACTGTCGCGGCCGGCGGCTTCTTCACCAACCTGATTCAGCGTCTGTTCGAGCACGCCCTGCTGGGTAGTCAGATCGGTAAGCAGCTTGTCGCGCGCCTGCTGGCTGGTGACGCGCAGGAAATCGTCCATCGAACCGTAGAGATCCTTGAAGCCGCTCAGCGACTGCAGCACGCTGTTGGATATTTCCATGCGGCCCTGAAGCAGTCCCGAAGCGTAAAGGCCCGTCAGGCCCACCGCCGAAATGGTGACGACGAAAGGCAGAACGAAGATCAGGACTTTCGTCTTGATCCTGAAGCGGGAAAGAATCTTGTCAATCAACATGGCGTTCCGGGCCTTTCATACACCACTCCTCCCGCAGGCGGCCATTTGGCGCCAGCCGGGTGCACATCGAGCTATTCTTAATTTACATTGGGGAACCCGGAGGCCAGGCGGCAGTCATTGCCAGTTCATGTCCAAACAACTTGGAGATGCCCAAATATTCGCGGGCAATTGTGTCAGATTAGATATTAATTTTCGGATAAGCGGTTGCGGCGGATTAAGCCAAGGCGGTGAAATAGTTGCAATTTTGTAAGCCGCAATGCGGCGAGGCGGTAACGCCCGTGCCGTGACATTCGTTGCAGGCCTGAAGACAGGGTCAGATGAAGTGCGAGAGCAGCAGCGCCAGGCTGGCGGCGGTGGCGCCGACTGCCAGCATCAGATAACGCAGGGTGACCATCCGGGCGTTCGGCTTTGCCTCGGCAATTGCGATGGCGCGGGCGCGTCGTGTGTTTCTGGTCATGCTGGAAACCTCACTTCTGTCTGACACAACAATCCAACAAAACGGCTTGCTGGTAAAGCTTATTTAGGAACAGCTTTGCAGACCGCCAATTGAGACAGGATGGCGCACCTCTATTAAGAAGTTTTGAATCGGTATTTCCTTAAAGCGCGTCGCGTCAAATTTGATTCATGCGACGCGCTTTAGTCCTTTGTTTTATGCATGTCGTTGTCCCGGAACCGCTACAGACTTCCGGGCGACATGCATTCGGTTTACGCGCATTCGCCGGCGGCAAATCCGGAGGCCCAGGCCCATTGGAAATTATAGCCGCCGAGCCAGCCGGTGACGTCGACGCATTCGCCGATGAAATAGAGCCCAGGCACGGTTTTTGCTTCCATGCTGCGTGAATCAAGCGTTGCCGTATCGATACCGCCAAGCGTCACTTCGGCGGTGCGGTAACCTTCCGAGCCGGACGGCTTGACCGCAAAGTTCTGGGCTCCAGCAGCAAGGCGCAGCAGCGCCTTGTCGGGAAGGTCGGCCATATTGCCGGCGATTTTCTCACGCTCGACGAGAAATTGCGCCAGCCGTTTCGGCAAGATCTCGGCAAGCGCCGTCTGCGGCGACTGGCGGCCATTACGCTGCTTTGCCGTCTTCAGATGTGTTGCAATGTCGATATCCGGCTCGATCGAAACGACGACCTCGTCGCCTTCGCGCCAGTAGGAGGAAATCTGCAGGATGGCGGGTCCGCTGAGGCCCCGATGGGTGAACAGCAGCGCTTCGCGGAAGGCGGTCCTGTCATGGCGGATTTCGGCCGGGGCGGAAATGCCGGCGAGCGGGGCGATGGCCTCGAGCAAGCCGGGATCGAGCGTCAGCGGCACGAGGCCGGGGCGGGTTTCAAGCACCGGAAGACCGAACTGTTCGGCGAGGCGATAGGCAAAGCCGGTGGCGCCCATCTTCGGGATCGACTTGCCGCCAGTCGCGACGATCAGCGACGATGCTTCAAAACTATCGTCACCGGTCTTGACGCGAAAACCCGCCTCCACCTTTTCGACGGCTGATATCTCGGTGCCGAGATCCAGCTGCACGCCGGTGCTGCGCATCTCAGCGAGCAGCATGCGGATGACGTCTTTGGCGCTATCGTCGCAGAAGAGCTGGCCCAGGGTCTTTTCGTGCCAGGCAATGCCGTGCCGGTCGACCATGGCGATGAAATCGGCGGGCGTGAATCGAGCGAGCGCCGACTTGCAGAAATGTGGGTTGGCGGAGAGGAAATTCTTCGGTCCGGCGTGGATATTGGTGAAATTGCAGCGGCCGCCGCCCGATATGCGGATCTTCTCGCCGGGCGCCCTTGCATGGTCGAGGATCGCGACCGAGCGGCCGCGTTTTCCGGCCCGGATAGCCGCCATCATGCCCGCCGCCCCGGCGCCGATGACGATGACGTCGCTTTTGCGCTGCAAATCCGTTTCCTCGATCAAGACAGCGTCTTCTTTTCCATCAAAGGGCGAAAGTCAACGTTCTCAACCTCTCGCCAATTGGCAAAGTCCGGTTATGATGGCGCCACGATCAACCAGACCGGTGTGTCATGTCCCCAAAAAAGACGACGCTGAAGCCTGCCAGAAACGTACCCGCCTCGAAGAAAACTCCTCCGGACCCCGGATCCCTGCGCGGCGTTGCGAACTGGAAGGAAGCAGCGCGGTGGCTGAGGGACAGGGGCATCGAAGACATCGAATGCATCACGCCGGACCTTGCCGGCGTTCCGCGCGGCAAGATGATGCCGAGCTCGAAATTCACCTCGAACACCTCGCTGGCGCTGCCTTCGGCGATCTACCGGCATACGATTTCGGGCGAGTACCCGGAGGAGACGGAGAGCTTCCGCTACGAGCCGCGCGACAGCGACCTGAAGCTGATGCCCGACCTTTCGACGCTTTCGGTCGTGCCCTGGGAGACCGACCCGACGGCGCAGGTGATCTGCGACATCGTCGATTCCGACGGCGGCGAAGTGCCCTATACGCCGCGCAACGTGCTGAAACGGATCCTGAGCCTCTATCACGACCGCGGCTGGAAGCCGATCGTGGCGCCCGAGATCGAATTCTACCTGGTCGCCAAGAATGTCGACCCCGACTATCCGCTGCACCCGCCGAAGGGCAGGTCCGGCCGCTCGATCCTCGGCGGCCAGGGCTATTCGATCGCCGGGATCAACGAATTCGACGAGTTGATCGACGACATCTACCATTTCTCGGAGAAGCAGGGGCTCGAGATCGATACGCTGATCCACGAAGAGGGACCGGCGCAGCTCGAGATCAACCTGCGCCACGGCAATCCGATCGAACTTGCCGACCAGGTGTTCCTGTTTAAGCGCACGATCCGTGAGGCGGCGCTGAAGCACGACATCTATGCGACCTTCATGGCCAAGCCGATGCAGGCCCAGCCGGGTTCGGCGATGCATATCCATCAATCGGTGGTCAATATCGAGACGGGTAAAAACGTATTCTCCAATGCGGACGGATCGGCTTCGAAGGAATTCTTCCATTTCATCGGCGGCATGCAGAAATTCGTGCCGAGCACGATGGCGATGCTTGCGCCCTACGTGAATTCCTATCGGCGCCTGCAGCCTGATATGTCCTGCCCGGTCAACAATGCCTGGGGTTACGACAACCGGACGACGGCCTTCCGCGTTCCGGTTTCCGATCCGCAGGCGCGGCGCGTCGAAAACCGGCTCCCGAGCTCGGACGCCAATCCCTATCTGGCGCTTGCCGCCTCGCTCGCCGCCGGCCTGCTCGGCATCATGAAGCAGATTGAGCCGACGGCGCCGACGGAGGATTCGGCCAATGAAGGCTCGATCGACCTGCCGCGTGGCCTGCTGGAAGCCGTGGCGCTGCTCGAGGACGAGCCCGCCTTCGAGGAGATTTTCGGCAAGCAGTTCATCGGCCTCTATACCGGCGTCAAGCGCGGCGAGTTCGAGACCTTCATGCAGGTGATCAGCCCCTGGGAGCGGGAATTCCTTCTGCTCAACGTGTGAGGGACCGTCATGGCATCGCAGGAGATGTGGCAGAGCCCGATCTCGCCGGGACTATCCTGGTATCAGGCAACCATCGGGGAGCGGCCCACTTATGCCGCCCTCGACGGCTCGAGAACAGTAGACGTCGCCATCATCGGCGGCGGCTATACCGGCCTGCAGGCCGCCTATAATCTTGCCAAGGCAGGCGTCTCGGTGGTGCTGATCGAAGCCTGCCGCTTCGGTGACGGGGCGTCCGGGCGCAATGGCGGCCAACTTGGCACCGGCCAGCGATGGTGGCCGGAAGAACTCGAGGAGAAGATCGGCTACGAACGCTCGAAGGCGCTGTTTAATCTTGCCGAGGCGGCCAAGCGCCATCTCATCGATTTCGCCCGCGAGCACCAGATCGAGATCGACTATGTGCCCGGCCAGCTCAACGTCGCGCACAAGGCGAGCTACAAACGCGCCTATTACGAAAATGCCCAGATCGCCGCGCTGCGTTACGACTATCCGCACATCAGTTTCATGGATGAGAAGGAAACGCAGGAGCGGCTCGGTTCGAAGCGGTTTCATTGCGGCGTGCGCGATGTCGGCACCGGCCACATCCATCCGCTGAAGCTGCTGGTGGGGCTGGCCCGGGTCGCCGCCAATGCCGGTGCTGCGATCTTCGAGATGACCGCGGCAAAGGCGATCCGCCAGGGTGGCGGCAAGGTGACGATCGAAACCGAAAGGGGAACGATCACCGCCGATCGGGCGCTGATTGCCTGCGATGGCCATATCGACGGCCTCGAACCGGTGACCGCAAGACATGTTATGCCAATCCGCTCTTTCATCGGCGCCACAGCCCCGCTCGACGGGCATCCCGATGTCCTGCCGGGCGGCGAGGCCGTGGCCGATTCGCGCTTCGTCGTGCGCTACTTCCGCAAATTCGGCGACGGCCGGCTGCTGTTTGGCGGACGCGAAGCCTATACGTCGGACAATCCGAAGGACATTTCCGAGCACATCCGCCGACAGATCGCCGAGATCTATCCCGCCCTGAAGGATATCGAGATCACCCATGCCTGGGGCGGCAGCGTCGGCATCACCATGCCGCGCCAGCCATTCGTGCGCGAGGTCATGCCCGGCGTCATCTCGATCGGCGGTTATTCCGGCCATGGCGTCATGCTGTCAAACTACTGTGGCAAGCTCTACGCGGAAACGGTGCTTGGAAAATCCGGTGATCTCGACCTCTTCACATCGCTCGATATTCCTGCCTTTCCCGGCGGCGCCGGCATGCGGGCGCCGTTGCTTTTCCTCGCCTTGTCGTGGTTTGCGCTTCGCGACAAATTTTAGTCCGATTGCGGATTTCCTCTTCCGGAAATTCGCTCTAAAACCGGCGCCTGAGAGATTCATTGCACCGCACACTGGCTTTTTTAAATCGATTAGATTAAAAGAGCCGCCAACCAGCCTGATTGAGAGACAAGCTCATGAGCAGCCAGATCATTCCCGTTGAGCCTTTTGATTATGTCGTCTTCGGCGGCAGCGGCGACCTTGCCGAACGCAAGCTTCTGCCCGCGCTGTATCATCGCCAAATCGAAGGCCAGTTTACGGAACCGACCCGCGTGATCGGCGCCTCGCGCAGCCCGTTGACGCACGAGGAATACCGCAAATTCGCCAAAGACGCGCTGAACGAGCACCTGAAGAAGGGTGAATACGACGAAGCGGAGGTGGAGAAATTCTGTGCCCGCCTCTACTACGTCTCGGTCGACGCCCGCACGGATACCGGCTGGGATCAGCTGAAGAAGCTGCTCGACGAGGGCAAGGATCGAGTGCGCGCCTTTTACCTCGCGGTCGCGCCCGGTATCTTCGGCGACATTTCGCAGAAGATCCACGACCACAAACTGATCACCAAGTCGACCCGCATCGTCGTCGAGAAGCCGATCGGCCGCGATCTCGCCTCGGCGCTGCAGCTCAACGACACGATCGGCCGTGCCTTCAAGGAAGAACAGATCTTCCGCATCGACCACTATCTCGGCAAGGAGACTGTGCAGAACCTGATGGCGCTGCGTTTCGCCAACGCGCTGTACGAGCCGCTGTGGAATGCCAACTACATCGATCACATCCAGATCACCGTGGCTGAAGCAGTCGGCCTTGAGGGCCGCGCCGGCTATTACGATACGGCAGGCGCATTGCGCGACATGGTGCAGAACCACATCCTGCAGCTGCTCTGCCTGACGGCGATGGAAGTGCCATCGTCGATGGATTCGGAAGCCGTTCGCGACGAAAAGCTGAAGGTGCTGCGCGCGCTGAAGCCGCTCAATGCCTCCAATGTCGAGCAGGCGACGGTCCGCGGCCAGTATCGCGCCGGCGCATCGGGCAGCGGCCCGGTCAAGGGCTATCTCGAAGAGCTCGAAGGCGGCGTCTCGAACACCGAGACCTTCGTCGCCATCAAGGCGGAGATCAACAATTGGCGCTGGGCGGGCGTTCCCTTCTACATCAGAACCGGCAAGCGCCTGACCGGACGCATGTCCGAGATCGTCATCACCTTCAAGCCGATCCCGCATGCGATCTTCGACCAGGCGGCCGGACGCATCGTTGCCAACCAGCTGATTATCCGGCTGCAGCCGGATGAAGGCGTCAAGCAGTCGCTGATGATCAAGGATCCGGGCCCGGGCGGCATGCGCCTGCGCAACGTCTCGCTCGACATGAGCTTCGCCCAGGCGTTCAACGTGCGCAATCCCGACGCATACGAGCGTCTGCTGATGGATGTGATCCGCTCCAACCAGACATTGTTCATGCGCCGCGACGAAGTCGAAGCCGCATGGAAATGGGTGGATCCGATCCTCAAGGGTTGGGAAACCACCGGCCAGCAGGTGCAGGGCTATACGGCCGGCACCTGGGGTCCGAGCCAGGCCATCGCGCTGATCGAGCGCGACGGCCGCACCTGGCATGACGATATCTAGGACGAAACCGATGGCATCGACCCTGCATTCCTTCGCCAGCCCCGCAGATCTCGCCGGCAGTCTCGCCGACAAGGTCGCCGATACGCTTTCGGCGGCGATCGCCGCCCGCGCAACGGCGTCCATCGCCGTTTCCGGCGGCTCGACCCCGAAGCTGTTCTTCCAGGCACTGTCGACGCGCGATATCGCCTGGGACAAGGTGACGATCACACTTGTCGACGAGCGTTTCGTGCCGGCCGACAATGCGCGCTCGAACCATCTGCTGGTCGATGCCAATCTCCTACAGAACAAAGCCAAGGCGGCGCGTTTCCTGCCTCTCTATCAGGACACGGCCTCCGCGGAGGAGGCCGCAAGGCTTGCGACCGAGAAGACCAGGGCAATCAGTTCCCCCTTCGACATCGTCATCCTCGGCATGGGTGGCGACGGCCACACGGCCTCGTTCTTTCCCGGCGGCAGCAATCTTGCCAAGGCGCTCGATGCATCGACGCCGCGCGGCATCATCACCATGGAAGCGGAAGGGGCCGGCGAGCCGCGCCTGACCTTCACCTTCTCCAGTCTTGAGGATGCCGCACTCCTGGTTCTCCATATTGAGGGCGAAGGCAAAAAAGACGTTCTCGCCAAAGCAGAGGGCAAAGGTGAAGAGGCAGACATGCCGATCCGCGCCGTTCTGCGCCGGGCCACTTCCCCGGTCGAGATCTACTGGGCTCCCTGATCGGCCGTCAATCCGGATCGACATTCAGGCCAGAGCCGCCGAAACAGATAAGACAACGAACAAGGCAGGGATCTTCCATGTCCGCCCACGCACGCATTTCTGCGATCACCGATCGCATTGTCGAACGCTCGAAACCAACCCGCGAGCGCTACCTGGAACGCCTGCGCGCCGCCGCCTCCAAGGGTGTCGCGCGTTCGGTGCTGGGCTGCGCCAACCTTGCCCATGGCTTTGCGGTCTGTTCCCCCGCCGACAAGGATGCGCTCGCCGGTGATCGCATCCCCAATCTCGGCATCATCACCGCCTATAACGACATGCTCTCGGCTCACCAGCCGTTCGAGACCTATCCGGCGATCATCCGCGAGGCGGCCGCCCAGGCCGGCGGCGTGGCGCAGGTGGCAGGCGGCGTGCCGGCGATGTGCGACGGCGTCACCCAGGGACAGCCGGGCATGGAGCTTTCGCTGTTCTCGCGCGATCTGATCGCCATGTCGGCGGGCATCGGCCTGTCGCACAACATGTTCGACGCCGCCCTCTTCCTCGGCGTCTGCGACAAGATCGTGCCGGGCCTCGTGATTGCGGCCCTGTCCTTCGGACACCTGCCGTCGATCTTCGTTCCCGCCGGTCCGATGACGACAGGCCTGCCGAACGACGAGAAGTCGCGCGTGCGCCAGCTCTTCGCCGAGGGCAAGGTCGGTCGCGCCGAGCTGCTGGAAGCCGAATCGAAGTCCTATCACGGCCCCGGCACCTGCACCTTCTATGGCACCGCCAATTCCAATCAGATGCTGATGGAGATCATGGGCTTCCACATGCCCGGCTCCTCCTTCATCAATCCGGGCACGCCGCTGCGCGAAGCGCTGACGCGCGAGGCGGCCAAGCGGGCGCTGGCGATCACCGCGCTCGGCAACGAATTCACGCCGGCGGGCGAGATGATCGATGAGCGCTCGGTCGTCAACGGCGTCGTCGGCCTGCATGCCACCGGCGGCTCTACCAATCACACGCTGCACCTCGTCGCCATGGCGCGGGCGGCCGGCATCCAGCTGACCTGGCAGGATATTGCCGAGCTTTCGGAAATCGTCCCGCTGCTGGCCCGCGTCTACCCGAACGGACTTGCTGACGTGAACCATTTCCAGGCGGCCGGCGGCATGGGCTTCCTCATCAAGCAACTCCTGAAGCACGGACTGGTGCATGACGACGTGCGCACCGTCTTCGGCCAGGGTCTCCAAGCCTATACGGTCGACGCCCGGCTCGGTGAAAACGGCGCCGTCCGGCGCGAACCGTCGCCTGAGAAGAGCGTCGATCCCAAGGTTCTCTCCAGCATCGAAACGCCGTTCCAGGCGAATGGCGGGCTGAAGATGCTGCGCGGCAATCTCGGCAAGGCGGTGATCAAGATCTCCGCCGTCAAACCGGAACGCCACATCATCGAGGCGCCGGCGATCATCTTCCACAGCCAGCAGGAGCTGCAGGACGCTTTCAAGGAAGGCAAGCTCAACCGCGATTTCATCGCCGTCGTGCGCTTCCAGGGGCCGAAGGCGAACGGCATGCCGGAACTGCATAAGCTGACGCCGCCGCTCGGCGTGCTGCAGGACCGCGGCTTCCGCGTGGCGCTGTTGACCGACGGGCGCATGTCCGGCGCCTCAGGCAAGGTGCCGGCCGCGATCCACGTGACGCCCGAGGCGGTCGACGGCGGCCCGATCGCCCGCATCCGCGACGGCGACATCATCCGCCTGGACGCGATCAAGGGCACGCTCGAGCTGCTCGTCGATGCAGCCGATATGGCCGAGCGCGAGCCGGTGACCGTCGATCTCTCCGACAATGAATTCGGCATGGGCCGCGAACTCTTCGCGCCGTTCCGTCGCGCCGTCGGACCTTCGGATCAGGGCGCCAGCGTGCTCTTCCACCACTAGCTACAGCTATTTGGCGGGATACCTAGTCGTGATGCCGCAACGCCTCCACCAGCAAGGTAAATGCTGGAGAGGAATGCCGGCGTGAAGGATAGTACAAGTGATACCCGGGAAACGGCGGCGACCAGTCGTCCAGCACCTGCACGAGCCGGCCATTCTCAAGGTCCTCTCGGACGACATCCTCGTGGACGTAGGTGAGGCCATATCCGTCAAGAGCGGCTTTCACGATCTGTGGAACGCCATTGAAGGCGACCTGTCCATCCACCCGGACCCGCACCTCATGGCCGTCGCGTTCGAACTCCCACGGGTAGAATCCGCCGTAACTCGGCAGGCGTATGTTGATGCAGCGGTGTGCCGTCAAGTCCTGCGGCGAACTCGGCGGCGGCTGATCTTTGAAGCAGGAGGGCGCAGCCACCACGATCATGCGTGCCAGCGGGCCGATGCGGACGGCGATCATGTCCTTCTCAACCTGGTCGCCGAGCCGGACACCGGCGTCGAACCGCTCGGCGACGATGTCCGTCAGCGCCGACTCTGCGACCAGTTCGACCTTGATGTCGGGATAGTGACGAAGAAACGCCGAAAGCTTCGGCCATAGGATGGTGTCGATCGCGTGCTGACCCGCGGTGATTCGGAAACTCCCCGCCGGCTTGTCCCGAAACTCACTGAGCGCAGCCAATCGGGCTTCGATCGTACCTAACGCCGGGGCCAGGGTCGACAGCAGCTGTTCGCCCGCATCGGTTGGTGCAAGACTTCTTGTCGTGCGGGTCAATAGCCTGACCCCCAACCGCTCCTCAAGGCGCTTGATGATGAGGCTGAGCGAAGACTGAGACGTCCCGAGCCGGGCCGCCGCTCTGGTGAAGCTCTTCTCTTCGGCAACAGCGAGGAAGGCCATCAGGTCGCCCAGTTCTTCGCGACGCATTTATTGATCTCCGAGATAAGTTCAATCTTATTTTAGCGTCTAATCGAAAGAAATGGCAGATACTATAATGCCTTTCGATGGCCGCATGGATGCAGCCGCATAGGCAGAGGCGGACCGATGGCTTGGTCAGAACCCGAACTTGCGCAGATCGCGGACAGCGACGACCTGCACATCTCTCCCTTCCGCGAGGATGGCGCTACCTATGGCACTCCAACCTGGATCTGGTCCGTCGTAGTAGAAGGAGAGCTCTACGTGCGCGCCTATCATGGCCAGCGGTCGCGATGGCATCAGGCCGCGGTCAAGCGGAGGGCCGGACGTATCATTGCCGCCGGAATGACCAGAAACGTGGCATTCGCGCCCGTCGAGGGTGCGATCAACGCGGCGATCGATGATGCGTACCGGAGCAAATACGCGACGAGCTCGTATCTCGGCGCCATGATTGGCGAACGTGCCAGATCAGCCACTATCCGGATCACGCCGCTCGAACAGTAGGGCTGATCTCGCCGGCGATTTTCGACAGCGACGGTCGTCAATCAGTGAAAGAGAGACGCAAGTCCTGGCCATGAACCCATCTTAAAACATCGATCGGAAGAACAATGTCACCCTCAACGCCTATTCGCAGCGCACTGACCGACGACGACGTCCGCGCCGTTTCACCAGCCTTGGCGAACTATACCCGGAATGCCATCGTCGGCGACCTCTGGAAACGCCCGGACCTGTCTTCGAGAGACCGCAGCCTAGTAACGGTCTCGGCATTGATTGCGCGCGCCCAGACGATCGGCATGACCCATTACTTCAACCTGGCTTTGGACAACGGCATCACACCGACCGAGATCTCAGAGATCATAACGCATCTCGCGTTCTACAGTGGATGGTCGAACGCATTCTTCGCCGTGGAAATCATGAAGGGCATCTTCGCCGAGCGCGGCATCGGAGAAGGCCAGTTGCCACGGGAGCCTGTTGCCCTCCTTCCCCTCGACCAAGCGTCGGAAGCAAAACGCGCCGAGGCCGTCCAAACCAATTTCGGCGACGTATCCCAAGGCGTGGTGGACTTCACCGGCGAACTTCTGTTCAGGGATCTCTGGCTTCGCCCTGGGCTCGCACCGCGCGACCGAAGCCTCGTCACAGTAAGCGCGCTGGTAGCATCCGGTCAGGTGGCGCAAATCACCTACCATCTCAATCGCGCGATGGATAACGGGCTGACCAGGGCGCAGGCATCGGAAACCTTGACGCATCTTGCCTTTTATACCGGCTGGCCCTGCGTTTTCTCGGCGATGCCCGTCGTCAAAGACGTGTTTGCAAGTCGGGACAAGTAGACCGAGAGGAGGCCCAGCATGAAGTCCCGCCGCGGACCGACTTGCATCCGCACTCCATTGAACTTGAATCATGCAGCTGGAGGATATTTTTATGCAGAAACGTAAGCTAGGCCAAGGGCTGGAAGTCTCGGCGCTATCGCTCGGTGCAATGGGATACGGCAAAGCCCGTGAACTGCCGGACAGGGCGGACATGATCGCTCTGATCAGGGCCGCCGTCGAATGCGGCATGGACTTCTTCGACACGGCGGAAGTCTATGGCCCATTCACCAACGAGGAGATGGTCGGCGAGGCGCTCCAGCCGGTTCGCGGCAAAGTCAAGATCGCGACCAAGTTCGGCTGGGATGTCGATCCCGATACCGGGGTTCATCACGGTGGTGTCAATAGCAAGCCCGACCATATTCGCCGGGCTGTGGAAGGCAGCCTCAAGCGCCTGCGCACTGACCACATCGATCTTCTCTACCAGCACCGCGTCGATCCGGAAGTGCCGATGGAGGACGTGGCAGGCGTGGTGAAGGATTTGATCGGCGAGGGCAAAGTCGGCTGGTTCGGCCTGTCGGAAGCCGGGCCGTCGTCGATCCGTCGTGCCCATGCGGTCCAGCCGGTGGCGGCGCTGCAAAGTGAATATTCGCTCTGGACACGCGAGCCAGAGGCGGAAATCCTGCCGACACTCGAAGAACTCGGCATCGGCCTCGTGCCCTTCAGCCCGCTCGGCAAGGGCTTCCTTACCGGCAAGATCGCCGCGGACACCACGCTAGACACATCGGACATGCGCAACTCTATTCCGCGCTTCTCGCCGGAGGCCCGCAAAGCCAATCAGCGGCTCGTCGATCTCATCAGGGCCATCGGCGACAGGCACGGCGCAACTCCGGCGCAGGTGGCGCTGGCCTGGTCGCTTGCACAGAAGCCCTGGATCGTCCCGCTCTTCGGCACTCGAAAGCTGGAGCGCTTCGAGGAAAATGTCGGCGCACTCAAGGTGCAACTGACGGCCGAGGACCTCGGCGAGATCCGGTCCGCAGACATTCATATCGAAGGAGCACGTTATCCCGAGGAACATCTCAGCCGGGTCGGCCTCTGATCCACGTGCCACGCTTGTCGGTTTCTGTTATAGGCTTTGCAGGTTTGCTACATGTATCGCCAACAGGCCGACGAAGAGAAAGTGACATGGCACACGCTGACACGGCGCTTACTCCGCATCATCTGCAACTCGCGCGGATGTTTGCGGAGCGTTCTGGAACGACCCACGAGCCACCCACCTGCGCGGTCAGGGATATTCTTGATCGCGTGGGAGACAAATGGACGATGCTGGTGCTGATTGCACTGGCCGAACGTGCCCGCCGATTCAGCGACGTGAACCGCGCAGTTCCCGATATCTCGAAGCGGATGTTGTCGCAGACCCTGCGGACGCTCGAGCGGGATGGGCTGGTTCTGCGCACAGTCTTCCCAACCAATCCCCCGAGTGTTGAGTATGAGCTCACGGAGCTCGGCCGCACCATCTTCGAACCGCTCACGATGCTGGTGCGCTGGGTGGAGCGGAGCCAGGAAGTGATCGGTATGGCGCGAGATCGATACGACACGTCGCCCTAATAGCGATTGTGTGGCAAGAGCGTCAATTTGCCAGCATGAACGCAGGATAGTCGTCCCAGCCAAAGATCGTAAAGCGAGGCGCAGAGCGCCTCGCGATTACAGTCAAGCGACCGTGATGATAAGGCGTCCCGTGACGTGCCCCTTGGCGCTTAGTTCCTGCGCGGCGCCGACTTGGTCGAGCGGAAATGTCCGTTCAACCGGCAAGCGGAAGTGTCCCGCCTCAAACAGTGCTACGGCACGTTCCAGGGCGGGCACCGCGTCCCTTGGATCGAACGAGTTTCTGACGCCATGTTCCGCGGCCGCGAAGTCGGCGATCGATATGACCTTGGAAGGGTCACCGGTGATCGCCACCAGGTCCGGAATGGCACCGGAGGCCACGATGTCGAGCGCACCCTGCACGCCATCAGGTGCAAGCGCAGCCACCCGTTCGCGCAGGCCGGGACCATAGGTCGTCGGCACAGCGCCCAACGAACGTAGATAACCATGCTTCGGCCCGCTCGCCGTGCCGATCGTGGGGATGCCGGCGCTGGCGGCCAACTGGATCGCCGCAGATCCAACCCCTCCTGCGGCGCCGCTGACCAGCAGCGTCTCACCGGGCTTTACGCCGACCTCGTCGATGATCCGCGACGCCGTCTCGACTGAAATCGGGAACCCTGCCGCCTCCTCGAACGAGAGGCCATCCGGCTTGCGCGTCCATTCGTGCAGGATCGCGAAATCGGCCATCGTGTCATGGCCCTTGCCGAACACGGCATCGCCGACCGACACGCCGGTCACGCCCTCACCGATGGCATCGACCACGCCTGACGCTTCCAAACCGGTCCCGGCGGGGAGCGTGAGCGGCATGTGCTCGTGCATGTAGCCTGCCCGGAGCTTCCAATCGATGGCATTGACGCCCGCGGCCTTGACGGCGATGCGCACTTGACCTGCCCCCGGTTCGGGTATTTCGACCTCATCGACCGTCAAAACGTCCGGGCCACCATATTCATGAAAACGTACAGCCCTCATCTGAGTGCTCCTTGTCATATTGTTAAAAGCGTTGGCAGGAAGGCATCAACAGGCAAAGGGATCGGCACGATGACCAACCGTGTTGTCTGCTTTTCAAGACGCCGCATTGGCAGATCTGAGCCGGGTCATGGTCGAAGCGGCGGTCGCTTGCCGGCCGGTTCATTCCGATCATGAAAACTCACGTTGCTAGTTGTCGCCATGACCATTCCTCTTCGGCTAACTGCCGTTCGAGATATCTAGACGAGACCGCAGAGGGCGTGAAGGAGGCAGTATTTCCCAACCAGGTGACGGCGCAGTAACCGCTCCGCGCTGCGTGGGCCAACTGGGCTTCTAATCAGCGTCGTTTGAGCCTCAGAGAGGATGGTTCCCAACCGCGTCATGTTCAATAGAGGGCGTCAGGGCGAGGTGCCACGAACAAGGCGGAGAGAGTCGGGCGCTCAAGACGGATCATTTTCGCAGGCGGCTGATGGTCTTAGCTTCACAGCAAGCGATCTAAGGCCGTGCGTTGTGCAAGTCCGGCGTATCGGGACCGAATCGCTTTGGCAATTCTACAGCAAGTGCATCGATCGCCAGGCGTGACCGCAGCGGCAGATACTGGGTGCTCGGCCAGACCGCATAGCATTCCATCGTGGCGCTCGGGCGGTCTCCCCACAGTTCGATGAGATCCCCTGCTCGCATCCGATCCCGCACCAACCAGTGGGGAAGCCAGGCAAGCCCCATTCCATCGATCGCGGCATCCGCGATGACTTCAAGGTCGTCGAAACGCAGCCGGGATGTAACGGAGATATCGATGAGAGCCCCGCTCGTGTCGGGCAGTTGCCATGCGAGGCCATGATCGCCCCGCCAGTAAACAAGCAGGTCATGCTCGGCGAGATCTGCAACGGAGCGAGGTTCCCCGCGTGCAATGAGATAAGCAGGTGAGGCGCACAGCACCTTGCGCTGGCTGACCAGCCGTCGGGCGTGCAGCGAGGTTCCGTTGCCAAGGGAACCGTTGCGCACGGCAAGATCGAAGCCGTCGGCGATCAGATCGATCTGACGGTCGTTGAAGCTGAGTTCAAGTTCAAGCTTCGGGTACTGGCGAGCATAGCTGCGTAAAATCGGCGCCGCGCAGTAGCGGCCGAATAGAACCGGAAGCGAGACGCGCAGCCTGCCGGCGACCTCGCGCCGGCCAGATTCCAGGAGAGACTCGCCGGCGCGCAGTTCGTCGATGGCACGAATGCAACGCTCGTAATATTGCTGGCCATCCTCCGTCAGGCTTTGTGTGCGGGTCGTCCTGTGAAACAGCCGAACTGAAAGGCGCTCTTCCAGGCGCGCAATAGCCTTGCCGACGGCGGAGCGTGTCAGCTTCAGCCGGTCAGCCGCTTTTGCAAAGCCACCCGCTTCGACCGCCTCAACGAAGATCTGCACACCATCGAATCTGTCACGCATGCCGGGCAGGGCCTCCAGAATAGCAAATCCATTGATTGTAGAATCACAGGAACCAAAGAAGAGAAAACTTATTTCTAATGGCCTTAGGTATTCTACGATACAACCGCTGCGAAGCAAACGATATTTTCGAGACGATCCCAATCCAAGTGGTCATCGCTGACTTTGGATCAGCATCATCCTCCCGTCGTGCGCGAATCTCGGTCAAATGGAAGGGCGTGAGAATGCTAATATCGATCGTATATGACAGCGGTTATGGCCATACCGCGCGTGTAGCGGAAGCCGTCGCTGAAGGCGTTTGGGAAGTCCAGGGGGCGGAAGTGAACATCGTCGCCGTCGCCGAAGGTCCGGTAGATTGGACGGCGCTGGAAAAGAGCGACGCGATCATCTTCGGGTCGCCGACCTACAGCGGCATGATCAGCGCAAGGTTCAAGCAGTTCTGCGAGGATTCCACGAAAACGGCGTGGTTTGAACAGAAGTGGCGCAACAAGATCGCTGCCGGCTTCACCAATTCGGGCGCGCAGCACGGTGACAAGCTCAACTCACTCGTCTCAATGGCGCTGTTTGCGGCCCAGCACGGGATGATCTGGGTTGGTCTCGACATTATGCCTGGTAACGCCAGCAGCACCGGCAGCGTGGACGATCTCAACCGTCATGGAAGCTGGCTCGGCGTCATGACCCAGTCGAACAACGATCAGGCAGCCGAGGTCACGCCTATCCAGAGCGACCTCAAGACGGCCACTTACCTGGGCCGTCGCGTGGCGGAGACCACAGGCCGGTTTCAGCTCGCATAAACTCAGCCCTACAATCCCCACCAAGGAGTATGATCATGAAACTGCTTTGCCTCGACGTCCCGCAGCCCGGCGCCACGATCGAACAGTACCAGCCGCATATGCAGGATGAAGCCCGCCACGCCTGGCAGATGTACAAGGGCGGCATCATCCGGGACATCTATTTCCGACAGGATCGCCCTGGCGTCGCCATCATTGCCGAGGCCGAGTCTATCGAGGCGGCCAAGCAGGCGCTCGCCGAATTTCCCCTCGCCAAGGCCGGGCTCATTGACTGGGACGTTATCCCGCTCGGTCCCTTCCTGAATTGGGAAACGCTGTTCGCCCCTGGAAACGCTTGAGGCTAAAACGCCTGAGGCTGGGGTTCGCCAAACCGGCTCCCGGCTGCGCTTGAGAGGCGCGGTCGGGTCCAGCAGGCCAAATCAAAGGCGCCAGGCGCGAGAATAAGGGTACCAACCATGACAGTAATGGGCTTCGCTGCTCGATCGGCCACCGGCCCGCTCGAACAGTTCGCGTTCGAACGGCGCGCACCGCGTCCGGACGACGTCGTCATCGACATCCTCTTCTGCGGTGTCTGCCATACGGACCTGCACCTTGCCCGCAACCATGGCGGCTTCACGACCTATCCGATCGTCCCGGGTCACGAGATCATCGGCCGCGTGCGCGAGGTCGGGACCGGCGTTTCCGGCTTCAAGGCTGGCGACCTGGTCGGCGTCGGCTGCATGGTCGACTCCTGCCAGCACTGCAAGCCGTGCCTGAAGGGCTGGGAACAGGATTGCGTCGAAGGCTCGACCTACACCTACAATAGCGCCGACCGGCAGGACGGCAGCGTCACCTATGGCGGCTATTCCAATTCCGTCGTCGTGCGCGACAAGTTCGTCCTATCGATGCCCGACGGGCTCGATCCGGCCGGCGCGGCGCCGCTCTTGTGCGCGGGCATTACCACCTGGTCGCCGCTGCACCGCTGGAATGTCGGCAAGGATAGCAAGGTCGCCGTGATCGGCCTTGGCGGCCTCGGCCACATGGCGCTGAAGCTCGCCAAGGCGCTCGGCGCCGACGTCACGCTGTTCACGCGGTCGGCCGGCAAGGAGGAGGATGCTTTCCGCCTCGGCGCCGATCATGTTGTGCTGTCGGGCGATCCGAAGCAGATGAAGGCTGTCGCCGGGCGCTTCGACGTCATCATCGACACAGTCCCCTACGATCATGACGTCAACCCCTACATGCCGACGCTGGCGCTGGAGGGCGTTCTGGTGCTCATCGGCTACATGGGGCCGCTCGGCACACCGGTGAATGCCGACGGGGTCGTGCGGGGTCGCCGGGCAATCTCCGGATCGTTCATCGGCGGCGTGGCCGAAACCCAGCAGATGCTCGATTTCTGCGGGGCCCATGGCATCGTCTCCGACGTCGAAATCATTCCCATCCAACAGATCAACGAAGCCTATGAGCGCATGTTGAAGAGCGACGTGAAGTATCGCTTCGTCATCGACATGGCCTCGCTCAAACCCTGAGGAGCATGAACATGGCAGACAACATCAAGCCTATCCTTTGCGTGGTCACCAGTCACCCGATCCGCGGCGACAGCGGCGAGCCGACCGGTTTCGCGATGGTCGAACTCACCCATCCGCTCGATGTCTTCAAGGCGGCCGGCATTCCAGTCGAGATCGCCTCGATCCGCGGCGGCCATCCGCCGATCGACTTCTTCGACCTTTCCGATCCGGTCAACGACAAATTCTGGAAGGATAAGGAATTCCGCGCCGACCTGGCCGATTCCAAGATCCTTGCGGATCTCGATCCCTCGCGCTATTCGGCGGTCTTCTTCGCCGGCGGCCACGGCACGATGTGGGATTTCGCTGATAGCTCGGCCGTGCAGAAGGTGATCCGCGACATCTGGGAGAGCGGCGGCATCGTTTCCGCTGTCTGCCACGGTCCCGCCGCCCTGGTGAACGCCAAACTGTCTGACGGCAGCTATCTCGTCGCCGGCAAGAAGCTTGCCGCCTTCACCGACGAGGAGGAAGCCGAGGTCAAGTACACCAAGGTCGTGCCCTATCTGCTCGCCACCACGCTGAAGGAGCGGGGGGCGCTGCACCAGCCGGCGCCGAACTGGTCGGAGAATGTCGTGGTCGATGGGCGGCTCGTCACCGGCCAGAACCCGGCTTCCGCGCATGGCGTCGGAAAAGCCATCCTCGACCACCTCACGCAGAAAGCCTGACAACAACGGTCGCGCGCCTGCAGCCCGCAACACGGTTCGGTGTACTCAGCAAAAACACAGACGGGGCGCCCCGCGAAAGCAGAGCGCCCCGTCTTCAAGCCGGCAACAGCGCTCAGGGAACCGGTTTTTCTCTGATCCTCGGTGCGCTAATCCCGGTACGGTTGCGTCCAAAATCCCGGAGAACTGCCGATGGAAACAATTGCTGGTACAAGCAGTTCTCAACAAGCCGGTATTGATTCTGAGGTCATGGCACGGCTCGCCGGACCTTGGCACCTCGTGACGATCGAGCAGCCGGATGCCAACGGGGTGATGGGGGCGCTGAAAGTGGCCGGTTTCCTCGTCCTTACTCCCGACGGGCATATGACGATCCAGGTCCGCAACATGGAGTCGTTCGACCTCGATAACCCCTATAGTAGCGGCGGCTACGAAGCGAGCTATGGAACACTCACACTCGATCCCGCCAACAGCACCTTCGTCTATCATGTCGAAGGTGCATTGGTTCAAGCCTTGGTAGGCCAGGATTTGCCGCGGTCCTATCGCTTTGTAGACGATCGGCTCATCCTCACGTCCACACGTGCTGATGAAGAATGGCGAGTCGTGTGGCGCCGCAGCGGCAATGACAGCCTGAAGCCACCAGCGAGAGGATTTCAAAGATGAAGATCATCGCGATCGAAGAGCATGTCCTTCCCAATGACGTGCGGCACGCGTGGAACACTGTATCTGGCGCCGATGATGGAACGCTCGGGCTCAATCCCGGTGTGATCGGCGAACGGCTCGCGGATCTTGGAGAACAACGGCTGGCCCTGATGGACGAGACGGGCGTCGATGTTCAGGTTCTCTCCTTGACGACACCGGGACTCAACAACCTTGGTCACCACGGCATCGATCTCGCTCGTCGTGCCAACGATTTGCTGGCTGAAGCAGTCGGTGCCAACCCGTCTCGTTTTCAAGCTATGGCGGCTCTGCCATCCGCGGATGCCGACGCGGCGGCTCTGGAGTTGCGGCGATCCGTCGAGGAACTCGGCTGCAAGGGGGCCGTGCTTTTTGGGCGGGTCGGCGACAAAAATCTGGATCATTCAATTTTCGAACCGACATTCGCTTGTGCGGCCGAACTCAATGTGCCGCTCCTGATCCATCCGCAAATTCCGCAGACGAACGTGCGCGGCTCCTATTACGCGGGCTTCGGCGCCCCCATCGATCTCGCCTTGTCCACATTCGCCCTCGGATGGCATTTCGAGGCGGGTATCCAGTTCGTGCGTCTGATCTTGGGAGGCATCTTCGACCGCTATCCGAACCTTCAGGTGATCCTTGGCCACTGGGGCGAACTGGTGCTTTTCTACCTTGAGCGGTTGGTCATGCTTGATCGGGTGTCCGGGCTGCAGCGGCCATTCATCGATTATGTCCACGGCAATCTTTATCTGACGGCAAGCGGTATGTTCAACCCGGCCTATCTGCAGCAGGCGGTCAATGCCGTCGGGATTGACCGAATCCTATTCTCGACAGACTACCCCTATCAATACCGCCCCGGAGGCGATGCACGGCGTTTCGTAGACGTTCTGGAGCTCGACGATGTCAGCAAATCGAAATTCGCTTATCGGAATTGGGAGCGCTTGACCGGAGGCGGCAGCGGGGATCTTAGCACCTCCGCATTCAGGAGCCCTTGACGAGCGGCAATGTAAACGCTCGCACTTTTTGCTTGTCGACGCCACTGCTGGGACTGAGAGCCAGGCGTTTGAGAATGACGGAGTTTAGTCAGCGCATCGGCCCGAAAATCGGAATCGGTCTTAGGAAAGCATGATGCGAGGATTGAAAGTGCTAAAGCGTCCTTTGTGCGTCCGAAAGGACGCACGGCGCTCCAGGCTTAGTCGCCGGAGACAAACAAAAACCCGCGGCGCGCGAAGCACCACGGGTTTTCGATATCAGGTCTTATACCGTCAGGCGCGGATATCGAGAACGTAATCGCGGTGCGCCGGATGGGTGCTGTAGACGAAGATCTTGTTCAGTTCCTTCTGCGTCAGCAGGCGCAGGAAGCGGACTTCGACCGTATTGTTGGCGTTGACCTTCATCAGCAGGCAGCCGACCTTGGTGATGCGGGCATCCGGAATATCCAGATAGAATTGCTTCGGCAGGTTGAACTGGGTGAGGATCGCGAGTGTAGCGCTGCTCATCGAGATCCGGACAATATCGCAGCGGCGCGAAGCCGCGTGCATGACGCCCTTTTCCGTATATTCGATGCGCGCGGCATTCATGGTGTCCTCCATCTTGAACCGCTGCTCGCGGTCATACATGAAGGATTCTTCCTTGCTCAGGAAATGAGATTTTGGCTGTGACGGATTGGAAGCGGCCACTTGCTTATCCCCCTCGTAAATCGATGGGAAAAAGGTAGCAGCCGATCTTTAACAGAAAGTGAGAATTCGGCCCGTCACACACAATTCTTAGGGCCATTACCCCAAAAATGGCCGCCTCATTTCCGGTAGGTATGGCCGGTTGCGTTAAACAGATGCAACTTCTGCCTGTCGGCGGCAAACCGCATCCTCTGACCCTTCTTCACATCGTAGATGCCGGGCAGCTTGACGACGATCGGCTCGCCCGGGACCAGGCCTTCGATATAGAGCAGCGTCACTTCGCCGAGTGCTTCGACGATCGACACCTCGCCCTCGAAAAGATAGTCGGCGCCGTCGGCGACCCTCAGATCCTCCGGACGAACGCCGAAGCTTGCCTGCTTGCCCTTTTCGGATGCGTCGGTCGCAACATCGAGGGTCACCGACATGCCGCCGGTCAGCGTCACCGTCGTCTGGATTCCGGTTCCGGCGACCGTCGCCGGGATGATGTTCATCGCCGGCGAGCCGATGAATTTCGCGACGAAGAGGTTGGCCGGACGCTCATAGAGATCCAGCGGCGCGCCGACCTGCTCGATATTGCCGGCCGAGAGAACGACGATGCGATCGGCGAGCGTCATCGCTTCGACCTGGTCGTGGGTCACGTAGATCATCGTCGTATCGGCCATCTGTTCGTTCAGGCGGGCGATCTCGATGCGGGTCGCGACGCGCAGCGCGGCATCGAGGTTGGAGAGCGGCTCGTCGAACAGGAAGACCTTCGGATCGCGGCAGATGGCGCGGCCGATCGCCACGCGCTGGCGCTGGCCGCCGGAAAGCGCCTTTGGCAGGCGATCAAGATAGTTGGTCAGCTGCAGGCTCTCGGCTGCCGCCCGGACGCGGCGGTCGATCTCCTGCTTGCTCTCGCCGGCGATCTTCATGCCGAAAGCCATGTTGTCGAAGACGGTCATGTGCGGGTAGAGCGCATAGGACTGGAAGACCATGGCGATGCCGCGCTTGGAAGGCGGCACGTCATTGACGAGATGGCCGTCGATATACATCTCGCCGCCGGTGATCGCCTCGAGACCGGCGATCATACGCAGAAGCGTGGACTTGCCGCAGCCGGACGGACCGACGAAGACGATGAATTCGCCCTGCTTGATATCGAGATCGATGCCGTGGAGAACGTCCACGGAACCGTAGGATTTGCGGATATCCTTCAGCGTCAGTCCAGTCATGTCTCTCTCCCCTTGGTCCTTAGGCAAGACGGGCGAAATACGCCCCCCAGGCCGGAATATCGATCTTGTCGCCATAGTTGTTGCTGGTAAAGCCGTGCCCCGTCAATGCCTGCCATTCTCCCGCCGGCAAGGCGACGCAGGCCTCGGCCGGGCTCATGTTGAAGATGCAGAGCAGCTTCTCGTTGCCGTATTCACGGGTGAAGACCAGGCTGTCGCCCTGCGGCTCTTCGAATTCGATCTCGCCCTTGGCAAAGGCCGGATGCAATTTGCGGAAGGCGATGAAGCGGCGATAGTGCTCCAGCACCGAAGCCTCGTCGCCCTGCTGAACGCTGACGGCACGCAGAATATGCTCGACCGGCACCGGCAGCCAGGGCTTGACCGTCGAAAATCCGCCCTGGGCGACCTGGCTGTCCCAGACCATCGGCGTGCGGCAGCCGTCGCGGCCCTTGAATTCCGGCCAGAACTGGATGCCATAGGGATCCTGCAGATCCTGATAGGCGAGATCGGCCTCGGTCAGCGCCAGTTCCTCACCCTGATAGAGGCAGACGGAGCCGCGCAGCGTCATCAGCAACGAGGCATAGAGCTTGGCGAAGGCGTCGTGATCGGCGACCAGCCCGCCCCAGCGGCTGACATGGCGCATGACGTCGTGATTGGAGAAGGCCCAGCAGGCCCAGCCATCGGGTGCTGCAGCTTCGAAATCCTGCATCACCTCTTCGACGCGCTCCGCCGTCAGCGGATCGGGCGCCAGGAACTCGAAGGCATAACACATATGCATCTTGTCGTTGCCGGAAGTGTATTCGCCGACAATTTCAAGGCCACGCTGACTGTCGCCGACCTCACCCACTGCGGCGATTGCTGGGAACTCCTCGAGGACGGCGCGGAAGCGCTTCAGGAAGGCAAGGTTCTCCGGCCGGTTCTTGTCGTAGATATGCTCCTGGAAATTATAGGGATTGACTGCCGGCGCCGTCGAGGCGTTGCGGCGTTCTGGAGCAAGTGCGGGATTGTCGCGCAGTTGCGTATCGTGGAAATAAAAGTTGATGGTATCGAGGCGGAAGCCGTCGACACCGCGGTTGAGCCAGAAGCGGACGACATCAAGCAGACGGTCCTGCACCTCAGGATTATGCAGGTTCATGTCCGGCTGCGAGGTCAGGAAGTTGTGAAGGTAATACTGCATGCGCGTCGGATCCCACGCCCATGCCGAGCCGCCGAAGATCGACAGCCAGTTGTTCGGCGGCGTCCCATCCGGCTTGGCGTCGGCCCAGACATACCAGTCAGCCTTGGCGTTGGTCTTGCTGGAACGGCTCTGTACGAACCAGGGATGCTGATCCGAGCTGTGGGAGATGACGAGGTCGATCATCACGCGGATGCCGAGGCGATGGGCCTCGGCGATCATCGTGTCGAAATCCACCAGCGTGCCGAAGATCGAATCGACATTCTCGTAGTCGGAAACGTCATAACCGAAATCGCGCATCGGCGAGGTGAAGAAGGGCGAGATCCAGATGGCATCGACACCGAGGCTTGCCACATGCGGCAGGCGGGCGGTGATGCCCTTCAGGTCGCCGATGCCGTCACCGTTCGAATCCTGGTAGGAGCGCGGGTAGATCTGATAGATCACCGCGCCGCGCCACCAGTCCTTGTCGGGAGTCGAGATCGATTGGGGAGCCACGTTCATGGAATATCCTGTTTGAAGTCACGGTCGAAAATGGTCAGCCTCCCTTGACCGAACCCGCCAGCAGGCCACGCACCAGATAACGCTGCAGCCCGAAGAAGACGAGCAGCGGCACGATGATGGTGACGAAGGCCGACGCCGTCAAAATCTCCCAGTTGCCGCCGCGTGAGCCAAGCAGCGCGTTGAGGCTGCCGGTCAGCACGAGGTGGTCCTTGTCGGTGCCGAGGAAGACCATGGCAACGAGCAGGTCGTTCCATACCCACAGGAACTGGAAGATGGCGAAGGAGGCGAGCGCCGGGAAGGACAGAGGCAATACGATGCGGACGAAGATCTCGAAGTCGCTGGCGCCGTCGACGCGGGCGGATTCGATGATCTCCTTCGGCAGGCCGGCGATATAGGCCCGCAGGAGGTAGATGGCGAGCGGCATGCCGAAGGCGGTATGGGCCATCCAGATGCCGGGATAGGTTTTGGACGGCTGGCCGAGCATGGTGCCGATCTCGTTATAGAGGCGCAGCAGCGGGATCAGCGACATCTGCAGCGGCACGACGATGAGGCCGACGACGAGCGCAATCAGCAGCCCGCGGCCAGGAAACTCCATCCAGCTGAGCGCATAGGCGGCGAACGCGGCAATCAGGATCGGGATGATCGTCGCCGGGATCGTCACGGTCAGCGAGTTGATGAAGGATTGGCCGATGCCCTCGCCGGTCAGAACCGTCTTGTAGTTCTGCATCGTGAATTCCGGCGGCGCAGAGACGGATGCATAGATGCGCCGCGGGCGTTCGTCGGGCGAAAAGGCGGCGTTCTTCATATAACGGTAGCTGCCGTCGCCGTTGATCTGCAGGGTTTCGCCGTCGCCGAGATCGGCAGTCTCGCCGGCCTTGAAGGCGGCGGGCTGCTGCACGCGGTTGCCGAAGGCCTTCACCGAGCGGCCGGTCTGGCCTTCCAGCACATTGCCTGAAATGACGTAAGCCGCACCTTCCTGCTGCTGCTGATCGGCTGTGCCGAGGCGGACAGCGACCGTCTGCGTCGAGCCGACGAAGGATGTCCACCAGCCGGAGACGACGATCTGGTCCTTGTCGCGCAGCGCGCTGACGAAGATTCCGAGCGTCGGGATCAGCCAGACGATGACGATCAGCAGAACGGCGGCGTGAACGAAGAGACGGGCGGGGCCGATCTTGAAGTAGCTTCCGACAGCGGTCATCTCAGTGGCCCTTCAGTTCGCGATTGGCGCGTCGCACGTTCCAGACCATGATCGGCGTGACGGCGAGCATGATGATGATGGCGATGACGGCGCTTCGGCCGGAATCGCCGCCGCCGCGGAACAGCCAGTTGAACATCAGATTCGCCAGCACCATCGACTGCCACTGGCCGTTGGTCATGGTCAGCACGATATCGAAGACCTTGAGGACGAGGATGGTGATCGTCGTCCAGACCACCGCGATCGAGCCCCAGACTTGCGGTACCATGATGCGCCAGAAGATCTGCCAGCCATTGGCGCCGTCGATGACGGCGGCCTCGATGGTCTCTTCGGGAATGCCGCGAAGGGCGGCCGACAGAATGACCATGGCAAAACCGGTCTGGATCCAGATCAGGATGACCATCAGGAAGAAATTGTTCCAGAAGGGAACTGAGATCCACACCTCAGGTGTGCCGCCGAACGTCTGGACGATGGCGTTCAAGAGGCCGATCTGGACGTCGTTGCCGCCGCGATATTCATAGATGAACTTCCAGATGACCGAGGCGCCGACGAAGGAGATCGCCATCGGCATGAAGACGATGCTTTTGGCGATATTGCCCCACCAGATGCGATCGGTCATCACGGCGATGACGAGGCCGAAGAAGGTACAGGCGGCCGGTACAACGGCAAGCCAGAGGATGTTGTTGAAGATCGACTGGCGGAATTCGCGGTCGCCGAGTGCCCATTTGTAGTTCGCGACGCCGACGAATTGCTCGCCGGCGCGGTCGTAGAAGGAGAGGATGAAGGTCGCAACGACCGGATAGACGAGATAGACAATGAGCAGGAATAGCGCCGGGCCGACGAACAACCACGGGCGCACGAGCGCACGGCGGTTGAGATTGCGCGATGCGGCGCGGATGTCGCCATCCTTCACCGGCAGAGCGAGATCCAGGATCTTGTTCGAAAAATAGAAATAGGCCGAGCACGCGAAAACGGCGACGACCACGACGGCCAAAGCGGACACTATCTGCGACAGCATTTCGTCCCTCCCCTGCTTCCCCTGATCTTATTGCGACCGGTTGTTGTTCTGACGGGTCAACGCCGGTCATCGTCAATCTGTTTGTATTGCCCAATCACAATAAATCCTGCGATGGCCGGGGTCTTTGCGAACCCGGCCAGTCATGCAAGCGATGCCGCCGGCAAGCCGGCGGCATAATTTTTGAGGATTACTTGATGCCGTCCCAGGCGCTCTGGATTTCGCCAGCAGCATCTTGAGCCGACTTGCCGCCGACGAAATCGACCATGCCCGTCCAGAAGGCGCCGGCGCCGATCTTGCCCGGCATCAGGTCGGAACCGTCGAAACGGAAGGTGGTGGCGGAGGTCAGGATCTCGCCTTCCTTCTTCATTTGCGGGTTGGCATAGGCCTCGGTGCCGACACCCTTGTACGGCGTCAAGAAGCTCGACTGCGCCATCCAGACCTCATGCGCGATCGGGGTCTTCAGGAAGTCGATGAAAGCACGAGCCGCCTTCGAATCCTTGGTGATCGAAACGAGCGTGCCGGCGCCGAGAACCGGCTTGCCGAGTTCTGGGTGGGAAGCAAAGGTCGGCATGTAGAAGAAGTCGGCATCCTGGCCGAGCTTCGTGCCCTCGGGGAAGAAGGATGGGATGAACGAGGCCTGATGGTGCATGTAGCATTTCGGCGGAACCGCGAAGAGGCCCTTCGGGCTATCGCGGAAATCGGTCGAGGCCACAGCCGCGACGCCGCCATCGACGTATTTCTCGTTCTTGGCAAACTTGCCGAACTCGTCGATCGCGGCAATAACGGCCGGATCGGTGAACTTCAGCTCGTTGGTCGTCCACTTGTCATAGGCTTCCGGCGGCTGGGTGCGCAGCATGATGTCCTCGACCCAGTCTGTGGCCGGCCAGCCAGTGGCGCCGCCTGAGCCAAGACCGATGCACCAGGGAACGCCGCCATCCTTGACGATCTGGTCGGTCAGGGCATGCAGCTCTTCCATGGTCGTCGGGATCTTGTAGCCGGCTTCCTCGAAGTTCTCCGGAACGTACCAGACCAGCGACTTCACGTCGGCCTTATAAGGGAAGGCGTAGAAGGCTTCCTTGCCGTCCTTGCCCTTATAGGTGCCGTAACCGACCCAGCTGTCGCCGGCGCCGTAATTGTCCTTGATCCACTTGGAGTTTTCGTCGCCGAGCGGCGTCAGGTAGCCCTTGCTGGCGAGGTCGGCGAGGAGGCCGGGCTGCGGCAGAACGGCGATGTTCGGTGGTGAGCCTGCCTGCGTGTCGATGACGATCTGCTGTTCGTAGTTTTCGGAAGAGGAGTATTTGGCTTCGATGCCGGTCGCTTCGGTGAAATAGGCAAGAACGCTCATGAAGAACGCCTCGTCCTCGCCGCGCCACGGCCCGAAGATCGTCAGGGGCTGCCCCTTCAGATCGGCATGAGCGGCCTTGAATTCGTCATAGCTCTTCCAGTTGAACTTGGAATCCTGTCCCGGGGCAAATTTCAGATCGGCCGCGGACGCAGCACCGGCAAAAAGCGCTGCCACGGCAACGCCCATCAAAAATGACTTTTTCATGTGATCAACCTCCCATCACAATCCCAACCGCGCCGAATTCCCTTTAAAAGGAAATTTCAAAGCGCTTTGACACCTAACTCATTCCATTTTCGGTGGAATGGAGTCAAGTCATTTCACGAGAACCCCGCCGTGAACGCGCCTGTACGGTGGCGCAACGGCGGTTATCGGGAAATATGGAGCGATTTTTCTTGAGTCAATCGCACCAAATGCTACATAATTGAAAGCGCTTTGGATGCCACTGGGAGGCGGCAGGCCTTTTGAAGACGGCCGACGGGCGGGCCGGGAGGAAGCATAGCAGGTGAATCTCAAACAGCTATCGGAATTGCTGGGGCTGTCGCAGACGACGGTGAGCCGAGCGCTCAACGGCTATCCCGAGGTCAACGAGGCGACCCGGGAGCGCGTGCTTCAAGCTGTCAAGGAAACCGGATACCGGCCGAACAAGGCGGCGCAGAGGCTTGCGACCGGCAAGGCCGGCTCGATCGGCCTCGTCATGCCGACGGCGCCCGGCCACCAGTCCGACGTGCATTTCGGTGAATTCCTGGCCGGGCTCGGCGAAGAGGCCGTGCGCCACGACTTCCACTTCGTCATCATGCCGGCCGACCCGGACGACGAGGTTGCGGCGCTCAGGCGCCTTGCGATCAGCGGCAATGTCGATGCGCTGTTCGTCGCCTATATGCGCGGCCACGACCCGCGGCTCGCCATGCTGAAATCGCTCTCCATGCCCTATGTCGTGCACGGCCGATCCTTCGGCTCGGAGCCCGACTATCCCTATCTCGACATCGACAATGAGGGCGCCTTCTACGATGCGACGCGGCTCTTGCTGCAGCTCGGCCATACGCGCTTTGCGCTAATGAACGGGCCAATACATCTCGATTTCGCCATCCGCAGGAAGAACGGCATCATATCAGCGCTTGCCGAGCGCGGGCTGACGCTCGACGAGGATTGCGTCAGCCATGCGCTGATGACGGACGAGCAAGGTCTGCTGGCGATGGAACACTTCCTGCAGCTGCCGGAGCGGCCAACGGCCATCCTCTGCTCCAGCACGGTGCTGGCGCTCGGCGCCATCCGCGCGGTCAACCAGGCGGGATTGCGGCTCGGCGAGGATATCTCGCTGATCGCCCATGACGACGTGCTGCCGCTGTTGAAGCCGGAAAACTTCTCCGTGCCGCTGACGACGACGCGCTCCTCGCTCAGGGCCGCCGGCGTTCGCATCGCGCAGCGGCTGATCGGCACGGTGAAGCAGGCAGGCCCCTTTCCCGATCAGGAGCTCTGGAAGACGGAACTGATCGTCAGAGCCTCAACCGGCCCTGCCCCGCAGCAGCCATAATCAGAACTGCGGCGGGGTCTGTCCTGCAGCGCGATGGGCGGCGATGACGGTATTGGCCATCAGCATGGCGATGGTCATCGGCCCGACGCCGCCCGGAACCGGGGTGATGGTGCTGGCGACCGCAGAGACCTCCTCGAAGGCGACGTCGCCGACGAGCCTGGTCTTGCCCTCGCCTCTTTCGGGGGCTGCCACGCGGTTGATGCCGACGTCGATGACCGTCGCACCCGGCTTGACCCAATCGGCCCTGACCATCTCCGGCCGGCCGACGGCGGCCACCAGGATGTCGGCATTGCGGCAGACCTCGGCGAGGTTCTTGGTTCTCGAATGCGCGATCGTCACCGTCGCATTGGCGTTGAGCAGCAATTGCGCCATCGGCTTGCCGAACAGGTTGGAGCGGCCGATGACGACGGCGCTGAGGCCGGAGAGGTCCTCGCCGTGGGTGCGGCGGACGAAGACCATGGCGCCGGCCGGCGTGCAGGAAACCAGTCCGGTCTTCAGGTCGCCGATGGCGAGCTTGCCGGCATTGGCGATACTGAGGCCATCGACATCCTTTTCCGGCAGGATCGCCTGAATGATCGACTCACTGTCGAGCGGTTTCGGCAGGGGCAATTGCACCAGGATGCCGTGGATCGTCGGATCGGCGTTGAGGGTGGCGACGAGGGCTGCCAGCTCCTCCTGGGTGGTTTCGACCGGCAGCGTGTGCTGGACTGATTTGAAGCCGCATTCCTTGGCCATGCGGCCCTTCGAGCCGACATAGGCGTGGCTTGCCGGATCGTCGCCGACGATGACGACCGCGAGGCCGGCGGTGACGCCGCTGCTCTTTTCCAGCGCTGCCGTCGCGCTCTTGACCGTCTGAATGACCGATGCAGCTACGTTCTTGCCGTCGATTACTGTCGCCACGCGTCTCTCCGCCCTGTTTAGCGTCAATCTATGGATAGTCGGCGAGCGTTAAATGCCCGCTAACGCCCTATCCTGTCGGAAAGCAGCAATGCAATATCAAAAATGCAAGGAAGTGTTCGTTCAGCGCAGCGGCTGCCGCGCTTCGAACGTATGAACACGAAGCCGGTCGCGCAGGCCGGAGATCTCCGAGCGCAGCACCTCCATCTCGTCGACCGTGGTCGGGACCGCTTGCAGTGCCGGCGGCGCGGAAGACAGCGGTGAGGATGCCGACATTTCCTCTTCGGATGCCGCAATGGGTTTGCGGAGGCGCAATAGGAAAGCCGCAGCAAGACCGGCGACGAGACCCGCGGCAGCGCCGGCCAGCGAGCCGCCGGTCAGGCCATCGGGCGCCGATACCGCCGTTGCCAGCGCCGGCTTCATGAGAGTGATATGACCGTCGGTGACCGTCCCCGCCGACGCGGAAGCCGAATCATCCAGGCGAGAACGCGCGGCCGCCGCCTTGTCGCTGAGCTCGGTCAGCCGGGAAAGATCGACACCGGTATCCCGGCTTTGAGCGATCAGCGTGTTGCGGCGGTCGTTCAAGGCCTTGCGCGCATCGACGGCGGCCTTGGCAGCGACGTTGGCGGTCTGGGCAAGACGGGTCAGTTCCTTGCCCATATTCTCCTTCAGACCATCGGTTTCGGCCTGCTGCTGCAAGAGGCGTGGATGGCGCGGGCCGAGCTCGGCCGAAAGCTGCGCAAGCGCTGTCTTGGCGACCGCATATTTGTCGCGCCAGTCCTGCAGCGCCGGCGAGAGCATATCGGAGGGGAACGAACCGTCGAGCACCCCGGCAAGTTTTGCGGCCTTGAGCCGGTCGGCCTGCGCCTTGGCGTCCAGGATAGTCTGGTCGGCCTCTTTCAGATCGGCATCGAGCCCGTCGATCTGACGGCGAAGATCGACCGCCACCTTGACGTTGCCCTCGCCGCTCTTAGCCGTGAAAGCTGTCAGTTCCGCTTTCGCCTCGTCATAGGCCTTGCGCAAGGCGGCGTCGGTTGCGGCGTTGCCGCCGGATCCGTCCGGCGGGGAAACCGCTTCGGCAAGCCTTGCGGCAATGCGCATGGATTTGCCGCTGTCGCCGGTCGTCACCCTCACGAGGATCGTCCCGGCGGCGGCATCGGGCAGTATCTCGACCGCATGCTTCAACGTCGCCTCGGCGCGCGAGGTCGGATCGGCAGCAGCCCCGGTCGCAGAGAGGAGATCGAGCGCAACGCCAAACGCATTGGCTCTGGGGCCGGCAAATTCGGGATCGTGATCGAGTTTCAGGGCGGCGACCGTCGAAGCAACCACCCGCGCCGACATCAGCCCTTTCGCCGCGACCTCTGTGAAGGCGGCCCGGCTTGCGGCATCGGTCTTCACCGCAAGCGTCGCTTCGGCGCGGTAGAGGGTTGGCGAAGCCGGCATCAGTGCCGGCAGGCCCGCGCCGATCGTCGTCGCCGCGGCCAGCATCATTGCAACACCAATGCCGCCGACGCGCCGCCGTGGCACTACCGGGCGAGGCTCGGCCGGTTTCTTAATGATCGCGGTCAGCGGTTCGAGCGAGATCATCGGCTCGCTGGCCGGAGCAGCCGGTTCTTCACGGCGCGCCTGTTCCTGAGGAAGCGCATGGCCGACGTCGTTGGCGGCTCGCAGGCGATTGCCGAGGATGGTCTCGATGCGATCAACCAGCGGCGCCGGGGCCGCCGCTTTTGCGCGCTGTTCTTCCAGCGCGCGGCCGATGGCGCGCAGCAGTTCGGCCTCGGGCGGCGCGATATCGGGCCGGTTCGACGGGGGCGCTCCCCGGGGCGATCCATAGGGACCGTCATGGGCGCGCGCCAGTGCGGGCGCCGCCGGCCGGGCGGCTGCGCGATCGTGAAAACTGCTTCTGGCCCTGATATCGTACATTTGCGCCACATCTCATGCACATGATGGCCGAATTCGCTCATCCGCGCGGATGCAGATGATTAAACCAGTCTAAATAATCATGGCAAAGAAATGGTTAACCGCAGCGTGTAAGAATTATGCATCATTCCTTAAATCGGAATCGATCTAAGGATAAAATTTGCGCGCCTTAAAAGACGCGCGGCGCTGTAGCGTCAGCTCGCTTTCTTGTGGTCTGACCGCGGCTGCAGCGTGGTCACGACCTCTTCCGGATGGCTGAGTATCCTTTCGCGCCGGCGGAAGCGGTAGCGAAGGACATGGAAAAGAAAGATCGGGATGCCGACGATGTAGCGGCGCCAAAGGCGCGTCGGCTCCTGCAGCAGGCGATAAGCCCATTCCATTCGCATCATCCGCACCGTCTTCGGCGCGCGCGGGACGGCGCCGGAGACGAAGTCGAACAGAGCGCCGACCGTCAGCACCAGGCGCGCATGATCGGCACGGATATTGTCGTGGACCCATTTCTCCTGCAGCGGCGTTCCCATGCCGACAATCAAAATATCGAGCTTCTGGCGCTCAAGCTCGTCGGTAACGACAGCGGAATCGACCGTGTCGAAGTAACCGTCGGAAACAACGACGAATTCATGCCAGGGTGTATGCCGGCGGAAATTTTCCGCCGCCGCCACGACGACCGAACGTGTGCCGCCGATGAGGCCGATGCGGCGCGGGGCCTCCATAAAGGTGAGGAAGGCCGGGACGAAATCGGTGCCGTTCAGATTGGCGGGAAACGGCGCACCATGGGCGATCTGCGATGCAATGTTGAGGCCGATGCCGTCCGGCAGCACCAGATTGTGCGACATGATCCGGTAATATTCGTCGTCGTGAAGCGCGGTCAGCATGTTGTGGGCGTTGACGAAGCAAACCACGGTCTGGCCGACGGGAATGGAGGCCAGCTCGTTGATGAAAACGAGGGCGTCGTCCCAACCGAGATCGCAGACCGGCAGATCGAAGATCGTCCGCCGCGATGCGAGCACCGCGAAGTTTGCAATCAGATTCATTCCTACCTCCTGCCGAGGGTGCTGCATGCGCCCGACATCCCGGAAAACAAGCCCATAATTCCGCACCGGAGGTCTCGAAAGGACCGGCCGCGTCCAGCCCGGACGGCGCTGCCCCGATTTTGGGAGGCAGCATACGCCAAGCTGTGACACCTGATATAACAGGACGGTTTCAAACAACCCTTAGGAAAATTCCTTGAATTTTTATGCGCGTATAAGTAGTTTATTAACCACGTGCGCCAACGAAAAACGGCGCCTTGCGGCGCTGTTTTTCGTCGACGACAATATAACGCTTAGTGGGCGGCTGCCGCCGGCGCTTCGCCGGCCGGTGCGGTCTCGACGATCTTGATAGGTGCGCCCATCTTCTTCGGCTGCCCGGCGGAGCTTTGCTTGACATCTTCCTTGGAGAGATAGTCGAGCTGCTCCAGCATCACGTCGGCGACATACTCGCCGCCGAGGCGCTCGTTCATGCCCTTCTTGATCTCTTCGCGGAAGGCCTTCGGATCGAAGGATTTGATGTGGGCGATATCGACCGTCTTGTTGCCGACGAGCAGGCTGAAAAGCTCGTCCGTCGTCATCTCGGCCAGCGGCAGCGTCACGCCCTTCAGCATCTCCTTGTTCATCATGAAGGAAACGCGGCCAAGAAAGTAGCCGGTCACCGCGCCGTTACCGATGATCGGCACCGTGATCGTTTCACCCTTCACCAGTTCGAGCGCGCTCTGCTTGGAGTCCGTTGCCGCGGGCGCCGGCGCGGTCGCCAGGTACACCGAGAAATAGACCGATGCCAAGGTAATGGCGCAAACCCAGACACCGGTGAGGACGAGCTTGATCATCAGTTTCCACGCACGGCGAATTGTTCCTGGGAATAGGTGCCGTCGGCATCGGCGTCCTGAACGGCGTTCTTCAGGAGGTCGGCGACGGCGCGAACCGCTTCGAGGTGCGCCTCGACACGACGGGCATTGAGAACCAGCTTCTTCTTCAAGCCGTGCAACTGATCGAGATGGGCAGCGGCGAGCTCGGCCGGATCGGTGTCGCGGAACAGCATCGACAACTCGTAAAGGCAGCGGCTCTTATGCGCATTGGAGACCTTGAGATCAAACTGCGGGTCGTTGCCGATCCGGGTGTTCTCATTGTCGATGATCATTTCGAGGCGTCCGAGAACGGATTTGATCCTATATTCGTTCGAAACTATTTCCATGGTACCCCCGGTTATGCGTCGTTTAGAGATTACGCCGAAAAGTGTGCGCGGTTTTCGGACGATATCATGCTCTAACTATCTGATTGAGAACAGGATTCACATTTTAGGTCAATGGGCCTAAATTCATCCTGTTTTATCGGTCTTGGCTTCGGCGGTCGGCGTGCCAAATGTCTTGCGCTGGAAGTCGTCGATCATGCTGAGCGCAATGTTGCGGTCATCCTTATCGGTCGAAGCATTGACGATCTTGCCTTCCTGCCGGCGCAGCTGCTCGCTGTACATCTGCTTGGCGATGCCGATGCCGTCACCCTTGGCCATGACGTTGCCGAGCTGCTCGGCCATCATGCCTTTCCAGATATCGCCGGTCGCACCCTTACCGTAGACGTCGTCGCTTTCGCTCGGCAGCATGTTCTTGACGAAATTCTGCAGAACCATGGCCTCGAATTTCCGGTAGCTTTCCGGCACTTCCTCAGCCTTGGTGCGGTTCTGGATATTGTTGACGCCGCTCTTCTGGCCGATATGGTCGAGAATATCGACCGTATTGGCGAAGCCCTTGCCGTTCTCGGCGAGGCTCGTTGCAGCAAAGGCCGCACGATTTGCCTTCAATTTTTCCTGGGCTGCCTGAACCTCCATGGGGTCGGCAGCTTTGACAACATCCAGGACCAGATCACTGGGGGGCGAAATAGCCACGTTACAATCCTCTAAATTAAGATCGTAACGACTATGGATTTCGAAGCTTGCTGGAGGCTGGCGTTGCGAATTGCTGATCGATGACATCGTAGACGGCATTGTCATCGGCCTCGCGGCGCTCGGCCTCAAGGGCCTCTTTCATGCCTTCTTCGAAACGATCCCCCTTGGCGCGTTCGCGCGCCAGCCGCATCTCGTGGACCTGCTGCATGCCGGTCAGCTGCTGGTCCTTGATGCTGAGCCTGCCGAATCGATCGGCGTAATTCTGCGAGAAGGCGTGGTGGACCGGGTCCATCGAGCCGAGCGCGAGGATGACGTCGTCCATCGCCGCATTGACCTCGACGCGCTGGCGGCTGGTTTCGGCCAGATCGTTCTCGGCCATCCTTTCGATATGCCGCTGCACCGAGAGCAATCGCTTGAGCTTCTGGGAGCGGTTCTTTTCGATCATGGCAGCCTCATCGCCCGATATAGATCGAGCCGAAGGACTGGCCGAACTGGCTGACCATCGCCGCAATCGAGAAATAGATCAGGAAGAGCCCGCCCATCAGCAGATAGGGCGTCGAGATGAAGTAAACCGGTATCTGCGGCGCCAGCTTGTTGATGAAGCCGATCGAGACATTGAAGATCAGGCCGTAGATCAAGAACGGGCTCGACAGCCGCAGCATGATGTAGGTGGTCTGCTCCAGCGTGTCGGTAAAGGAGATCAGCGTCGCGCGCATCTGCATCAGACCGCCGAACGGCATGGTCGTGTAGGAATCGATCAGTGCGCGGAAGACGATGTGATGAAAATCCATGATGAACAGGATCATGATGCCGGCAAAGGTGACGAAAGCGGAAAGGCTGGTCTCCGGCGTATCTTCGAGGATGTCGGCGGAGCCCGGCTGGGAGTAGCCGACCATCATGGCGAGGATCGAGGCGGCGAACTGCATGCCGAGCGTGTAGATCCTCGCCAGCATGCCGTACATCACGCCGATCAGCGATTCGCTGACGATCAGGCCGATATATGTTCCGGAACCGGTGTGAACGGCCGGATAGACAGTGTCCCAGAGCAGCGGCATGACGGCGATCGAGAGCGCGCCTGCGATGAAGACGCGCAGTTGGTCGGGCACGCGCGCCGAGGAAAAACCCGGAAGAGCCAGCACACACCCACCGATTCGGCAGAAAACCAGAAACAGCGCGAGAACGGTCCCTTGCGCGTCTGTTATCATGAAATGGAGCCCAAAATCTTTATCTCGATGCCCTTGGCCAGTTCGACATGCGACAGGACCGGCAGCGTGGCAAACAGCCGTTCGATGATCATGCGCACATAGGAGCGTGTTTCCGGCGACGTGACAAGTACGAATGGCAGGCCGCGATCCATGAACTCACGGATAACTTTGGTGGCTTGCTCGCTGAACTCCTCGAGGCTGCGCGGATCGATGTCGAATTCGATCACTTCGCCCTTGGCGTCGCGCTTCAATGCCTGATGGAAAGCCAGATCCCATTTGCTACCCAACCTGAGGACGCGCAGCACGCCGTTGTCGGCGAGGTCGCCGCAAAGCTGCTGGGCCATGCGAATGCGGACATGCTCGACGATCTGCTCGGTCTTTCTGACATGCGGAGCGAGCTCGGCCACCGCTTCGAGAATGAGGTGCAGGTTGCGGATCGACACGCGTTCGGCAAGCAGAAGCTTGAGCACCGCCTGCAGGCCCGAATAGGACATGTGCGACGAGCAGATCTCGTCGGCGAGCTTCTTGTATTCGGGATCGAGCCGGTCGATCAGCACCTTGACGTCCTTGTAGGACAGAAGCTGCGGCAGGTTGTTGCGGATGACCTCGCTCATATGGGTCAGCACGACAGAGACGTTGTCGATCGGCTGGAAGCCCTCGCGTTTCAGATCGTCGGTGAAGTTTTCGAGGATCGAGACGGCAGGCATGCCGAAGGCGGGTTCGCGGATTTCATCGCCGGGGATGCTTGGCCGGCGGCCGGCACCGGTGACGACGAGGACTTCGCCGACGCGCAGCAGGTTGGAGGCGACCGTCGTGCCGTGAATGCGGATCTGGTAGGATTTCTCGGCGATGGCGATATCGTCGGTGACCTTGATTTCGGGCACGACGAAACCGTATTGCGTGGCGAACTTCTTGCGCATCTTGCCAACGCGGAAGGCGAGTTCCTGGTGGGCGCCGAGCAGGCGCGTCGAGACCATCTTGCCGAGTGCGAGCTCGATCTCCGAGGTGCGCAGTACCGCCTTGACCGAATCCTTTTCCAGTTCCTTGCTTTGGACGACCTTATTTTCCTCCTGCTCGCGGCGAAGCTTGTTTTCAGCCTCGACCTTACGCGGTATGAACCAGGCGCCGAAGGCGAGAAGACCGCCGAGGATCGTGAAAGGGACAAACGGCAGGCCCGGCATCAGCGCCAGGATGAACATCAGCACGGCCGAGACGGAAAGCGCACGGGGGTAACCGCTGAGCTGATTGACGACTGCCTGGTCGGTGGAGCCGGTGGTGCCGCCGCGAGAAACGAGAAGGCCGGCGGCGAGCGAGACGATCAGGGCCGGCATCTGCGAGACGAGGCCGTCGCCGACGGAGAGCTTGACGAAGACGTCGGCCGCTTCGCCGATCGGCATGCCGTGGCGGAAATAGCCGATGATGATGCCGCCGAAGACGTTAATGGCGGTGATGATGAGGCCGGCGACGGCATCGCCACGCACGAATTTCGAGGCACCGTCCATCGCACCGAAGAAGGAGCTTTCCTCTTCGAGTTCTCTGCGCCGGCGCTGGGCTTCCTTCTCGTCGATGATGCCGGCCGAAAGATCGGCGTCGATCGACATCTGCTTGCCGGGAATGGCATCGAGCGTGAAACGCGCGCCGACTTCGGCGATGCGCGTGGCACCCTTGGTGATGACGATGAAGTTGATGGTGATGAGGATCAGGAAGACGATCAGACCGATGACGAAATCGCCGGACATCACCAGGCTTGCGAAACCGGCGATGACGCCGCCCGCCGCATCGTGGCCTTCATTGCCGTGGGACAGGATGACGCGCGTCGTCGCGATGTTCAGCGCCAGCCGGGTCATCGTTGCGATCAACAGAATGGTCGGGAAAGACGAGAAATCGAGCGGTTTCTGGATCCACAACGCGACCATCAGGATCAGCACCGAGAAGGCGATCGAGAAGGCAAGTCCCATATCGATCAGGAATGGCGGAATCGGCAGGAAGAGAATGCAGATGATGCCGATGATGCCGAGGGCAAAACCGACATCGCGCAGGCTCGGGGCGACTTTCGGAAGGGGGAGTGCAGGTGGTTGCGCCATAACAGTTCCGTCTCTTCATGAGAGGAGGCGGACTCGGTCCACCCAATTCGGATCGAGAGTTAAATGGCGAAGCTTGCGCGAAGGTGGCTCAGAAGCCGGACTGGATGCGCGAGAAGACCAGATTGGTGAAAATCGAGATCTGCGAGCCGACGAAGGGTGCTGTGACGCCGACGGTGATCAGCACCGCGACGATTTTCGGCACGAAGGTCAGCGTCGCTTCCTGCACCTGTGTCAGTGCCTGGATCAGGGCGATGACGAGACCCACCACCATCGCGGCGATGACCGCGGGACCGGCGGCAATCAGCACGGTCCAGATCGCGGCCTGGAACAGATCCAATGCATCAGCTTCATTCATCTGAAGGCAACCTCATATCGCCTCGAAGCAGCCCCTCCATTGCCGGGCCGCTGTTGGTTGGTATCACCCGACGCGTCTTCGCCGCGGTATCAGGTATCAGTGTTGTCGCTGGTCGTGGTCGTCGTGGCCGGCGCCTGGCTGGCAACAGTGATTCCCGCCTGCACGAGTATCTTACCCCCATCCTTGGTCGTCGCAATCACGCCGTCGGAATAAACTTTGACGGAATCGATGATGCCTTTGACGGTGCCGTCGGCGCTTTCCATGTATTTGCCGACGTAGCTGCTGGCCTGGGTAAGGCTGGAGCTGGACAGCAGCGTGTCCAGCTTGGTGTTGGTCTGGATCGTCTGCTCGACCTGCGAGAAGCTTGCCAGCTGCGACATCTGCTCGCTGGCATCGACCGGGTCGGTCGGATCCTGATTCTTCATCTGCGCGATCAGCAGCTGAAGGAAATTGTCGTAGTTCAGCGTCGCTTTTTGCTGGGCCGAATTCGTCGTGCTCGTCGTGCTCGTGTTGGTCACGCTTGATGTTGCATCTACCGCCATGGTGCAATCTCCCTGCGAATCTGCTCGACCATCGTCGGCGGCATTTCGTGGTTGTTGAGGATATTGTCTTCGATCGCATAGAGGCCGCGGATCGCCTTCAACGCATCAAAAGCGCGGCCGGTCGAGACGAGCGCATCGATGCGCTTCAGTTCCGCGAGGATTTCCTCGTTTTTGAAGCAGCTGAGCAGCATGGTGATCGACTTGCGGAACATCGCCGTCGAGTGGTCCTTGCCCTCGGGATTGATGAGGATCATCTGCGCGATGAAATAGAGCTGACGCAGGGGCGTGGTGGCCGCTTCCGGCTGGAGGACGTGGTTTTCGAGAAGGAACGTCACGTCATTCAGGAATTCCAGCGCGACCTTGCGGTCGACGCGCAGGACGGCGCCGTTGATGAAGATTCTTTCTCCGGCTTTCAGAGAAATGCGAAGTGTACTTTTCATTTAAGTCCATCCCTGATGATGGTGGTAACGTCGATGATGCCCTGGTAGTTATTCGACAGACGCTTTCGTATCCTGTCGCATTCCTTCAATATCCAGATCGCGATCGAGATGAGGTTGGCCCTGAGCTGGATCTCCAGCTGATTGTCGGGATGTTTCAGATCCTCGATGAAGCTGATCCACACCCTGCGCGTATAAAACAGGGCTTCGATGGCTTCCCGGCCGTATTTTTCCTTTTCGCGCGCCAACGACAGCAGGTCTATGGACCGGTCAAGAACCTGCCATTCCCGCTCTTTCGCGTCGGCCACCGAGTCCTGCATGACTTCGGCATATGAGAACTGATACATTCATGCATCCTTCTTTATACTGCGCGCCTTTGCTCATCAAAGGTAGTTTACGAGACTCAACTGCTGGATCTTCGAGACGATCGTGTAAGCCGTTTCAAGCTGTGTTTCCAAAGTCTTGACCAGGGTCGAGGCTTCGTAGGGATCAACGCCCTGAAGATCGACCAGCTTGTTCTTGATGATATTCGACTGGGCGTCGAGAGCGTCGTTGGACTTCTTGACGCGCTCCTGGGAAAGGCCGAGCTGGCTTGCCTGCGTCACGAGGCCGCTGGTCGCCTTCGTCGTGTAGGTGATCGCCTGCTTGGACACCGTGCTCATCGCATCGCTGCTGAGGTTCTGGCCGAGCAGCGCCGAGGTCATCACCGAGGCGAGCGCCATGTAGCGCATGCCTTCGGAATTGGCGTTGGTCGAGGATTCGATCACTTCGGAATTGCTGATGCGGCTCGTCATGTTCTGGCTGGATGCCTGCGACCAGCCGGTCGTCGGGTCGGTCCAGGCAGTTTCGCTGAACATCGGCTCCACCGTCGTCGTGATGAAGGTGCTCATCTCGGTGCCGGTGAGGTCGCTGACCGCCTTCGGCGGGGCGAGAGCGGCTGCATAGCTGTTCAGTGCCGTAACGATGGCGGCACTCGTCGCGGTCGTCTTGTCGGTCAGCGGCTGCACATCGGTGTTGATGCCCGAGAACAGATATTCACCGTTCACCATGGTATTGGCCGTGTCCATCATGGTGGACAATGCGCTGGTTGCCGACTGGATGGCGACGGTGATGCTGCCGGGATCATGGCTGCCCTGGAGCGCTGTCAGCTTCGAAACGAGGCCGTCGCCGACGTCCTTCATTTTGGAAAGGCCGAGCTGCGAGGATTCCATCCGGGCGGTGACCAGGGAATTGCTTGCTTTGATCGAGTCGATCCTGTCGACTTCGCGGCTGAAATCGACGCTTCTCGCGGCATTGCCGCCGAGCGAGATGCCGATATCCGCATAGACTCCCGTCGTTGCTTCCATCGTCGCCTTGGTCATCTGGTTCTGCGCCTGACGGATCGTCAACCGCATCGCATTCTGAATGGCCGAACTTGAAATAAATGAGCTCTTCATGGCTTAACTCGCAATATCCAGCAATGACTTCAGCATTTCGTCGACGGCGTTGAGGATCTTGGTCGCCGCCTTGTAGGACTGCTCTATGTCGAGGAGCAGCGTCAGTTCCTCGTCGAGGTTGACGCCGGTCTCATTGGAATAGGCCTCATCGGAGCGTGACAGCGCCGCCGAGGTGTTTTCCGCCGCCGTCGTGGCGTTGCTGCGGTATTGTTCGAGCCAGCCGAGGGAATTGGTGGCGAATTCCATGATGCTGACGTTCGAATCGATGCCCGTTGTGGCGTCGAAACCGACCGCTGGTCCCGCTGCCGGGTCGAAATCGATGTCGGAGCCCAGTGCCGTATAGAGGCGATCGAGTTCCGTCGTATAACCGCTGACGCCGGTGGGATTGAGGACAAGGCCTGTGGCGTTGACGCCGCCATCGCGCAGGCGCATCGGATCGCCGCCCTGCGCGGTGATGACGCGGCTGCTGACGGTGATGGTCGCCGCCATGCCCGCGACCGCGGTGGCGCCGGTATCGACCGTGCCGCCGCTCCAGGTGAAGAGGCCGGGCACATAGGCCGGGCCGGCTGCCGTGTTCTGCTCCTTGAAGAGCGAGACCAGACCGCGGGCGACTTCATCGAGCTGCTTCTGGAAATTAGGGGCGATCTCGTCACGGACCTGGAGGAGCGACTGGAGGCTGCCCTGCCCCGTTGCCGTCGATCCGCTGCCGCGCGCAAGTGCGACACCGTCGATATAAACCGAATTGCCGGCGATGGTAGCGTTGTAGACATCCTGAGACTTGAACGTCACCTTGCGCGGGATCGTCTCGAAGAGGATCGTCCCGTCAGATGTGCTCAGCACCATGTCGTTATTGTCGCGCGTCGTCGTATTGACACCGACGATCTGCGAAATCTGCTTGAGAGCCTTCTCGCGTTCATCGAGAGCGCCTGAGGCATCCGCACCCGAGGCCGTGGCGGTCTTCACCGCATTGTTGGCTTTCTCGAAGTCACTGAGGAGCGTATTCAGCTTATCGACGTCGGTGGCGATCTGCTTGTCGGCGGTGGCGCGGACGTCCTGAACGGATTGCGAGGCATTGTTCAGCGAGTTGGCGACATCCTGGGCGGCAGTGATGGCGCCCTGAGCGGCGACGGTGCTGCCCGGCGTCGTGCGGAAGGCCTGAAGCTTCTGCTGGAAAACACCGAGATAGGTGGATGGCGACGTTTCGTAGTCGTTGCCACCCATGATCGACTTCAGGTCCTCGAGACCGCCCAGCAATGCCTGCTGGGCGCTGTCCTGCGAGGATGTCTTCAGATATTGGCGCAGCAGGGCATCTTCCTGTGCCCGGTCGATCTTGACGACCTGCGCGCCGTTCAAGGACGTGGTGAGCATCGCCTGTCGGCGCACGTAATCTTTGTTGCCCGCATTCGAGATATTGTTCGATACGACACTGCTCTGCGTGCCGGTATTGTTGAATATGTTCTGCGCGGTATTAAGTGCGGATGTGAGCGACATGGCTTACCCGTTACCCTGCTTATCTCTTGAGGTTGACGAGGACGTCCATGATGTCGGAACCCGTCTGGAAGACCTTGGAATTGGCGGTATAGCTGCGTTGCGATTCGATCATCTCGGTCAGCTCGCCGGCGAGGTCGACATTCGAACCTTCGAGAGCGCCCGATTTGATCGTGCCGAGACCGTTGGTCTGCGGGAAACCGGTGACGGTGACACCCGACTGGCCGTTGGCGCTGTAGACGTTGCCGCTCATCAGGGTCAATTTGTCCGGGCTTGCGACATTGGCAAGGGGAATACGGTAGAGGGGCTTCGTGCTGCCGTCTTCATACTTAGCGTAGACAATGCCGTCGCCATCGATCGTGACGTCTTTGACCGGGGTCGCCGCCTGGCCGTTCGGCGTACCGGTGCCGGAGAAGTCGGCGCCGAGCTGGGTGAAGCCGGAGAGGTCCATGGCGATCGACTGGCCGGTCACCGTATCGGCGATCGTGACGGCGCCGGTTGAGGTCATCTTGCCGTTGGCGTCGAAGGTGAGCGTTCCCGTGCCGACAGAACCACCGGCGCTATAGGGGAAGGAGGTCGTGCCGCCGACCGCCGCATTGGCGTTGCGGAACATCGCCACTTCCCAAGTGGCTGCAGTAGCGGGAGATGCCGGTGGCGGCGTCACGACCGAGCTCTTCGTGAAGTAGAAGTCGTACATCACCTTGTTGCCGAGACGGTCGTAGGCGACCATCGAGACCTTCTTGGTGTCGGCCGTCGTTGTGGCAAGGTTGGCGCTCGGAGCCGTCGCGGGAGCGACCGGAGCGATCTTCGCATTGGAATCGAGGTTGCCCTTGAAGATGCCTGAGGTCGAAGCGATGGCGGTCAGGCCATCCTGGTTGACGTTGACCGGAACGAGACCGTCGAAGCCGTTGACGACGACGGCGGGGGCGCCGGAGTCGTAGGAATAGCCCATCAGCTGAAAGCCGGCGGCATTGACGAGGTTGCCTTCGTCGTCCTTGGTGAAGTCGCCGGCGCGGGTCAGAACCGGCGTGCCGTCAGCGCCCTGGACGATGAAGAAGCCGTCGCCCGAAATCGCGAGGTCGGTGCCCGAGGTGGTGTAGGAAATGTCGCCCTGGTCGGAGACGGCCTGGCGGACCGAGGTCTGGACGCCGCCGGAATTGTAATTGCCGCCCGAGGAAGGCAGGACCAGCGACGAGAAGCTCGTCGACACGGCCTTGTAACCGGTGGTGTTCACGTTGGCGATGTTATCGGCAACGGTGCTGAGGCGGTTCGCCTGTGCGTTCATCCCCGATACTGCCGTCTTCATGCTGCCGAAAATGCTCATCTGAAAACCTCGTTTTACCTGTTAAGCTCGAGAGTATTTGTCGGGCCTTGCGTGAAGCTGTCTGTCAGGGCGAGCTGCGAGGCCAATATCGAGGTTCAGCCGGGCGCCGCCGCCCGGCCGGAAAAATCAGGCCCAATCGATGCAGTAGCCAAGGAAGCGCTTGGAATCGACCGGATCGACGCCGAGCTTCTTGCGCAGCTTCTTGCGCAGCTTCGAGATGTGGCTTTCGACGACGTTCTCCTCGACCTCTTCATCGAAGATTCCGTAGATGGCGTTGAAGATCTGGGTCTTGGTGACCCTGCGACCGCGATTGGCGATCAAATATTCGAGGATGCGGCGCTCGCGCCGGGGAAGCGCGAAGACTTCGCCGTTGATCTCGGGGTCGCGGCCATCCGAGAAAACACGGATCCCGCCGATCTCGGTGTAGTTGGAGATCGCCTTCAGCCGGCGCCGGATCGCGGCCGCCCTTGCGAGAATTTCGCGGGGATGCACCGGTTTGCGCACTACGTCGTCGACGCCGCAATCGAACAGTGCAAGGGTGTTTTCCAACGAGTGCTGGTCGCTGACTGCAATCACCGGCGCCATTGACCGGTCCCGGATCGCCCGGGGCAATTCGTAGTTACGCTGACCCTGACCGATCAGGAAGGCCTCGACTGCCGCTATATCGGAATCGGCAGCGGTCTGTACCCACTCGCCAAATTCCGTCGGATCAAAGCCGGTGGAGGGAATGCCCTCACGGCCAAACAGAGATGTGTATCCATCTTTTACGAGCTCACGCTCATCAACCACGACGATCATTCGTCCGCCTCCGAATCAGTGTGGCACTTCGATGATCTATGGGTACGAATCGCAGGAATCGGCGACAACTCGTTAAAGTTAATGGCAGAAACTAATAATTGATTAAGATCCTTGTGGCGATTTGATCTATATCTAGTGGGTACTATTGTTTATGCACACCAAAATTTCGTGGAAAAGTTAACGGTCTCTTAATTATGACTTGCGCAGGTGATTCACGCCGGATTCCCGCCATATTGTGACACAGTTTCGTCACAATATGCCTACTCCATCTTTGGTTGAATCAATTTCGACAAAAGTTACTCGCATTGGGAGTCCACTTGCCGTAGCCCGTGGCGACCAGATTGGCGATGACGCGGCAGACATATTGCTTCTGCGCGGGGTCATTGTTAGGACCCGCATGGTATCTGGCTACCGCCATCGTCCATGTCTCGTGACGGTCATGCAGGTTGCGGAGGAATTTTGCCGCATACTCCACATTGCGATGCGGGTCGAACATATCTTCGGCCGAGCCGAAGTTTTCGCCATGATAGTAGTGGTTGATCTGCATGCAGCCGATGTCGATAAGCTTGGCGCCGCTGCTGCGGGCGACATCGAACTGTCTCATCGCGTCCTGCTCCGAGGGCGGAAAGACCGCCCTGCCTTCGACGTTCATGGCGTAGGGATAAAGCGAGCCCTTGCGGCCAGTCTCCGTCAGGCCGACCGAATAGAGGATGCCTTCCGGGATGCCGTATTTGGCAGCTGCCGACTGGATCTCACGCTCGCAGGCGCCGGTGGAAGCGATCGCCTCAGAGGTAAACGCCGCCAATGCCGCTGCTGCGGCCAGCAGAAACGTCTTCAATACCGGTCTCGCCTGCGCCATTGAAGCCCCCATCCGTCCGCTGTGCCGTCTGATTGTGGCGCTCGCGCGCCTCGCCGCCCTGCCCCTGCTGGGGGAGCGACTGCTGCTGAGAGGCCTGGCTTTGGCTGCCGGCCTGGTTGCCGGCGTCGCTACGCTCGACCGGCGCCATGCTGATGGTGACGTTGTCGACGGCGTAGCCCTGGCTGCGCAGAGCTTCGAGAATCTTGCCGTGATCTTCCTTCATCTGACGGTACGCCGCGCCGGTTTCGACCTTGAGGTCGATGTTCAGGGCGTCGCCGGACAGGCGCATAGTCGCCGTCACCAAGCCGAGATCGAGCGGGTTCATCTGGATCTTCAGCGTATTGACCACCTTGCCGGTGCTCGTCCATTCCGCCGCGTTGGAGAGTGCCGAGCTCGGCTCCATGGCGCGCGCCCATTCGGAATCGCCGGAGAGAGCGGCAGTGACGGAGGCGGAATTCGAATTCTGCATCAGGCCGATATAGCGGCGCGATTCAAGGACCGAAACATTTTCGACATCGGCCTTCTTCGAGCCGTCCTTCGGCCCGGCCTGATCGGTGCCGAGGTGAACATCCATAGAGACACCACGGCCATCGGCGCGGCTGATCCTGAACGTCCTGCCGTCGGCGGATTCGGCATTCTCCGATCCGGGAACCTTGACGTCATCCGCCTTGCCGCTGTCGACGTTGCCGCTGACGACCGCCAGGGCGTCCGACGCATGGCCGCCTGCCTTGGCGTCGATACCATCGAGTTTCTTGCCGTCAGGTTTGACTTCATCGGCTTTGGCGGAAGTGTGATGCGCGCCTGCTGCCGCCGATAAAGCGACCGCGCCGTCGGTCGGTTCCTGCTTCAGCAGGCCGAGGACATCGGAAATGCCGCCGTCATCAACGTCGCCGTCGTTGTCGGTGTCGGTTTCCAATGCGTCGGCCCTGGCGTGTTTGCCGCCTTTAGCCGCCTGAACGACCTCGTCTGCCGAGCGGTCCTTTGGGTCGAGCTTGCCGAAGGCGAGATCCGCCGGCATTTTGACCGCGGCCTTTCCAGGCTTTGCCGCGACCTTTTCGGCATTGGCGATCGTTTCCGGCTGCACCTCAGCCTGTGCCTTCAGCGCGGCGTCGCCGAGATCGATCAACGGTTTTGCGCCGTTGCGGCCGCGGATCGTCCGCGCCACTTTCTCGGCGCTGCCATCAGCAACCGCACCCTGATCCGGCTGCGCATCGTCGGCGTCGTCATTGGCGGTACCACCACTTGCCTTGGCAAGTGCGTCGGAGAAGCCATTCTTTTGGCCGGCCGTATCGTCTTTACCGGCCGGTCGCGCAGATTTCGTAATCGCGGCGGACTCCGCACCGGCGGCTCCGCCGGAGACGCTCATATCCATCATTGTTCGTTGCCTTCCTGCGCCAGAAGACCGTCGATCTCGTCGAGCTTGGACCGATTGGTCGTCACAAATGCGTTGAATGAGGGGTCGGTACCCTGGCTCTGGCCAGTCGATGCCACACCTCCCGGAACAGGCTCGGGAAGCGCGCCTGGCGCTCCCGGTTGCGTCTCTATAGCCGCAGCCTTTTCAGAAGTGATTTCTTGATTAGAAGTGTTAGGGTTCGAGGCTTGTGTCAGGCTTGCCGGATCGGGAGCGCGCAGGATCTGCTCGGCAATCGATCGCGCCGCCTCCTGCAGCGCCTGATCGCGCGGTGAAAGCGTGTTGCCAGCGATGTCGCTGACATTCTTCGCCGCCCGGTCGATATCCTCGGTGGGAAGGCCGGCCATGCCGCCATAGAAATTCGCCAGCGGACCGAAGGCATTGTCGGTGCCGCCGCCAAGCGACTGCACACGCTCGACCGCCATGTGGGCCAGCTCCGGCTTACCCGCGATCGCGGCAGCGCGGGCGATGCGCAGATAGACCTCGCGTTGGCGCGGCGCGTCCATGAAGGACAGGATGTCGATGACATCCTGCGGCTTCACGTCGTGATCGTGGCCGACGACGAGCGTGACGAAAAGATCGGCGAACTGGCTGGCATAGGGCGAATGCAGGAAGCGCCTGATATAACGCTGCGAATAGGCCATTCCCCGGTCGAGCATCCCCTTGTCGACGCAGATGGCGACCGAGCGGCGCAGCGCCGCTTCCTCGACGATCGTGCCCGGCGCCGCAAGGCGCGCCTGGTCGTAGAGATCGAGTGCGTCTGCCGGCTTCGTCGCGATCAGCACGTTGCCGCCGATCAATGCAAGGTAAGGGCCGATCTTCTTGTCGCGGTATTCCCTGGCGGTCTCCTCCAGCGTCTTGGCGACGAGCAGCCCCTTGCCGCTCAGATATTTTCTGAGCACATCGGTAACACGGTTGTCGAAATAGCCGTTGACGTCGTGGACGATCAGATATTCCAGCGTCTGCGGATTGCCGCCGCTCATCGCGTAGATCAGCGCTGCGTCGACATTGCGGTCGTCATCGAAGACCGACGTATCGACGCTGCGCAGCCGCTCGTCGATCGTGCCCAGCATGAAGCGCTGCATCTCACCGGCCGAATGATCGCCGGAGACCACGGAATCCTGCACGAACTGCAGCGACCGCATCATCTTGTACGGCTCGAGATCGTCCGGATCCTGCGCCCTGCCTGCGGCCGACGAAAGCAACGCCAGGCCGAGGGCCACAAATCCGACATAGCGATACTGCCGACGCGCCATCCTGTTATCCTTGATCCGCCTGCACCAGAATCTCAATCCGGCGGTTGGTCGCGTTGAACGGGTCGGACGGCAGCTTCAGCCGACGGTCGGCGAAGCCCGAGACCTGGGAGATGCGCTTCTCGTCGAACCCGCCGCGCACGAGCATGTAATAGGCGCTCTGGGCGCGGTCCATCGAAAGCCGCCAGTTCTCATTCTGCCCGCCCTTGTACGGGCGCCCGTCCGTGTGGCCGCGGATGGCGACCGCGCCACCCCTCTCCTTCAGGATTGCGCCAATCTTTTCCATGGCGAGCACCATCTCCTGGCGTGGAACCGCAGAACCGATATTGAACATCGAATCGTCGTTCTGGTCGGAGATGCTGACCAGCAATCCGCCTTCGGATGCCGTCACGGTCAGGCCTTCGGCAAGCTTGCCGGCAACGCCGCCGATCTGCTGGGCGATCTGCTCCTGCAGCTGCTCGGCTTCCTTCTGCTGCTGCTCGGTCTCTGCCGCGCTCTTGTCGGCATCCTTCCGATGATCGGCGTCCTTTTGCGCTTCGGCCTTCTTATCGCCAGCCTTCTTGTCGCCGGACTTTTTGTCACCCGGCGCCTTGCCGTCCTTGGTCTCGGCCGCGGTCTTGGTTTCCTTGGGTTCCTGACCGGTGGCCTTCTGATCGGTGGTCAGCGGCATCGGCTTCATATCCTCGACCTTGGCGATCTCGGTTGTCCCGCTCTCGGCCGCCTGCTCGTCGTTCTTGCCCGGAGGGGTGGACTTGCCGGCTGTCGTGACCTCGACCTGCTTCGTCCAAAAATCTGGATCGAAGGGATCACGATAGGCCTCGCCGCCATCGGCGCCGGTGGCCGGGCCGGAATCGGCGGCACCGCCATCGCCCTTGGCGCTGACATTGGCCTGCTGGCCGACTTCCTGCGCGATTTCGGCGAGAACCGAATAAGGATTTTCGAAGAAATCGGCCTCGGAATAATTGGTCTGGTCACCTGATGTCGATGTCTGATCGTCACCATCCGCCGCCGATTTGCCGTCGTTCGGGTTTTCTTCCTTCTGTTTCGACTTTTCCTGCTTCTCCTCGCCTTCGGCGTTGTCGACGGGCTTCTTCAGTCCCTTTTCGGTCGGCTTTTCGTCGGAGAGCTTGATCGGATTGAAATAGGTCGCGACCGAGGCCTTGGTCTCCTCATTGGCGGCATTGACCAGCCACATGACCAGGAAGAACGCCATCATCGCCGTCATGAAGTCGGCATAGGCAATTTTCCACGCACCGCCATGGGCGCCATCGTGATCACCGCCGCCATGTCTCTTGACGATGATGATCTCGTTCTTGCCGTGGTGGTGGTTTTCGCCTTCGCTCATTCGAGAACTTTCTTCAAGCTGGCCGCCCAGGCGGACATACGGGTGACGATGACGGATTCACCGATTTCGACGGCAAGATCGATATCGTCAGTCTCAACGTGTCGAACCGCCCCAGCATGTTCGCCGAGTTCGGCCGTTAGGAGTTCGAAAAGCCGGGTCGGCCCGCGCATGACAATCGGGCCGGCGGCACCCTCGAGGATCGCGTCACGCAGCAGGACGGCGAGGCTTTCGGCAGCCTTGGCGGCCAGCGCTTCGGTCATCACAGGTGCTAAGGCGACGGCGGCGCCGGCGCTGACCAGCTGTGCGACCTCTTCGGCGATATCGCGAATGCGGGAGCCAATGACCGCCGCCGCCTCGACTTCGTAGCGAAGCTTCAGCTCCTCGAACTCACGCGCATGGACCTCGGCCAGCGCCCGCGCCTCGGCTTGGAATTTCTCGGTCAAATCAGCGGTGGCTGCGGCATGACCTTGCGCATAGGCTTCGCGGCGCTCCGCCTCGACGTCGATTGGCGGTTCGCTTGGCATTTCGGGAAAACCGTCGCCGCCGAAATCGTCGATGTCGATGATCGGCGCTGACGGTTCCGGTTCACCGAAGTCCTTCAAATACCGGGAAAGCGTAATGCTCATAAAAAACCATCCAGCATTCGGGAGGCATGCAGCATATCCACCCCCGCTCAAAACGACCTTGCGCGCCGGCATGTCGCTTCGAAACGGGCAAGGGCTTCACCTTGCGCCGGCACGGATTCGGACGATGCCTTCGTGCCGGAAACTAGGAAGTCAAACTTGCGCGAGGATGAATGGCGCCGCCATCCGCGATCGCGCTCACCTTTATTCCAGCAGAATCAGAATCTTGCTCGAAGCCGTGTTGAGGATCGAGATTGCTTCGACAGCCATCTGCTTCTGGGTTTCGATCGCCTTCTGCCGGATCGAAGCCTCGTCCATGTCGGTATCGACGAGCGCACCGACGCTCTTGTCGATCGAATCGGCGAGATCGGCAGTGTAATCTATCTGATCGTCGATACGCGTCTTCATCACGCCGATCGAAGCAGCCGTCGTCGTCAGCGAGGAGAGCAGCGAGTCGGTCACATCAAGCATATCGGTGAGTTGCGCATCGGTCGTATTCTGGCCGATCGCAATTTCCGTCCCTGTCGTCGGCGTGGCCGAGTTGGCGTTCAGCAGATAGTAGTTGCGCGCCGTCGCGCCGTTGTTGTTGATCGCATTGGCGTCGACCGCCTTGGTGAACAGGCCACCGCTCGCATTGTTCTCGTCGATGAGGATGGTCTGCGACGACGGGAAATCGATGGTCCGGGCCTGATATTCGCCGGTCGGAGCGCGCACGAAGCTTGAGATGACCGACCATGTCGGGGGCGCCGTGGTATTGCCGTTCAGCAGCCAGTTCTCGCCCGCAAACGAGGTCGATTCAACGACCGTCTGCAGTTGCTGTTTGTATTCGCTGATCTCGGCGTTGATCTTGTCCTTGTCGGTGCCCGGCTCTTTCGCCGACACAAGCTTGGCACGAATCTGGCCCATGAGATCGATCGCCGAATTCATCGCCGTGTAGGTCGCGTCCACCTTGGCCGCGCCGAGACCGAGCGCATCCCCGATCGTCCCGAGATTGGTGCTGTCCGAGCGCATGACGGTCGCAACCGACCAGTAGGACGCATCGTCGGCGGCCGTCTCGATACGATATCCCGAGGACACTTGCTGCTGGGTCTGGCCGGCTTCTTTGTTGATGCTGCGCAGCACCGCAAGCGCATTCACCGCGGCCGCGCTGGTAATCTTAACGGTCATCGACAGGCTCTCGGAGTAAGGTAAAAGGGCAGGCCGGATTGCCGGCGGCGACTAAAGTGGCGTCATGCCTCCGGCAGCGTTTCTACCGGCGTGTCGCAAAAGCAAATCAACTCAAAGCGAGGTTAACTCGATATCAACCTGTTCGGCAAGAGCGCGGCGCTGAACTCGCCGCGCCGATCACGGCGGCAGGCAAGCTATTGATATAAAAGAAAAAACCGCGCCGTTTCGGGCGCGGTCCGGGAGGCTTTCTGCTTGCTGCCGAACGATGGCGCAAGATTCGGTCCAGCTTCAGCGCCTGGCTTAGCTGCGGAACAGCGTGAGGATGTTCTGCGCGCTGGAGTTGGCGATCGACAGCGACTGGATAGCCAGTTGCTGCTGCGTTTGCAAGGCCGTCAGCTTGCTCGATTCCTCTTCCATATTGGCGTCAACGAGGCGGCCGACACCCGAGTCAATCGAATCACTGAGTGCTCCAACGAAGTTTTCCTGCAGTTCGATGCGCGTGGAAATAGAGCCGAGCTGCGAGGCAGCCTTGGTCATGGCATCCAGGCCAGCCTCGATCGAGGTCAGGGCCATGGAAATCTCAGGCGAACCGAAGGTGCTGATGTCCATCGAGTAGATCGAGCCGATAGTGCCGTATGATGTGCCGATAATGCCGGAGCTCGTGTCGATCGTGCCAGTCGAGGTCATGCCGAAGAGAACGTTGCCCATGGAGCTCGTGTCCAGGATGTAATCGGTCGTCTTGACTGAGACATTGCCGCTGCCATCGCGCACGAAAGTAGAAACGACGCTCTTGGTGCCGTCAGCACCAGCAACCCAGTTTTCACCGGAGAAGGAAGCCGACTGCGCGATGCTCAGGAGCTGCTGTTGCAGCTGGCCGATTTCTTCCTGGACCTTGGTCTTGTCGACGCCCTTTTCGGTCGCGGCGACGATCTTCGCCTTGATTTCGCTGATGATGTCGATGGCGCTGTCCATGGCAGAGTAAGCGGTGTCGACCTTGGCGGCGCCGAGGCCGAGGGCGTCGGAGACGGCGGAGAGTGCCTTGTTGTCCGAACGCATCGTCGTTGCGATCGACCAGTAAGCCGCGTTGTCGGCTGCCTTTTCGACGCGGTAGCCCGATGATACGCGATTCTGCGTAGCCTCAAGGCCGTCATTGATTCCGCGGAGTGTCTGAAGCGCGGCCATGGCCGCGACGTTGGTCAAAATGCTGGTCATGAAATGATTGCCCCTTGTCGGCAGATGGAAAAAAGGGACATTCCGGAACGCTACCGGGAACGGGGACCAGCCTCATGCCTGTTAACCGATTCTTAGATTTGGTTAACCCACCGTCTCGTTGACCTGAGAAAACAGCATTATGGTTAATCGATCGTTAACGGACATTAAAAAAACCGCGCTCCATAGAAGCGCGGCTCGTTGCTGGGGGCTCGCCGGAGACCGGCGGGCCGATGTTTTCTGCGGTTATTAGCCGCGGAACAGCGTGAGGATCGTCTGCGAAGAGGAGTTCGCGATCGACAGCGATTGCACGGCCAGCTGCTGCTGGGTCTGCAGAGCGCTGAGCTTGGAGGATTCTTCTTCCATGTCGGCGTCGACGAGGCGGCCGACACCGGAGTCGATCGAGTCGCTGAGTGCGGACACGAAGTTTTCCTGCAGTTCGATGCGCTTGGAGACCGAGCCGAGAGCAGCGCCGGCGCTGGTCATGGACTTCAGAGCCGATTCAACGTTCGTCAGAGCCGACTGGATCTCGCCGAGGGTGAAGTTGGTGATGTCCATCGCGTAGACAGAACCGGTCGCGCCATTCGACGTGCCGAGAATACCCGTGGAGGTTTCGACTGCCCCGCCGCTCATGCCGAACAGAACGTTGCCCACGCTGCTATCGTCGAGCACATAGTCGGTCATCACGACCGACACGGCGTTGGAGCCGTCACGGACGAAGGAGGCAACGACATTCTTGGTGCCGGAAGCGCCGGCCACCCAGTTTTCACCCGAGAAGGAAGCCGACTGAGCGACGCTCATCAGCTGCTGCTGCAGCTGGCTGATTTCTTCCTGGACCTTGGCCTTGTCGACGCCGTTTTCAGTGGCGGCAACCAGTTTGGCCTTGATGTCGCCGACGACGTCGATGGCGCTGTCCATGGCGGAATAAGCGGTGTCGACCTTAGCGGCGCCGAGGCCGAGAGCGTCGGAAACAGCCGAGAGAGCTTTGTTGTCCGAACGCATGGTCGTTGCGATGGACCAGTAAGCAGCGTTGTCGGAAGCCTTGCCGACGCGATAGCCGGACGAAACGTGAGCCTGGGTTGTCTGGAGACCCTGGTTGATGCCACGGAGAGTCTGGAGGGCTGCCATTGCAGCGTTATTGGTGTTGATGCTCGTCATAGTTTAATTGCCCCTTGTTGGCAGATTTTAAGAAGGGACATTCCGGATTTTCGGCCGGCCCACAGCGATCAGCATCATGCCTGCTAACCATTTTTTGTTAAGGTTAACTCGCCGTTTCGATGGGCCTAGAAAACACCAAGATGGTTAAGGAAAGCTAAATCCAAACTGGAAATTACTTAAAAATATCTGAGACTTAGAAGAGTTTTCATTAACCTTATGTTAAAACATTTCGCGGCCGGGGATGACCCGGCCGCGAAACTTGGAAACCTTGTGCCGACCGGTCTTAGCGGAACAGCGACAGGATGTTCTGCGAAGAGGAATTCGCGATCGACAGCGACTGGATCGCCAGCTGCTGCTGGGTCTGCAAGGCGCTGAGCTTGGAGGATTCTTCTTCCATGTTGGCATCGACCAGACGGCCGATACCGGAGTCGATCGAATCGCTGAGCGCGGACACGAAGGTGTCCTGATTGTCGATGCGCTTGGAGAGCGAGCCGAGAGCAGCGCCGGCGCTGGTCATCGACTTCAGAGCCGATTCGACGTTCGTCAGAGCCGACTGGATCTGGCCGGCGGTGAAGCTGGTGATGTCCATCGCGTAGATCGAGCCGGTCGCACCATTCGAAGTACCGAGGATACCGGTGGAGGTTTCGACCGAACCGCCGCTCATGCCGAACATTACGTTGCCCGCGCTGCTGTCGTCGAGAACGTAGTCGGTCGTGGTTACCGAAACGGCGTTGGAGCCGTCGCGGACGAAGGAGGATACGACGCTCTTCGTGCCGTCAGCGCCGGCAACCCAGTTTTCGCCATTGAAGGAAGCCGACTGGGCGATGCTGAGGAGCTGCTGCTGCAGCTGACCGATTTCTTCCTGAACCTTGGCCTTGTCGACGCCGTTTTCAGTGGCGGCAACCAGCTTGGCCTTGATGTCGCCGACGACGTCGATGGCGCTGTCCATGGCGGTGTAAGCGGTGTCGACCTTCGCAGCGCCAACGCCGAGGGCGTCGGAAACAGCGGAGAGTGCCTTGTTGTCCGACCGCATGGTCGTTGCGATCGACCAGTAAGCAGCGTTGTCAGAAGCCTTTTCAACGCGATAGCCCGACGAAACGTGGTTCTGCGTCTGGTTGAGGCCCTGGTTGACGCTACGCAGCGTCTGGAGAGCGGCCTGTGCGGAAGTGTTCGTGTTAATGCTTGTCATAAATCTGTCCCCTGGAAACTAGATACAAAAAGGAGGACATACCGGACTATAGTACCGGCGATGACGGACCAGCTTCATGCTACTCGGCGCCTTTTTTGTTTGGCCCAAACCCGTCATGTCCAGGGCAATCTCGCAGCCAATGCTTGCCAACTTCTTAAAAATACTGGCCTCAAGCCGGCTCCTCGCAGGGCATAGTTAATGCTTGCTGAATATATTCCTCTACATTCTAATTCTCTTGGAAAGTAAGCGTTTTCCCTGCGGAAAAGCGGCCATTTCGCCGGGAAAACAGAGGTTCGTCAACTCACCGGTTTCAAGCAAGCTTCGAATGCCAATGTGGCAGGCGCCGGGATAGCACCATCGGACCGATCCACCCGTTTTCGGGGAGGACAAACCGTGCATGCGCCGGGCGATCGACCGCCATTGCCAGAACATTTCCTTCACGGAGTTGGGTTTTGAACAGCAAAGTTTCGTTCTCTGCGGCATCCAAGGATTACCAGATGGGCCGCTACACACAGTCCCTGGCGACGCTCAACCAGTTGATGGATATCCAGCAGGACGCCAAGACCTATGCGCTGCTGGCCAAGAACCTCGTGCAGCTCGGATTCAAGGCCGACGCCGCGAAAGCCTATGGCCTGGCCGGCAACTGCGAAGGACCGAACGCCTACGAATACCAGAAACAGGCCGCCAAGCTGCATTACGAGACTGGCAACGAGGACGAAGCGCTGCTGATCGCCATGCGCAACCTTGCCAAAGCGCAGGAAGATGCCGAACTCGCTTTCATCATCACCGCGATCTATCTGAAGCGCCAGCAGCGCGATATCATCCGTCCGTTCAAGACGGTGCTGTCGGAAAGCATGAATCCCGACCACATGCGTCTGGCGGCCCTGCTGCTCAGCGACGATCTCAACGATGCAACCAACCAGAAGCTGGCGCGCAACCTCTTCAAGCGTTTTCCAGGCAATCACGCCTTCCGCTTTCTCCACCTTGTTTTCGCCCGCGAATTCAACGAATTCGAAGAGGCAGCCAAGCATCAGGCGGTGATCGACGCGGCCCTTGCGAAAGGCGATATCGAGATCCTGCGCAAAGACAACCCGTTCTATCACCTGCACTGGTGCGGCAACGAGGACTTCAACCGCTATGCGACGATCGGCACCACACCTCTCAACCACGAACGGGTGACCTTCCGCCGCAACCAGCCGCACATCTGGTCGGACAAGATCCGCATCGGCTACATGTCGTCGGACTTCTGGGACCGGCACGCGACGATGAAGCTGCTGCAACGCATCCTCGAACTGCACGACAAGGATCGGTTCGAGGTGACGCTCTTCTGCCATACAGGCCCGGAATACCTAAAGCACAACGACACCGATCGCAGCCGTTGGGGCAGGATCGTCACCGTTCACGGCTTCTCCGACCGGGCGATGCTGGAAACGGTGCGCGCGCATAATATCGACATCATGGTCGACCTGAAGGGTCATACATCAGGCAGCCGCGCGACTGCTTTCAACCTGCCGCTGGCGCCGGTACATGTCGGCTGGCTCGGTTTTCCCGGCAGCACCGTCAATATCGACCTGGACTATGTCATCGGCGACCATTCGGTGTTGCCCGAGGTGGCCAAGCCTTTCTATCACGAAAAATTCTGCCGACTGCCGGAAAGCTACCAGCCGAACGATCCGATGCATCGTCCGAAGCCGCGCGCCGTCACCCGTGAGCAGCTCGGCCTGCCGGAAGATGCCTTCATCTTCGCCTCCTTCAACGGCAACCGCAAGATTACGCCTGAGGTAATCGACAGCTGGTGCCGCATTCTCAAGCGCGCGCCGAACAGCGTGCTCTGGCTGATGGCGAATTCGCCGCGCAACCAGGCAAATCTCTTGAAGCAGTTCCAGGCGGCAGCCATTTCGCCCAAGCGGATCATCTTCTGCCCTCGCGCTCCCTACGAACAGCACATCGACCGTCAGCAGGCGGCCGACCTCGGCATCGACACCTTCCCCGTCAACGGCCACACGACCACCTCGGAGCAGCTCTGGGGCGGCCTGCCGGTTCTGACCGTCAAAGGCACCAACTTCGCCTCACGCGTCAGCGAGAGCCTGCTGCGGGCCATCGACCTACCCGACCTCGTCGCAAGCGACCTGCAGGACTACGAGGATATGGCCGTGGAACTGGCCGAGAATCCCGGGCGGATCGCCGAATACAAGGCACATCTCAAGGAGAAGCGCTATATTGCGCCGCTCTTCGATGCCGAACGGTTCTGCGACCATCTGGAGCAGGCCTATGAAATCATAGCCGCGCGCGCCAAGCAGGGTCTCGCACCCGACCACATGGACATCGCGGCGCTGCCGCCGCGCACCGCGCCGTTCGCCGCGGAGTGAGGCTTTTAACGCCACGAAAGAACCCGCCGGGGCAATCCGGCGGGTTTTCACGTTTGGAAAAGGAAGAGGCCGCAGCCTGTCAGTTGAATGAGCGCACCAGGCTGCCGACAAGCAGGTTCCAGCCGTCGATCAGCACGAAGAAGAGAATTTTGAACGGCAGCGAGATCGAGGTCGGCGGCAGCATCATCATGCCCATCGCCATGGTGATGGTAGCGACGATCAGGTCGATGACGAGGAACGGCAGGACGACGAGGAAGCCGATCTCGAAGCCGCGGCGAATCTCGGAAATCATGAAGGCCGGGATCAGCACACGGTAGTCGATCGGATCGGTCGTCTGGATATTTTGTCCGCGTTCACGCGCCAGATCGACGAAGAGCGCCAGATCCTTGTCGCGGGTATTGGCCGACATGAAGGTGCGGAACGGTTCGGCGATCCGCTGGACCGCCTCGGTTTCGTTGATCTGATTGGCAAGCAGCGGCTGCACGCCGTTCTGCCAGGCCTGATCGAAGGTCGGCGACATGACGTAGAAGGTCATGAACAGCGACAGCGACAGAAGGATCATGTTGGAGGGCGTGGAGGAGAGGCCCATGCCTGAGCGCAGGATCGAGAAGGCGATGATGAAGCGCGGGAAGCTCGTCACCATGATCAGGATGCCCGGCGCGACCGAAAGAATGGTCAGCAGGCCGAAGGTGCGGATGATCCAGGCGGCGACGGAGCCATCGACCGGCACGTTCAACAGGTTAGTCGGCAGCTGCTGTGCCACCGCCAGTTCCGGTACCGCTATCATGGCGGCAAGGAAAACTATGAGACGAATCATTCGATGACAAATGTCCTGAACATGACCTTCGATACGCGCCCTTGCGAGCGAAGGTCAACACGTTCCTGTATGTCATCCTTGAGATATTGAAAGCCCCGCGGCCCCTCGATCTGCTGCAGGGAAACGGTCCTGATATATGCGAGGATATCCTGATGAATATCCTCGGAAACCTTGACATCCGGCGGCCCGTTGAAGAGCAGCGCGACCTCAAGTCGGACCCAGTTTTCGGAGGGGTAAGCGAGATTCGACGTGATCGGCTCGAGCTGGACGACGTTGTTGGCCTCGGTGGAGATGTGGGCCAGGCCTTCCTCACCCTTTTTCTTCGCTTCGGCGTCCTTGGCCTGCTCGGCCTCCTTGGCGCCCTTGATGTTGGGCGCGACGATCGTGCCGACCGCCCAGCCGCCACCGGCGCCGAGCAGCGTCAGGACGGCGACGCCGATGATCGTCATCAGCGTGCCGGATTTCTTCTTTGATTGATCTGCGCTTGCGTCTGGCTCTGCCATCGTCGTTCAGCCTCAAAGCGGCGAGAAAAGATCGACGGCCTGCTGGCCGCGCGGAGGCTGCTGCACTTCCATCAGGCGGCCGCGGCCACCGTAGGAGATGCGGGCTTCGGCGATCTTGTCGTAGGAGATCTGGTTTTCGGCATTGACGTCCTGCGGACGAACGATACCGGCGACGTTCAGGATACGCAGTTCCTGGTTCAATCGGACTTCCTGCGAGCCCGATATGACGAGGTTGCCGTTTTCGAGAATGCCGGTGACGACGGCGGCGACCAGCAACGTCAGCTTGTCGGTGCGCTCGATCTTGCCCTTGCCGTCGGTGCTGGTGTCGGAGCCATAGGTCAGGTCGGTCTTGGACTCAGGCGTCCAGCCGAAGATCTGGGCGTTGACGTCCCAGTTCATGCCGCTCGAATTCTTGCGGCTGCGGTTGGTCTCGTTGTCGAAAGAACCCTTGTCGTTGATCTGAATGTCGACGGTCAGGATGTCGCCGACGTTGAGCGCGCGTGCATCCTTGAAGAGCGCCGCCTGTGAATCGCTCCACAGCGAATAACCCTGCGCCACAGCGCGCGGCTGCTTCGGATAAAGCGCCATCTGCGGCGTCTGGCCGTAGGCAAGGCCGCTGCCGATCGGGCTCATGGCGGGCGCACGGCCGATCTCGCTGACTGCCGTCGGAGACTGGCAACCCGCAAGGAGTGCGAGGGCGGCAATCGCGGCCGGGAGACGCATATTCATGAAGGATCCTTCGACGTATTGGGATCGGACGCACTGGCGATGACGCTGGCGATGGCCGCGGCCTTCTTCGCGTCCATCTCGTTGAGGATGAGGCTCGACTGACGCGGTCCGAGCCGCATGATCACGGCGGAGGCCACCTCGATCTTCATATCCTGCAGCTGGAGTGCGGCCACATCCGGCTTCATCTTCTTATAGATCTCAGTGAGGCCGGCTTCAGCCTGCTTCAGGAAATCGTCGCGCCGCTTCAGCCAGTCCTGGTATTCGGCCTTGCGTTTATCCATTTCCGCCATGCGGGCGTCGATGTCGGCGCGAAGCTTTTCCAGCTCCTGCTTCTGCAGGAGGTAACGCTGGTCGCGGGCGGGGTCGGCGATGTTGGTGCAGAACTGCTTGACCTCGTCCTGGGAGATGATGTCTCCCGCCGGCGCATGCTCCTGCGCGAAGGCGCCCGGGATCGACAGAAGGACGAGGCCTGCTGCGGGCAGCGCCAGCCGGCGCAGCAATTGCAGGACCGTCATGTCAGGGTTGATGAACTTTATCATTGCAGCACAAGCTCCGCCTGCAGGGCGCCTGCCGACTTGATGCCCTGGAGAATGGCGATGATGCCATCCGGCTTCACGCCGATATTGTTGAGACCGGCGACGAGGGTCCTGAGGTCGGGACCGTCGATGATGGCGACGCGCCCGCCGGTCTGCTCAGCCGCGATATCGGTCTGCGGCTGGACGGCGGTCCGGCCCTGCGAGAAAGGTTCGGGCTGGATGATCTGCGGCGTCTCGGTAACCTGAACCGTCAGTGTGCCGTAGCTGACTGCAACCGGCGAAACGCGGACGTCCGAGCCGATGACGATCGTTCCGGTGCGCTCGTTGATGACCACCTTGGCCGGCGTATCGGTTTCGACGATGAGATTTTCGAGGTCGGCCATCAGCCGGGTGAGATCGGCCGTGCGCGGCTTCTGGATCACCACTTCCTGCGAATCCTTGGCTTCGGCGACCGGGCCGCCGAAGCGTGCCGAGGCATAACCGTTGACGATGTCGGCGATGCGGATTGCCGTCGAGAAGTCGGGGTTGCGCAGCTGCAGGACGAGATTGACCGAGTCCTTGAAGCGCGACGGAAGTTCGCGTTCGATGATCGCGCCGCCGGGCACGCGGCCGGCGGTCGTCACGCCTTCGGTCACCGTTGCGGCCTGGCCCTGCGCCTGAAATCCGGAAACGATGGCGGCGCCCTGCGCGACGGCATAGATCTGGCCGTCGGCGCCGGAAAGCGAGGTCATGACGAGCGTGCCGCCGCGCAGCGACGTCGCATCGCCGAGCGAACTCACCGTCACGTCGATGCGGCTGCCGGGGCTAGCGAAGGGCGGCAGGTTGGCGGTGACCATGACGGCCGCCGTGTTCTTGGCGTTGGACTGGCCGCCCTGAGTCGAGATGCCGAGATTCTGCAGCATCGCCCGCATCGACTGCTCGGTGAAAGGCGAGGCACGGAAGCCGTCGCCGGTTCCCTGCAGACCGACGATCAGGCCATAACCGATCAGCTGGTTGTCACGGCCGGCCTGAAGCGAAGCGATATCCTTGATGCGGGAGGTCAGCGCCCAGGCGGGCGCGACGTCGGCCAGGCTCATGGCGAAGACCGCGACAAGGGTCAAGAAACGGAAGAACAATTTCATTTTGCCCTCACATGGACCGTGCCGTCCGCAAGCACCGTGCCGCTGACGATAACCCCGGAATCCATATTGCGTGCGCGCACGACCTGCCCGGTCGAGCCGTCTTCGAGCGGCGAGCCGGCAGCCGAGATCGTCATCGCGCCAAGCGAAAAGACCAGGCGGATCGACGAGCCGCGGGTCACCGTATAGGCTTCGCGCAGACCCGAAACCGAAATCGTGCGGCCCGGCAGCAACGTGCGCTTGGAGACCATGCCTTCGACCTGGGAAATGGATTTGGCAAAATCGCCGGCGAGGTTGGGGTTGGTGACCTCGACCTCCTGAAGCTGGCTGGCCGACAGTGTGTCGCCGGGGTAGATGATCGTCGTCGGGACGACGGCATAACCCATGCCGGCACCCGCGTCCGCGGGCAAGAAAATGCCCGCGACTGCGATCGTGGCTGCCGCCACCCATCCTGAGATGTGTCCTGCCCGGCAAAACATCATGTTTCGGCCCTTCCCTCTACTTCAGGTTCTTGCTGACGACGGTGGCCATTTCGTCAGCGGTGGTGATCACCTTGGAATTCATTTCGTAAGCGCGCTGGGCCGAGATCAGCTCGGTAATTTCCTTCACCGGGTCGACGTTCGAGGATTCCAGATAGCCTTGCTTCATGTAGGCGAAACCTTCCTCGTCGGGATTGCCGACGACGGCTTCGCCGGAGGCAGCCGTTTCCTGGAAGAGATTGTCGCCGATCGGCTGGAGGCCGGCCTCATTGACGAAATCGGCAAGCGTCAGCTGGCCAAGCGTGGTCGCGGTCGTCGCGCCGGGCAGCTTGGCCGAAACCTGGCCCGAGCGGCTGATCGTCAGCTCGGTCGAGCCCGTCGGAATGGTGATGCCGGGAAGGACCTCGTAGCCGTCGATGGTGACGAGCTGGCCCTGCTCGTTCTTGTTGAAGGCGCCGGCACGGCTGTAGAGCGTCGTACCGTCGGTCGATTGGATCTGAAAGAAGCCCTTGCCGATCAGCGCCACGTCGAGGTCGTTGCCGGTCTGGGTCAGTTCGCCCTGGAGATGCAGGTTGCGCACCGCCGAGGTCTGGACGCCGAGGCCGATATTGGCGCCTTCCGGGACGACGGCCTGGTTGGCGCGGTTGGCGACACCCTTGGCGCGTTCGGTCTGGTAGAGAAGATCGGAGAATTCGGCGCGAGCGCGCTTGAAACCCGTCGTATTGATGTTGGCGATATTGTTCGCGATGACTTCCAGATTGGTCTGCTGGGCATCCATGCCCGTTGCTGCGATGGCGAGCGCTCTCATGTGTTCGTCCTCAATTCAGTTACATCTGCATCTTGGTGACTTCGAGAAAGGCCGAGACGACCTTGTCACGGATGGCGATCGCGGTCTGCAGCGTCTGCTCGGCCTGGAGCATGGAATCGACGACTTCACGCGTCGTCGCCGTGCCCTTGATGCCGGCAAAGGACATGCTTTCCGCACCCTTCAGGCTGGTGACCGCGTCGGTTGCCATGTTGCCCATGACGGAGGCAAAGCTCATGCCGTTGGCCGCACCTGCGGTGCCCGGCATGGTGGCGGCAGACGACGAGGCGGAATTTTCGGTGTCGACGGCGCCAAGCGCTCGGGTCATCGAAAGGTTGCTGACATTCTGGACGCTGCTGATCATTATTATTGGCTCTTCAGGAGGTCGATCGTGGAGGAGATGAGATCGCGGGTCTGCTTGATGGTCTGCAGATTGGCGTCATACGAGCGGTTGGCTTCGCGCATGTCGGCCATCTCGACGAGGATGTTGACGTTCGGCAGTTTGACGACGCCCTTCTGATCCGCGGCCGGATTGCTGGGGTCGAATTCGGTGCTGAAGTCGCCTTCGTCGACGCCGACCTTCTTGACATCGACCGTCTCGACGCCGCTGGCGCGATCCATCTGCTGGCCGAAGGTGATCGTCTTACGGCGATAGGGGTCGGCTCCAGGCGTGTCGCCGGTCGAGCGAGCGTTAGCGATGTTTTCCGAAACGATGCGCAGGCGCGTCGACTGCGCCTCGAGCCCGGAACCGGCGATTTTCATTGCTGCTGAAAGCGGATCCATGAATTTTTACTTCCTGACGGTCATCAACATCATGCGGTTGAAAGAACTGACCAGCGAGGTGTTCAGATCGTACTGGCGCTTGATATCGCCCGACTTGGAGAGCTCTTCGGCCACACCGACGGTATTGCCTGATTCCTGGACGCCGATTTCCTGGTCGAGTGCGGCGTCCTTGACGTCGATATCGCCGCTGGCGCTGAAATCATTGCCGCTGAGATGGGCCGGATTGGTGCGCGTCATGGTGATGTCGGACTTGTCCAGCACGGCGTCGAAGGGCGTGACGTCCTTGGCGTGGAACTTCGGGGTGTTGGCATTCGCGATGTTGCCGGCAACAACCTGCTGACGGATCGTCAGCCATTCCGCCTGTCGCGAAGCCAAGTCGAAAAGTTGGATCGGTTGCATGAGACTCTCCGTTTTTACTGTCCCGAACCTAGTGCGGTAATCTTGCGTGGGACTTACGGGAATTCAGGTTTCAAGGCGCTTTTCGGGCAGCGCTGCGCTCAAAAAAACAGGGGCTCCGGCCGGTTCGCGGCGGAGCCCCTGTTGCCTTCGGCGTTGGCCGACAGGTTCAATTATTCTGGTAGGTATCGCCCTTGGAGGTAACGATCACCCATTTGCCGTCGCGCTGCTCGAGTGTCGCTAGGCGGCTCTCGTCGGGCAGGATCGAACCGATGCGCACCACATACATACCCGAGGGATCCTCGATCAGCGCCCGGCCGTTGGAAACGTGCAGCAGGCGGAAGAAAGACTTGCCAGGGAAAGGCTGATCCTCGGGTATGGGGCGGCCATTGCGTTCCTTGCCGAGGTCGGAAACCGTTGCCGTCGTCAGCGGATCGATCGGCGGGGCCTTTTTGTCCGGCTCGTTCTTGTTGATCATGGCAAGCGGCGAGACGCTGAAGACGTTGCGGGCCGGCCAATCCGGCAATTCGCGCGAATTGTCGCTGGCGGCGACGTTGATGCCGAACTTATCTTCGTTGAAAAATACATACCACGGAAAGAAGGCGGAAGCGCCGGCAAGCGCCAGGCCGGTGAAAGTCAGAAGCCGATCCAGGATGACGGTCTTCCGGCGCTGCTTCAGAGAAGCGATGCGTTCGTCGTCGAATTCAGCCACGTCTATCTCCTCTGAATGGGTGCGCCCTGATTGCCCATACCGGCTGCAGCTTTGAGCGCGCCGGCGAGATCGGCGAAGGCATCGGCCGAGTCGCGGTCGCCCGGCGACTGTTTCAGGACGTCGTAAATGATCGGTACCTGCTTGACCGCCATATCGAGATCGGGATCGGCACCCTGGCGGTAACCGCCGATTAGGCGCAGGTCGCGTGTTTCCTCGAAGCGATGGATCAGCACCTTCAGCCGCGAGACCAGCTTTTCCTGGTCCGGCGTCCAGGCCTTGCGGGCAAGACGCGAAATCGAGGCTAGCGGATCGATCGGTGGGTAACGCCCTTCTTCGGCGAGGCTGCGTTGCAGGACGATATGACCGTCGAGGATGCCGCGCGTCGAATCAGCGATCGGGTCGTTGTGGTTGTCGCCGTCGACGAGAATCGAGATGATCGCCGTGATGGTGCCGGCGCCCTCGGGGCCGGGACCAGCGCGCTCCAGCAGGCGCGGCAGCTCGGTGAACACGGAAGCCGGGTAACCGCGTGCGATCGGCGGCTCGCCGGAGGCAGTCGCCACCTCGCGGATCGCATGGGCGAAACGCGTGACGCTGTCGACGATGAAGAGAACATTCTCGCCCTTGTCGCGGAAATGTTCGGCGATGGTGACGGCCGTCAGCGGCGCCATCTTGCGCAGCATCGGGCTCTCATCGCTGGTTGCAACGACGGCGATAGCCTTCTTCATATTGCTGCCGAGCGTATCCTCGATGAATTCACGCACCTCGCGGCCGCGTTCGCCGACAAGCGCAATGACGACCTTGTCGAAGGCGTCGGCGCGGGCGAGCATGGACAAAAGCGTCGACTTGCCGACACCGGAACCGGCGAAGATGCCGAGGCGCTGCCCGAGGCAGAGCGGCGAGAAGATGTCGATCGCGCGTACGCCGGTCTTGAAGCCGGTCTGGACACGCTTGCGGGTCATCGAGGGCGGCGCGGTATTGGCGATCGAGCGGCGATCGAGGCCCTCGGTGATCGGACCCAGCCCGTCGATCGGTTCGCAGAGCGAGTTGACGGTGCGCCCGCACCAGCTGTCAGACGGTGAGATACGAAACGCGCCCTTGCGGATGACCGTATCGTTGATGCCGATCGGCTCGCCTGGTTCGATCGGGCAGACATAAATCAGGTCCGGCTCGACGCGAACGACCTCACCCAGATGGACGCCGGTCGCCGATTTATGGGCGACAAACTCACCGAGGCGAACATGGCGGGAGAGACCGCGAACCGTGTAGTGGCCTGCGGCGATGGTCTGCACGCGACCGCCATGGGCAACCGCGAACTCCGGCGATGCGTATCGGTCGACGAGATCTGCCAGATGCGCCAATTTTGGGGAAAGACCGTCCTCGGACAGTAGTGTGGTGCTCATGCTTAGCGGCTACCCCCGAGCGTCTGCACGGCTTCCTTGAAGGAATCCTCGCTGTCGCGCATCAGCGACGAGACGCTTTCGAAGGCGCGGTTGACTTCGATCAACTGGGTGATCTCGCGCATGGCGTTGACGTTGGAGTTTTCGAGATAACCCTGCTCGACGCCGACATTGAAGCGGTCGACGACGGCGCGCGGCTGGTCAGTGGTCATGATGCCGCTGTTTTCGTAGCGTAGGTATCCCTTGCTGACATCGGCCTCGAACAGCCCGAGCGAGGCGACCTGGCGGTCGCCCTGGTAGATGATGCCGTCGGTGCCGACGGCCGGCTCGCCGCCCTTCGAGTTGAGCTGGATGGGCGCGCCGCCGGCGTCGAGAACGGGATATCCGCGGATCGACACGAGTTCGCCGGTATCCTTGAGCGTGAAGCGGCCGTCCCTCGTCAGGACGCGGCCTGCCGGCGTATCGAGCGAGAACCAGGCATCACCTTTGACGGCGAAATCGAGCATGTTGCCGGTGTGCTGCAATTCGCCATTTCCCTCGTTCAGATAGTCGTTGCCCTGGGAAACGAAGGCGACCTTGGTGTTGAGCTTGTTCTTGGAGTTCGCCACCATCTCGTCGAACTTCACCTCGGTGGCGCGAAAGCCGGTCGTGTTCACGTTCGCCATGTTGTCTGCGATGGTGGTCAGGCGCTTTTCGAGCGCCATCTGCGACGACAGTGAAACATAAAGACCGGATTGCATGTCGGTAAGCTCCAAGCATTGGCGATGAACGGAACGAAAAGCCGGGCGTCGTCTTTGTGATTCGGCCGGGATTTCGCTGAGGCGGCATCTCAGAAACGGGTGCGGACACCCATTCGTCTCCTTTAGCCTGACGGCAGATGCTTGCGCGAAGCTGGCACGCGGAAATGCCCCGCGACCAGCCCTTTCATCAGCCTCACGCAAGGCAGAAATCCTATCCGTCTCAGAGAAAAGCAACGTTCAGATTGGGCTGACGATGAATATTATTATCGGATTTATTGTTGTCTGCGGCTGCATCGTCGGCAGCTTCATGGCGATGGGCGGCGAAGTGAACGCGCTGTTCCAGCCCTTCGAATTCCTCATCATCGGCGGCGCCGGCCTCGGCAGCTTCATCATGGCGAACCCAATGAAAGTGGTGAAGGATTCCGGCAAAGCGCTCGGCGAAGCCTTCAAGCACGCTGTGCCGAAAGAACGCAATTATCTCGACACGCTCGGCGTGCTCTATTCGCTGATGCGCGACCTGCGCACCAAGTCGCGAAACGAAATCGAAGCCCATATCGACAATCCGGTCGAATCGACGATCTTCCAACAGGCTCCGACAGTTCTGAAGAACAAGGAACTGACGGCGTTCATCTGCGACTACGTGCGTCTGATCATCATCGGCAATGCCCGCAGCCACGAGATCGAGGCGCTGATGGACGAAGAACTCAACACCATCATGCATGACAAGATGAAGCCTTACCACGCGATCCAGATCATGGGCGATTCCTTCCCGGCGATCGGTATCGTCGCCGCGGTTCTCGGCGTCATCAAGGCGATGGCTCACATCAACGATTCACCTGAGGTGCTCGGGCACCTGATCGGCTCGGCGCTCGTCGGCACCTTCCTCGGCATTATCTTGTCCTATTGCGTCTGCTCGCCGCTGGTCTCCCAGATCAAGATCGTGCGCAACAAGCAGCACCGACTCTACGTCATCGTCAAGCAGACGCTGCTTGCTTACATGAACGGCTCGGTGCCGCAGGTCGCTCTCGAATACGGCCGCAAGACGATCTCGGCTTACGAGCGTCCGTCCATCGACGCGGTCGAACAGGAAATGATGAACCCAGGCGGCGAAAACAAGGCGGCTTAAATGACTATGAGCAATGCTTCGCATGACAAACCGGCAATGGATCCTGCCCTTCTCGCCAAGCTGACAGGCGGGCTTGGCGATAGAGGCAGGGTCGCCAAGATCTGCAGTTCCTTCGGGGAAGTCTACAGCGAATTCTTTCCCGACGTCATCAAGAGCGAGACCGGCCTCGACGTGACGGTCAACTATCTCGGCTGCGAGATCGGCTATAAGAACCACCTGATCGACGACCTGAACGCGAACGTCACCCTCGTCGACGTGACACTGCGCAACTGGTCGCAGAACATCACGCTTGCCTGCGGCAACGGTTTCGTCATCACGCTGATGGAGCACCTGCTCGGCGCCACCGCCGATACGATCGAGGAGCCGGCCGACCGGCTGCTGTCGGTCATCGAAATCGACCTGGCGGTGATGGTTTTTGACAAGATCGCCAAGGTGCTGCGCTCGGCCGTCAACGCGCCCGGCGGTTTCGAACCGAGCCTTTCGGCCCCGCACGCGCTCGAGATGCGCGCCCGGCCGCCGGAGGACCGCCCGGACGAATTCGCCGCCGCCATCAATATGTCGATCACGCTTGCCGGCATCGTTTCGGAATTTTCGTTGATGGTTCCGCAGACCGCGCTGCTCAAGACCAAGGTGACGCCGCCGAAGCCGAAGCGCCAGGCGACCGGCAAGTCGGCGGAGTGGACCGAACAGCTGGGCGACCAGGTCCGCCGCTCGCATGTCACACTCGAGGCCAAGATCAGGCTGCAGGACCTGACGCTGCGCACGATATCGAAGCTGATGGTCGGCGACGTCATTCCGTTCCGCGACAGCGGTGACGTGCGCGTCGAGGTCAGCGCCAACAGCAAGGAATTGTATGTGTGCGAGTTCGGGCGTTCAGGCGAAAACTACATGGTCCGCGTCCGGGATACGATGAACTCGGATGACGAACTCATCCGTCATTTAATGAATTAATCGGTTCTCTGGCTTTTGGGCTGCAAAGGCAGTTTGAGGCAAGTTTCAACTGGAATAGTGATTTCATGGCTACGAAGAAAACACAGCAGAACAGCGACCTCTCCCTGGATCTTCCGGGCAGCGAAGCGGATCTCGACCAAGCGATCGACGATCTGCGCGGCGTGCTGAAGCAGGATGCCGATGGCGACCTGCCGCAGTTTGGCGACGACCTGCAGAACGACGCCTTCGCAGCAGGAACCGATCTGGCGGCCTTCGGCGGCGAGATGTCGGACACCCCGTTTGGCGGCGACGATTTCGGCGGCGATTTCGGCGCCGGCAATGCCAGCCCGGCCGCCGGCATGGATTTCGGCGACAGCCCCTCTTTCGACGCATCGCCGGCTCCGCTCGGCAGCGCGCTGAATTCGAACTTCGACCTGATCATGGACATCCCGATCGACGTCCAGATCATGCTCGGCACCAGCCGCATGCAGGTCTCCGGCCTGATGAACCTCAATGAAGGGGCGACGATCGCCCTCGACAAGAAGATCGGCGAACCGGTCGAGATCATGGTGAATGGCCGCAGGATTGCGCGCGGCGAGATTACGGTGCTTGATAATGACGACACGCGATTCGGTGTGAAACTGATAGAAGTTTTGAGTACGAAAAAAGCCTGATCCCTGTGTGGGACGGAGAGGTTAGACCATGATGGACTTTGACGATTTCGGCGGCGCGCTAGCCGGGAAACCGTTGACCCAGGCTGAAAAGGCGGCGGCTGTTCTTCTCGCTATGGGAAAGGGAGTCGCCGGCCGGCTGTTGAAATATTTCACCCAGGCCGAACTGCAGACCATTATCTCATCCGCTCAGTCGCTGCGCGCCATCCCGCCGGACGAACTCTTGATGCTCGTCGGCGAATTCGAAGACCTCTTCACCGAGGGCGCCGGACTGATGGACAATGCCAAGGCGATCGAGGCCATTCTGGAAGAAGGCCTGACGCCCGACGAGGTCGACAGCCTGCTCGGCCGCCGCACGGCATTCCAGGCCTACGAAACCTCGATCTGGGATCGTCTCAGCGAGGCCGAGCCGACCTTCGTGGCACAGTTCCTGCTGCGCGAACATCCGCAGACCGTCGCCTATATTCTTTCGATGATGCCTTCCAACTTCGGCGCCAAGGTGCTGCTGCAGCTCCCAGACAACCGCCGTGCTGACATCATGAACCGAACGGTCAACATGAAGGCCGTCAGCCCGAAGGCTGCGCAGATCATCGAGAACCAGGTCATGACGCTGCTTGCCGAGGTAGAGGCAGAGCGCAATGCCGCCGGCTCGACGAAGGTCGCCGATCTCATGAACGAACTCGACAAGCCGCAGGTCGACACGCTGCTCACCTCGCTGGAATCGATCAGCCGCGAATCCGTCAACAAGGTCCGTCCGAAAATCTTCCTGTTCGAGGACCTCATGTACATGCCGCAGCGCAGCCGCGTCATGCTGCTCAACGACATCTCGACGGATGTGCTCACCGTCGCGTTGCGCGGTTCGCCGCCAGAGATCCGCGAATCGGTTCTCTCCGCCATCAGCCCTCGCCAGCGCCGCATGATCGAATCGGATCTGCAGAGCGGCATGGGCGGCGTCAATCCGCGCGAGATTGCCATTGCCCGGCGCGCCGTGGCGCAGGAAGCGATTCGCCTGGCCAACTCAGGCCAGATCGAGCTCAAGGAGAAGGAAGGCGACGCTTCGGCAGCCGCCTAAAGCGGGGCGCGCATTGACCTTCATTCGTGCGACCCGTTTTCGTTCCAGGTTTATGCGTATCGGTATCCCGGATACCGCTGCCCGCTTCCGAGCGACATACATAGCACTCCGAGACTGTTGACAAATCCAGCCGCCTGCAAAGCGGCTGTTGATCGCCATGCGACAGGCGACTACCCTTCCAATACAGGCCGCGCTCTAAAGCGCGCCGCAGGGAACCCGGTTTCCGCGGCGCGCTTTAGTTCTTTGTTTTGATGCATGTCGTCATTCCAGAACCGCTGCACACTTTTGGGCGACATGCAGTAGCTGCTGCCTATTTCTTCGACGGAGGGCCGCGACTTGGCAGACGATGACAAGGACAGCAAAACAGAAGCCCCGACCGCGAAAAAGCAAACCGACGCGGCTGAGAAAGGCAACGTGCCGTTTTCGCGCGAGCTGTCGATCTTTGCGACCATCCTTGCCACCTATATCTATCTGGTGTTCTTCCTCCCCGACAGCGTCGGCCGCATGACTGAAACCCTGCGCGACATCTTTGAGCAACCCGACCAGTGGAAGATCGAGACGGGTCCCGACGTCCTTTCGCTGTTCGTCAAGCTCGGCTGGGCATGTGCGGCGCTGCTGGCGCCGGCCTTCATCCTGTTCATGGTGTTCGGCATCGCCTCCTCCGTCTTCCAGAACCTGCCGACGCCGGTGCTCGAACGCATCCGGCCGCAGGCCTCGCGCATCTCTCCCGCCAAAGGCTGGGAACGGCTCTTCAGCCTGCCGGGCCTCGTCGAGTTCGGAAAATCGCTGTTCAAGGTCGTCGTCGTCGGGGTGATCCTGTTTTTTGTGCTCAGAAGCGAATATTTTAGCTCGATCGACGCGATGTTCTCCGATCCGCAGACGATCCTGGTGCGGATCTCGACGGCGATGCGCAAGATCATCATCGTCGTGCTGATCGCCACCGCGATCGTGGCGATCGTCGATGTCTTTTGGACGCGCCATCACTGGTTCACCGAGCTGAAGATGACGCGGCACGAAATCAAGGAAGAAAACAAGCAGGCACAGGGAGACCCCTTCGTCAAGGGGCGGCAGCGCTCGCTGATGCGCGACCGCGCGCGCCGGCGTATGATCGCCAATGTGGACCGGGCGACGCTCGTCATCGCCAACCCGACGCACTATGCGGTGGCGCTACGCTATGCCCGCGAAGAAAACGACGCGCCGGTGGTGCTGGCCAAGGGCCAGGACCTTATTGCGCTCAAAATCAGGGAGATTGCCGAAAAAAACGGCATCCCGGTGTTCGAGGATCCGCCACTTGCGCGCTCCATGTTTGCGCAAGTCTCGATCGATAGTGTCATACCGTCAGTCTTCTATAAGGCCGTTGCGGAGCTCATCCACCGGGTCTACGCCGCAGATGCCAAGAACAAACGGGTAAGATAAGCCGAATGAAAAAATGCCCTCACTCTACCCAGCGTGAAAAGATCCTCGCAGTTGCGATCAGCCCGGTCGCCACGGAACTGCGCCTTCTGGATGCTTCTGACCTTATTTCACTGCTGCGCTTCGAGTATTACGGCAACCTTTCCGATCTCGTCGCTTCGGCGGCAGAGCTTTTCTTTCATCCGGGCACGGTGAATTTCGGCCTGGGCGGCAACTATACGCTGGAATGGGGCGGCAAGCCCGAAGTCGTTCTCGATCTGGAAATCAAGCCGCGCGGCGTCACCGTTTATGCACAGCTGACTCTCGCCGAAGATCACGCCGGCATCGAGATCAATCATATCGCTTTCCAGGATCCCTCGGCCGATCCCGACGAAAACACCGTCTTCCTCGAAAAGAGCCTCCGGGAAGCGCGCTACAACGTCAATCAGTCGCCCCGGTCGCTGGCGGGCTGACATCTCTCAGGACAATCGCGCTTTCATCCGTCCTTCGACAGCGCATCGCCCCACAATCGGAAACGGTTTTGACTCAAGCGCGTCGCATCAAACTTGATTCATGCGACGATGCGTGTCGTAGGCCCGGAACCACTGCACAGTTCCGGGCGACACGCATCAAACGCAATCTTAAAATGAAAGAGCCCGGCCCGCAGGGCCTCAGCTGATGTAGCCGAGCCGGATCGCCTTGGCGATCGCCTGGATGCGATTGACGGAATCGAGTTTGATGGTCGCCGAGCCGAGATAGGCGTTCACGGTGTGCACGGACAGGCCGAGCTTGTCGGCGATCTCTTCGCTGATGCGGCCGTCGCCGGCGAGCTGGAGACAGGCGATCTCGCGTTCGCTGAGCGCCTCGGCGGTGGCCGTGCGGCGTTCGTCGAGCGAGAGCAGATCCATCATAATATGGCAGCAGCGACCGTGCAGCTCGACGATCGTATCGCTCGAGGGATCAATCTCATCGCCGGTGAAAAGGATGAAACCGTTGCCGACCGTGCCGAGCCGCACTGGAAAGGCAAGGCCGGAAAAAGGCACAATACCGTCCTGCAGCCGCGTCATGAACGGGGCGAAGTCCGCAGGACCAGGTGCCGCATGGTCGTAACCGCCGGCCCATGAGAGCGGCAACAAAGACTTCTCGATATGGTCGAGAAGGATATCGCCATAGGCATCTGTGAAGGCCTTGCCGAAGCCGGCATTGGAAGACCCCCAGTTCTCGAGTTCGCAGACAAGGCGCTGCTTTGCCGGAAGACCCGAGCCGCTGACGCGGAAGATCGCAAACCCTTGAGCATCGGCGAGCTTCTGCATCGCAATCAGCCGCGGGAAAAGATCGGACCGGCTGGAAATCCTGTTCACACGCACCATGCGCAGCTGTTCGGCGCTGCTCATCGTCCTGGCTGATGGATGCCCCATAGATCCCCCTATACGAGATTATTGCGGACGGCGAAGGCAATCGCCTCGGACCGGGTCTTGGTCGCCGTCTTGCGCATCACGCTGGTGATGTAGTTGTTGATGGTATTGCGGGAGATTCCGAGGATCATGGCGATCTCGTCGCTGGTCTTGCCCTCGGCGATCCAGAAGAGGCATTCCAGCTCGCGGTCCGTCAATTCGAAATCGCGGTCGACCCTCGTACCACCGCAGCGGAGGAAACTCGCGACATAACCTGCAAGCAGGCCCACATCTCGCAGGCGCTCAGGCGAAAGGATGAACCCCTCGCCGAACAGGAACATCAGGGCCAGCCGCGACCGGCCGACATTGAAGGTGAGAGAACAATATTGACGGCTGGCGCCGTCGGGCACGTCGGCAGTATCAGGCATAAGAGCAAAATTCGGCTGGAAGACCTGCATGCATTTTTCCAGCTCCGTCGAACGGGCATAGCCGCGAACCAGATCATTGGCGATATCCCTGACCAGGTCAAAGGGCCAATCCGACGAAACAATGAAATCGAGACCGCTTTCCTGAAGGAGATCGCAGCGCGCCAGAAGGTAGTGCGAAGCACCCACATACTCGGTCAGCGCCCGCAGACCGGACTGCAACCTGCCAGTGTTAGCGACGCCGTGCAGGCGCTGGAGGAGTTGATCGCGCGGCAACAGATCCGGCATCACCGCGCTCGCGAAATTCGCCATCTGCCTCTCGCCTTTGCTCGCCTGAATTACGTTCATATCCATTGGCAATGTCCTGCGGCTGAGAAACGATCGAACTCGGTGCAACAGCAATTTTTCTGTAAGGGATTCAATTCAAGTTCCGCTCGAATCCCATTTCGAATCACCCAAGGGTAAGCCAGCCGATGCAAATCACCATCTCCGACTTCTAGGGATTTACTTTCGCTGTCGCCCATGCGCTGATTCGATGATCAATTCCACCCCTCAAGATATAGGGGAGGCTAAGGTGATTCTGGGGGTATCGCAACTTCATTCGCGTTTTACGCGAGTTCGCCTTATTAAATTTCTCGACAGCGACACTTTTCGGCATCATGCGCTGGTGCGGTCGGATCTGTTCCTGGTCTTCATGCCGAATGCCCGACATTTACCGTCACTGCTTCCAGAGCGGTTCGTCATTTGTTTGCGGGAACTGACAACGATCCCGTTACAGGAAATCAAGCGTGGTACCGACATGAAAAAGGCCGGTTGCCCGGCCTTTTTTCTTACGCTGCCTCGTCGATCGCCCATTTCCGGAGGATTTTCGCGGCGCGTTCCTCGTTGATCTCGACCATGCGGGAGAGCTTGCGCTCCGGGCCTTCCTTGACGCGACGATTGAAGTTTCCGTCGTCGTCGCCGAGGCTGAGCAGATCCTCGGTGCTGTCGAAGCCGAAGTCGGAGCCGAAGCCGTCCATGAGGGCTCCTCCGGGCGCGCCTGCGGAAGGCGCGAAGTCCGGAAGCTCGAGGCCGGCCGCCTCCGGCGTGGCGTCGCCGAGGACCGACGAGCTGCCATTGCCGCTGACGCTGCGCACTAGAGGCCGCAGGCCCATCCAGACCACCACGAAGGCGACCGCGACGAAGGCGAGAGAGTTGATAATGCCGGCGAGGTTGCGGCTCAGCATATCCATGACGCGCACACCACCGGTGGCGTCTTCGAGCAGCTGGTTCTCGAGGAAATCCATCGCCGTAACGGTGACGACGTCGCCACGCTTGGCGTCGATGCCGGACGCCGAAGCGACGATCTTCTGCATTTCGGCAAGATAGGCATCGATCTTGGCCTGGTCGGCGGGCTCGCCGACCATCTTGGCGATGCGGCCCTTGTTGACCACCACCGCAATCGACAGCTTCTCGACCTTGTAGCTGTTGCGGGTCGTCGCCGTCGTCCGGCTGTTGATTTCGTAGTTGGTCTGCTCTTCGCGCTTGTCGGACTTGTCCTGCGATTCGGGCCCGGCGGAGCCGCCGGCCTCGGGAGCCGCCTGCGGAATATTCTGCTCGACCGTCGTCGCGCTGTCCGACTGTTTCTGCTGCGACTGCTGGGCTTCCTTGGTCGAGCGGACCGAGCGTTCGACCTTGGACTCGGGATCGTAGGTCGTTTCCTGGATCTGCTGGGCGTCCGTGTTGAGATCGGCGGTCACGCTGGAACGGAAGTTGTCCATGCCGAGGAAGGGTGCCAGCGCCTTGTCGATGTTGGATTCGACTTCCTGCTGGACGTTCTGGACGATGGTGAGCGAGCGGTTCAGCGAGCTGTTGCTCGCTTCGTCGCCGGAAGCGAGCAGTTGACCGGCGGAATCGAGGATCGTCACGTCATCGACGTCAAGCCCCGGCACGGCCGAGGCGACGAGGTGGCGGATCGAGGTCGCGGCACTGCGCCCGGTGGTGGCGCTGGCACGAATCATGACGGAGGCGGTCGGCTTCTGCTCCGCCTTTCGGAAGTTTCCAACCTCCGGCATGACGATATGCACGCGCGCGGCGGTGATCCCGGAGATCGACTGGATGGTGCGGGCGATTTCGCCTTCCAGCGCTCGAACCCGCGTCACCTCCTGCATGAAGGAGGTCAGGCCGAGGGAGCCGACATTGTCGAAGAGTTCGTAACCGGCATTGGCGCTGTTCGGCAGGCCGCGCTCGGCAAGCAACAGCCGGGCTTTGCCCGTCATCCCTGCGGGGACGCTGATACTGGTGCCGTCCGTACCGACCTGGAAATCGACGTTGGCTTCGGCAAGCGCCATGCTGATCTGGTTGAGATCCGGCGCATCCAGACCGACATACAGCGTTTCCTGTGCCGGCTTGTTGACGAAAAGAGCGGCCGCAAGGACGATTGCGATAGAGACGGCGCCGACGCCTCCGAGAATCATCAGGCGTGTTCGGCCAAGGGAACTGAAGTTCTTAAAGATCTGAACTAATTGATTTAACAGATTCATTCTGTTCTCGCACGATTCGTCAAAGACAAAGCAGGCTTATTGCCTCATCTGACGAATAATCGGCGAAACTTGTGCGAGCGTTTCGTGAAGCGCCGGCGGGAGCAAAAAAGGCCGAATGAATGCGCCCCAAAACTTCGCAGCGGTTTTGGGAAACGACATGCATAAATCAAGACTTGGAGCGCCGCATGAATCCGGCTTGAAGCGATGCGCCTTAGAAGAAGTCGAAGTCGCCGGCTGCCTTGCTCAATGGCTGGGAATGGCCGTGGCGTGTGGCGCCGCCCAATGCCTTCTGCATTTCTGCCAGCTTGACGAGGCTGAGCGCGGTGGCGACGTCGACTGCCCAGCCGTGCGGGATTTCGCCGGTGATGGTGTCGATGAACTCGGCAAGGCCACGCGATTTCTGCACGGCGAGGTCGATGCCCTGCATGACCTTCATGGCATCCGGTGAATTCAGAATTTCGGCGCCGCCGAGATCGAGAAGCTGCGGCTCGATGCGCTCGATGAGATAGGCGACATCGTGCAGTTCGGAAACGATGCGCATCAGGATGTCGCTCAACGCCTCGACAGGCGCAGGCGGCTCCATCACCGGGTTAAATGTCATATGAAAATCCTCGACATCAAAAAAATTCGATACTGGTTTCGACGGGCTTCGGCGGAGCGGCAGGGCGCTGCTCGAGAGCGACGGTTCTCTGCGTTTCGGCGCCGGTCAGGGGGTATTGCCGGGCACGACCGGAGACGGGCCAAAATTCAAGCTTGCGTCCGTGGTCTCCGCCTGTGGAGGAACCGACCACCGGAATGCCTTCATCCTTCAGGAACTGCATGGCGAAGGCCGCGTTCTGCTCACCGACATTGGAGAATGTCGAGATCGTCTTGGCGCCGCCGAAGATCTTGGCCTCCAGCCTGTCGCGCCGGGCGCCCTGTTTCAGGAGACCGTTGATCAGCAGTTCCATCAGATGCACGCCGTAACGGGTGGCATCGCCGCCTGAGGTCGGCGACGTCGCCGAACCGGGCAGCAAGAAGTGGTTCATGCCGCCGATGCCGGCGATAGGGTCTCGGAGGCACGCAGCCACGCAGGAACCGAGAATGGTCGAGAGGACCGCATTCGGATCGTTCAGAACCTTGTACTCGCCCTGAATGATGTGCACGCGGCGGGCTGCCCCCTCAGTGATCATTTCAGGGCTCCAAACACAGCTTCGATGGCCGCTTTCATCTTCTCGATCGTGAACGGCTTGGCGAGCACGTTGTTGGCCCCGAGCTGGGCTGCCTTCTGCACCAGTGCTCGGTCGCCCTGGGCGGTGAGGATGATGAAGGCTGCCTTCTTGGTGTTCGGATTGGTGCGCACGGCCTGAAGGAAGCCGATGCCATCCATCTTCGGCATGTTGAAGTCCGAGATCACCAGGTGGTGCGGCTGCTCGGCCATGATTTTCATGCCCTGCTCGCCGTCGCCTGCGGACGTGATCTGCTTGAAACCGAGCTGGGTCAGCGCGTCACTGAGCAGCAACCGGCTCGTTACCTGATCGTCGACGATCAGAACTTTGATTTTCTCCGCGATCGACATTTTATTCGGTCCCTTCCTTTCGGGCGGCTGTCATTTTCAATATTTCTTCCCCGATGGCAGACAGGGGCAACTGCTGCTCAACGGCGCCAAGTTCATGGGCAACCCTTGGCATTCCGTAAACGACACAGGTTTTTTCGTTCTGGCCAAGTGTTCTGGCGCCGGCGTGACGCATTTTCAACAATCCGGCGGCACCATCGCGGCCCATTCCGGTCAAAATCACGCCGACGGCGTTGCGGCCCGCCAACTCCGCAACCGAATCGAACAGCACGTCGACCGATGGCCGGTGACCGTTGACCGGCGCGCGGTCAACGAGACGGCAGCACGGCGCCGAGGCACTGCTGACCTGGAGATGGCGCTCGCCGCCGGGCGCCAGATAGATCTTGCCGATTTCGAGCCGGGCACCGTCGGTTGCTTCCTGCACCACCGGCGCACAGAGGCGGTTCAGGCGTTCGGCGAAGCTCTTGGTAAAGGTCGGCGGCATATGCTGGGTGATGACCGTCGGCGGGCAATTGGCCGGAAACTTCTGCAGCACGGCGATCAGCGCCTCGACGCCGCCGGTCGACGAGCCGATCGCGACGATCTTGCGGCCGACGCGGAAATCGGCGACGGAGGGCGGGGGTGCTGCGGGGGCAACCGGATGGGAGAACTGGCGCTGCGTGCGCGCGGCAGCCTTGACCTTCTCGGCGAGGTCGCCGAAGGGCCGGAGTTCGCCCGGCCCCGGCTTGCCGACGCAGTCGAACGCACCGATCTCAAGTGCCGCAAGCGTCGCCTCGGCGCCGCGGTGGGTCATTGTCGAGACCATGATGACAGGCATCGGACGCAGCGTCATGATCTTTTCGAGGAAATCGAGACCGTTCATGTTCGGCATCTCGATGTCGAGCGTCACCACGTCGGGGTTCAGCCGCTTGATCGCCTCGCGCGCTTCCAGCGCGTCGCCGGCCTGGCCGATGACGTTGACCTCGGGGTCCGAACTCAAGACGGCGGTGATCAGACCCCGCATCGTCGGGGAGTCGTCAACAACGAGAACCCTTGCCGGCGCGCTCATGCCTTCCTCCCGAGACCTTTGGCCGTATAGCGATAGGTCGTGATGCCGATATTGTCGAAGACGTGTTTTGCCTCGCCCGACACACGCTCGGAATGGCCGATATAGAGATGCCCGCCCTCCGGCAGCAGGCCGGCGAAACGCTGCCAGATCTTCATCTGCGTCGGCTCGTCGAAATAGATGACGACGTTGCGGCAGAAGATGACGTCGAACTTGCCCTTGAACGGCCATTGCGCCATCAGGTTCAGCTCGTTGTAGGTGATCAGCCGCTTGACCCGGTCGTCGACCTGGAACTTCCTGCGGCCCTGGATCTCGACTTCGCTGAACCATTGCTTGCGCATGGCGGGCGAAACGGTTTCGAGCGCGCTTTCGTCATAGGCGCCGGCCCGGGCGATCGCCAGGATCTTCGGGTCGATGTCGGTTGCCAGGATCTTGAAGTCGTAATCGGCGACATTCGGCATCAGCGAGAGCACCGTGAGCGCGATCGAATAGGGTTCCTGCCCGTCGGAGGAAGCGGCCGACCAGATGCGCACCCTGCCGCCCGATCTCGCCCTTTGCAGAAGTTCCGGCAGGACATGGTCGCGCAGGTGGTCGAAATGATGGTTTTCGCGGAAGAAGCGGGTAAAATTGGTCGTCAGATGCGAGAGCATCTCGCGGCGCGGCGCAGCTCCCGCCGGCGAAGCGACGAGGTCGCAATATTCCCGGAAGCCGGACAGACCGAGATTACGGATATGTTTCGACAGGCGCGAATAGACGAGCGACGCCTTCGTCTCGTTGAGGAAGATGCCGGCATCCGAATAGATCATCGCGGCAATCTCCGTGAGGTCGCGGCGTGTCAGCGGATATTCACCGCTCGCCAGCACCTCGTCGGATCCCTGCCTCTGATCTTTTGCGCCCATTGCGTTCATGCGGCTTCGCTTTCGGTCTCGGGAAAGAGGGATTCGAGTTCGATCAGGCAGATCATGCGCTTGTCGATGGCAAGAATGCCGCGGGCAAATTGACGCTCGAGCTCGGAGGAGATCTCGGGCGTCGGCTGGACGGTCTCGTCGGTCACCGTCAGGATATCGGAGACGGCATCGACCAGCAGGCCGACGACCTTGCGCCGGACCTGGGCGACGATGATGACATGACGGGCAGTCGGATCGGCCGGCTTCATGCCAAGCCGGGCAGCAAGGTCGATGATCGGCAGCACCGCGCCGCGCAGGTTGATGACACCGAGCATATAGGCAGGCGAGTGCGGCATCGCGGTCGCCGGGGTCCAGCCCCGGATCTCACGAACCGACATGATGTTCACGCAAAATTCCTGATCCCCGATGCGGAACGCGATCAGCTCGCGATCCCCCTCGTTCAGATTTTTTACGGCGTACGACATTGCCTTACCCTACCGCTGCTAACGACATTTCCGCTTTGAGCGACTGGCCGCGCGAGGCGCCGACGACCGCGTCGACATCGAGGATGAGAGCGACGCGCCCGTCACCGAGAATGGTCGCGGCGGCAATGCCCGGCACATGGGTATAGTTCGCTTCCAGGCTCTTGATGACCACCTGGCGCTGACCCTGGATGGCGTCGACCATCAGGGCGCGCTGGCCGCCGCCTTCGGATTCCACCAGAAGCGCCACGCCCTCGACCGGGTTGGCCTGGGTGGCGCGGAAGTTCAGGATGCGACCGACATCGACCAGTGGGCAGAAGCTGTTGCGGATCGAGATCAGCCGGTGGTTTGCACCGAAGGAGTGGATCGCGGCCGCTTCCGGCTGCAGGGTTTCGACGATCGCAGTCAGCGGCACCACCAAGGTCTGGCCGGCGACGGTGACCACCATGCCGTCGAGGACGGCGAGCGTCAGCGGCAGGCTCATGGTGAAGACCGAGCCGTGGCCCGGCTTGGAGGTGATGTTGATACGGCCGCCGAGCGCCTGGATCGAACGCTTGACGACGTCCATGCCGACGCCACGGCCGGAGATGTCCGAGATCTTGTCGGCCGTCGAGAAGCCCGGCAGGAAGATCAGGTTGTCGATTTCTTCGTCCGACAGGTTGGAATCGGCCGGGATGAGGTCGTTGTCGATCGCCTTCTGGCGGACCTTCTCGCGGTTGATGCCGGCGCCGTCATCGGCAAGCTCGATCAGGATGCGTCCTGAACGATGCTTGGCGGTCAGGCGGACCGTGCCTTCGGTGTTCTTGCCGGCGGCTGCACGCTTTTCAGGCGTTTCGATGCCGTGGTCGACGGCATTGCGGATCATGTGGGTCAGCGGCTCGGCCAGCTTGTCGATGACCGTCTTGTCGACTTCGGTATTTTCACCTTCGGTGATGAGGCGGATCGATTTGCCGGTCATGTCGGCGATTTCGCGGACGATACGCGACATGCGCTGGAACACCGGCTTCACCGGCTGGGCGCGAATCGCCATGACCGAGTCCTGGATCTCGCGGGTGAGCTGCTGCAACTCCTCGAGACCCATGTTGATCGAGGAGGTACCGGTCGTGTCGTTCTCGATGACGCTCTGCGACAGCATCGCCTGGTTGATGACCAGTTCGCCGACGAGGTTGATGAGGCGGTCGACACGGTCGAGATCGACGCGGATCGTCTGGCCGGCGCCGGCGGCGGCGTTGTTCTGGGCGGCAGCACTTGCAGCGGCTGCTGCGGCGGCGGCCGATTCCTTCTTCTCGACACGGGCGGCGGCTGAAGCCATCTGCGTGACGTTGGAGGCGGTCTCGGCGGCGGCAACGGCGGCGGCCGTCTCCTCGGCCCTTGCGTTGGCGGCGGAAACTTCTTCCGTTGCGCCGCTCTCATCCAGGATCGACAGATCGAAGGGAACCGGCACCATCGGCAGTTCGTCGTTGCTGGTCGCGTCGGCCCTTGCTTCCTCGACCGGCTTCACCGTCAGTTCGCAATCCCACTCAGCAAATTCGAAGACGGTACGAATGGCGTCCTCGCCCTTGTCCGTCTTGATCGTGACGTTCCAGAAGAAATAAGCGCCTTCCGGATCGAGTTCCTCCAGGCCCGGCAGGTCGTCGGTATTGCAATAGATGGTCATTTCGCCGAGGCGCGAGAGGTCGCGCAGCAGCAACGTTGCGTCATTGCCCTTGGAATAGAGTTCGTAGCGCGGCTTGAAGATGACTTCATAGGCCGGCATGCCGGAGTCCGCACCGCCCTCGCCGCCAAAATCGTCGAAGGAAAAGGGGACCGGCTGGAAGCCGCTGTCGTCGGTGGGCTTGACTGTCGGCGCCGCAGCGGCCGGAACGGCCTTGGCCACGGGCTTTGCTGCGCCCTTCGGGGCCGGCGCCTCGGCCAATGCCGAGGGAGATGGCAACTCACCGTTGGCCAGCGCCTCGAGCTCCTTGACCAGGCTTCGGCTGCGGCTTTCATCGACGCTGCCGCCGTCACGCGCAGCATTCGTCAGGTCGGCGAGCACGTCGGCCGACTTCAGCATCACCTTCAGGACGTCCTGGGTCGGCTCGAGCTTGTTGGATCGAACGCAATCGAGAGTGGTCTCGAAAACATGGGCGAAGGCGACCAGATCATCAAGGCCGAAGGCGCCGGCGCCACCCTTGATCGAATGCACGGCACGAAACACCGCATTGACGGTTTCCGGATCGCGATCGCCATCATTCAATTTCAGAAGACCGGATTCCAGCTCGGCGAGCTGTTCCTCGCACTCCTGGAAAAAGATCTCTTTGATTTCGTTCATATCCATCGGTGCAAATCCTGGGTTTAAGCGGTTACACGCTCAATGGCATCGATCAGTTTGGCCGGATCGAAAGGCTTGACGATCCAGCCCGTGGCACCGGCCTGGCGGGCGCGGTTCTTCTTTTCCGCGTCGCTTTCGGTGGTCAGGACCAGGATCGGGATCGCCCGATATTTTTCGTTGCGGCGGACACCTTCGATGAAGCCGAAACCATCGAGGCGCGGCATGTTGATGTCGGTCACGATGACGTCAGGATTGGACTCTTCGAGAATCTCGAGACCCTCGATGCCGTCTTCCGCCTGAATCGTCTCGAAGCCGGCATTGTTCAGCGTCACGAGAAGCATGTTTCGGATGGTGCGGGAATCATCCACGGTAAGAACTTTTTTCTTCATTGCCGAATCTCCTTGGCAAGCAGGTGATCAATATTGACGCCCGCCAGCTGCATGGTTTTCTGAAATGCGTCGGACACCTTGGAGAAGGTGAATGGCTGCTTGTCCTGCACCCAGGTCTTCTCGGCGGACATCAGAACCTGGGCACAAAGAGCACCGATCCGTTCGACGCCGGAAGCGTCTATTGACAGGCCGCTACCCCTGAGGGAGAGAAGTTTGTCGCGCAAGGCGGAAGCCTCGTTGAGGTCGAGCACCGCTGTCAAATCCAGCGTCTTGCCACTCTTCTTTGCTGCCATCAGCTTTTCCTTGTCCCCTTGTCCCCGGCCCGAGAAGACGAGCTGAGGCAATCATCCGATAGGTTAGTAAACATTCCGCCCACCTCCGACGCTTGCGAACGGCCGCGGAAGGCTAAAATCATCATTTTCGTATTCGTCTTCGGCCACAGCCGGACGGGCGGCGGCTTCGATGGCGCGCGGCGACGTCACACGAACCGGCGCCGGGCGTCCGGCATTGGCGTTTTCCCGGGCGATGCGGAATTCGCGAATCGTCTGACCGAGTTCGAGAATGACGGTATGAAGGTGGTCGGCGCCTTCGGCGGAGCGCTCCGCAAGGCCGGCGCTGTCCGCCACCTCGCTACCCAGGCCCTTGATGTCTGAAGTCACGATGTCGAGGCTTGCGGCATGTTCGCCGGTTCGGGTGGCGATGCCCGCGATGGCGGCATTGATGTCGGTGACCTGACGCACGATGCTGCCGATCGAATCCTGTGTGCGGCCGACCATCTGCACGCCTGCGTCGACCTGGGCCTTGGTCGTCGTCACCAGCGTCTTGATCTCGCGGGCGGCTTCGGCCGAGCGCTGGGCCAGCGCGCGGACCTCCTGGGCGACGACGGCAAAACCGCGGCCGGAATCGCCGGCGCGAGCGGCCTCGATGCCGGCGTTCAGCGCCAGAAGATTGGTCTGAAAGGCGATCTCGTCGATCGCGCCGATGATCTGGCCGATCTTTTCGGCTGACTGCTCGATATCGGCCATGGCGCTGATCGCGCGGCCGACGACCTCGCCGCTTTGTTCGACGGCGGCGCGCGTCGAGGCGGCGGCCTGTTCGGCAGTGCGGCTGTCGGCAGCACCGTCGCGGACACTGCCGGCGATACCGGCAAGGGCAGCGGCAGAAAGCTGCAGCCGGTCGGCCTGGTCCGAAGCCGTGCCGGCGAACTGCCTGGACAGGCCGGCAAGCGAGCCTGTCGCCGCTTCGGCCTTGAGCGTGCGCTCGGTGATGGCGGTGAACTCGGCCTGGAGGCCATCCAATGCGCCGTTCAGCGCGGCGGCGATCGCGGCATGGGCTCCATCGACGGGCGCGCGCCGCGTCAAGTCGCGTGCCGACAGGCCTTCGATGACATCGCCGAAGATCCTGACGATCTCGGCCTCGTTATCGGCGCGCTGATCGGCAAGCGCGCGCTGTTCAGCGGCGCGCTGCGCGTTGAAGCGGAGCGAGACGGCGATTTCCACATCGACCATGACGATGCGGATGATCGCTGTCATCAGATCGGAGATTTCGCGGGTGCGACGCTTGGCGGACGGCAGCAACGATCGGCCGGCGATCTGCTCGGCGAGACCGGAAACAACATGCTCCAGCACGACGCCATGGCCAGCCACGTGCCAGCGCGGATCGAGGCCGATCTTGCTTTCGGTATCGGAGAGAACCTTGACGCGCTCGGCATAGAGACTGTCGAACCGCGCATCGGTCAGCACATCCCAGTGCGAGGACTGCAGATCATGCAGGCGCTCGACTTGGCGCTCGCTCTCGAAATTACGCGCGGCGTCGGGGAATGACTGGAACCTGTGGAAGAGATCTCTGAGACCTGCCTTCAAATGCGCTTCGAGGGCCGGTCGATTGCGGCGCACCAGCTCGCACTGGTCGGCATCGAGACCGACAAAACGCAGGCGGTCGCGCAAGCTGCCTGCCTGCGCTCCACGAGCCTGATCTGATGGCATATCCTGCCTCAACGCCTGTCCCCGACCACATTCCGAGCGAAAGCCCGGCCAAAAACTTTTGCAGCATCCGTCGAAACGCAGGTCTGGAGACGGTCCTCACCAACCGGTTACAACCGGCGGATCGAAGCCCCTTGATCAGCTATGTTTCGGAGCTGTCTGAAGAGATGGATACCGGATCAACCCGGTACGGCGGGACGGCGTCATGCCTGGTGGGAACGAGTGAATCTTCCCATTCCGACGTGTAAACCAATGTTTATGGTTAATTCCTTGCTTGAAGGTTAATAAGCCTTTGGCAGCACCGGCTTTTGAAGCAATTCAAGGCCGTTCACAGCAAATACTGCTGCGGAGTTGCACGGCTGCTACAAGGCACACGCAAGCTCCGTGATATACGCCGGTCGATAACCAAGACATGACGTCGACAAGGACAGAGCAATGATTGTTCTCGGATTGGGTTCCTGCTTGATTGCAATGACGCTGCTCGCCGCCGTCGCCCGCCTCGATTTTCTCGCCGCAAACCGCGATATCCGCGCGCTTCGGGTGTTCTAAAACCCATCCATCCCCGTTGGCAGTCCGGCACCTTTGGTGTATCGCACTGGCGCCTTTCATGTCAGCGGAACACTCGCTTATGTCCCCCAGATCTGGTCTCCTCATCGTTCTTGGCTTCACGCTCTGGCGCGTCGTTACGCTGCATTTCGATCAGACGGACCTGTTCGTCGACGAGGCGCAGTACTGGTTCTGGGCGCAGAATCTCGATCTCGGCTATTATTCCAAACCGCCGATGATCGCTTGGGTGATCCGGGCGATGACCGAGCTTTCCGGCTCCAACGCCATCTACTGGATCAGGCTCTCCGGACCACTGATCCACATGGCGGCGGCACTGGTTCTGATGAAAGTTGCAAAGCGTTTCGTCGGCCCGGAGATCGAAGGGTGGACAGGCGCCACCTACATTACCCTCCCGGGCGTCGCACTTTCCTCGGTATTCTTCTCGACCGACGTGATCCTGCTGTTCTTCATCGCGATCAGCTTGTTTGCCTATTTCGGCTTGACGCAGCGTCGCTCGGTGGGGCTCGCGCTCGTCATGGGCCTCGGCGTCGGCCTCGCCTTCATGACGAAATACGCCGTGCTGTTCGTCGTTCCGGGCGGCGCGCTTGCTCTCCTCTTCATTCCGGCGGCGCGCATCGCCATCCGGGATTTCATCATTGCGGTCGCGATCGCGACGGTGGTTGCCTTGCCGAACCTTTGGTGGAACCTGCAGCACAATAATACGACGGTGCGGCATACGCAGGACATCGCCCACTGGAGCGAACTCGGCATCAATCTCCGTCGCGGGTTTGAATTCTTCTCCGCCCAATTCGGCGTCGTCGGGCCGATCATCTTCTTTGCGATGCTCTGGGCAGTCTATCGCATGATCAAGGGCAGGAGCGACGCTCGGGAAAAGATGCTGGTCTGGCTGTCGATGCCGGTGGTGGTGCTGATCACGCTACAGGCAACGGTCGCCAAGGCCTATGCGAACTGGGCGGTGACCGCCTATATCGCCGGGACCATCCTTGCCGTCTGGCTGCTTTATCGGATGTGGCCGAGGGGCCTGAGACTGTCGCTCACCATCAACGGCATCGCCAGCCTGCTGTTTCCGCTGGCGACGATCTTTCCGCAGCAGTTGCTGCTGCCGAACGGCGACGAACTGATGAAGCGCTATCTCGGCCGCGCCGAGGTCAGCCGCGAGGCCGCCGCACTCGCAGCTCAGGCCGGCACCGACATCATCGTCACCGACAATCGCGACATGGTCGCCGATCTTTTCTATACGCTGCGCGATGCATCCTACCGGATCTATGCGCGGGCGCCGGCCGGCTTTCCGGAGAGCTATTACGAACAGGAATTCGCTCTACCTGCCGACATCACCGGCAAAGTGCTTTTCCTCACGGATGGGTCCCTGACCTGCGCCGCGGAGACGCCCGAGGTTCTGAAGAACTGGCAGCCGACGGAGGGCTATTACAGGGGTAAGTCGCTCTCCGTCTACAGGGTCTCCGCCACCTGCCTGGCGCCCTGAGTCGATCGATTCCGATTTGAGGAATTATGCCGTGGACAGGCAGAGGCCGGTACCCGCCCCATCGATCTCGACGAATTTGACGCCGCCTTCCTCGAAGGCGAGGCGCAGCTGCGCCTCCGTCGCGCGGTGGATGTCGTGGAGGCGACCCTCATAATCGCGGATGGTGCTGCGCGAGACGGCGGCCCTGTCGGCAAGATCGGTCTGGGTCCAATCGAGCAATCCGCGCGCCGCGCGGCAGAGTGCGGGAGTGAGAATTGTTTCCCTTGCGCCTTGACCCATAATTTCAACTTACCCATATTGGTCGATATAAACCATATATGTCATATTACGAACGGGATTTCCAGATCGGGAGACAGCGATGCCGCACGATACGCCATTGATTTCGACAATCGTCGGCGGCCTCGTGCTGGCTTTCATCTTCGGCGCGCTTGCCCATCGGCTGCGGATGCCGCCGCTCGTCGGTTATCTCATAGCTGGCGTGCTGGTCGGACCACACACGCCGGGTTATGTGGCGGATCAGAGCCTGGCGCCGGAACTTGCCGAGATCGGCGTCATCCTGCTGATGTTCGGCGTCGGCCTGCACTTTTCGCTGAAAGACCTGCTGTCGGTGCGCGGCATCGCCGTGCCAGGCGCGATCGCGCAGATCGCCTTCGCGACGCTGCTCGGCTGGGGGCTCGGCGCCTTCATGGGCTGGCCGACCGGCGGCAGCCTGGTCTTTGGCCTGGCGCTTTCGGTCGCTTCAACCGTGGTGCTGTTGAAAGCGCTGCAGGAGCGGCGCCTGGTCGAAACGGAGCGCGGCAGGATCGCCGTCGGCTGGCTGATCGTCGAGGATCTCGCCATGGTGCTGGCGCTGGTGCTTATCCCGGCCGCAGCCAGCATCGGCGGTGAGGGTCACGCGCCTGTCGAGCCGCTCTCGGCCGGGCTGAACCGCCTGTTGGGCCTCGATCTCGGCATCGGCGGCATGATCGCCATGACGCTGGTGAAGGTGGCGCTGTTCGTGGCGCTGATGCTGGCCTTCGGCCGCAAGCTCATTCCATGGACGATGCACCGCATCGCCCATACCGGGTCGCGCGAGCTGTTCCGGCTCGGCGTACTGGCGATTGCGCTCGGCGTCGCTTTCGGAGCGGCAAAGCTCTTCGGCGTGTCGCTGGCGCTCGGCGCCTTCTTTGCCGGCATGGTGCTTGCAGAAAGCGAACTCAGCCATCGCGCCGCACAGGAAAGCCTGCCGCTGCGCGACGCCTTTGCCGTACTCTTCTTCGTCTCGGTCGGCATGCTGTTCGATCCGAACATCCTGATCGACAAGCCGCTGCCGATCCTCGCCACCATCTTCATCATCGTCATCGGCAAATCCGTCGCCGCCCTGCTGATCGTGCTCGCCTTCAAGAAGCCGCTTAGCACGGCGCTGACGATTTCGGCCAGCCTCGGCCAGATCGGCGAATTCTCCTTCATCCTCGCCGCCCTCGGCGTCGAACTCGGGCTGCTGCCGGAGGAAGGCCGCGATCTGATCCTTGCCGGCGCCATCATCTCGATCATCCTCAATCCGCTGCTGTTCTTCCTCTGCGACCGCGTGCGGCCGCTGCTGGACGGGGCAAAGCGGGAAGAGGTGGTGGCGGCCCCTCTCGCGGCAGATGCGATCGCCGCCCAGGAGGAGATTTTGCCCGAAGACGACGAGGTGTACCCGACCGCTCTCAGCGGCCACGCCATTCTCGTCGGCTACGGGCGGGTTGGCAGCATCGTCGGGCAGAATCTCAAATCGTCAGCCACACCTTTCCTCGTCATCGAGGATTCCGACAAGCGCATCGGCGAGCTGAAAGCTCAGGGTATCGAAACCCTGATGGGCAATGCGGTGATGCGGGAAACGCTCGACCTCGCCAACCTTTCCGCCGCCCGCAGCCTTGCCATCGCCATCCCGAACGCCTTCGAGGCCTGCCGCATCGCCGAGCAGGCGCGCAGCGTCAATCCGTCGATCCTCATCGTCGCCCGCGCCCATTCCGACGCCGAGGTCGATGAATTGAAGCACTATGGCGCCGACACCGTCATCATGGGCGAGCGTGAAATCGCGCTGGGTATGGTTGACCGGCTCGCCCAAGTGCATCATGAGAGTGTGCCCTATGAAGACGAGCGTGGGCCTGATACAATTATCCCGGCGGATGACGCTCCGCCGCAAAGAGAATGAGATTGGCGCGCTTTTGAGCCGATACGGGAGTGACATCGCCGGGACGGAGAAGATGGAGCTGGACCAGCACCGTCTGACCAACCGTGTCGCCGCTTCTCTCCTCGTCGCCATCCTTGCCTATCTCGGCCTGCTTTTCGGCGGCAATCTGGTCATCTCGCCGGCCGCTGCCGTCAATACGCTTTCCTCCTCCGGCCGTGATCCGCAACCGCCGCAGCTGACTGCGCGCGATGCCGTGCGCGGGTTGCTCGCCACCGAGCGCAAGCTTGCGCCGAAGCAGGCAGCTCATGATGCCGGATCGCCCGCCCTTGTCGCTGCCCCGGTTGTCGATTTCGCCGGATGGAACATATCGGCCGCTTTTCCGGCATCCGAAGCTCTGCTTCATGCCGTGGTCTCCAGGACCCATCAGCCGCGCGCACCGCCGGCTGCTGCCTGACGTTTGCGCCGAGGCGCTTCCGACATCTGACGACATGCCGCCAGCGCCCGAGCGCCGGCCCCCCGATTATCTAAGGAATACAACATGCGTACTTCACCATGGCTGGTGTTCACCTATACCGTGATCATCTTTCTCGGCCTATTGATCGCCCTGCCGAACGTCCTGCCGCAATCCGTCCTTCAGCGCGTGCCAGCATGGCTGCCGCATGAACAGGTGTCACTCGGCCTCGACCTTCGCGGCGGCTCGCATCTCGTTCTGGAAGTCGACGAAGCGGACCTGACCAAGGAGCGGCTGCAATCGCTGCTTCAGGACGCACGCCGCGTGCTGCGCGAAAAGGGCATCCAGCCGAAGGCCGTCGTCCGCAGCCAGAACCAGATCGTCGTGACGCTCGCCGATGCCGCGCAGAGCGATGCCGCCGTCACCGACCTCAAGACGCTCGCCAATCCGATCAGCACCGGCATCAGCGCCGGCCAGACGGATCTTGATGTCACCGCGAACGGCGCCACGATCACCATCGGCTTCTCGCCGGCCGGCATCTCGACCAATGTCGATAATGCCGTCCAGCAGAGCCTTGAAGTCATCCGTCAGCGCGTCGACCAGGTCGGCGTCTCCGAGCCGACCATCCAGCGCGTCGGCGCCAACCGCGTGCTCGTCCAGCTTCCGGGCGCCCAGGATCCGTCGCGCCTGCGCGAGCTTCTCGGCTCCACCGCCAAGATGTCGTTCCACATGCTGGCGCCGAACAACGAGGCGGGACCTGGCGTGACCATGCTGAAGGACGAGGAAGGCAGGTCCTATCCGGTCCTCGACCGCGTCGAAATCTCCGGCGACCGGCTTTCGGACGCCCGCGTCAGCTTCGATCCGAACACGCATGAGCCGGTCGTCAGCTTCCGCTTCGACAGCGCCGGCGCCACCCGCTTTGCCGAAATCACCCGTCAGAACGTCGGCAATCCGTTCGCCATCGTCCTCGACGACAAGGTGCTAAGCGCGCCTGTTATCCGCGAGCCGATCACCGGCGGTTCCGGCCAGATCTCTGGCAGCTTCTCGGCCGACAGCGCAACGACGCTTGCCGCCATGCTGCGCGCCGGCGCCCTGCCCGCCAAGCTGACGGTCATCGAGGAACGCACCGTCGGCGCCGACCTCGGCGCCGACGCCATCAAGATGGGTATTTATTCCGGCCTCGTCGGCTTTGCGCTCGTCGCACTGTTCATCTTCGTTCTCTATGGCACTTGGGGCGTTCTGGCGAATATCGCGCTCCTGATCCACACGATCCTGACCTTCTCGGCCCTGACGCTGGTGGGTGCGACGCTGACGCTGCCAGGCATTGCCGGTGTCGTGCTCGGCATCGGTCTTGCGGTCGACGCCAACGTTCTGATCAATGAGCGCATCCGAGAGGAAACACGCAAGGGCAAGAGTGCCTTCGCCGCCATCGATACCGGCTTCCGCCGTGCCTATTCGACCATCATCGACGGCAACATGACGGCCCTGATCGCTGCGGCCATCCTGTTTTATTTCGGCTCCGGGCCGGTTCGCGGCTTCGCCGTGACCATGGCGCTCGGCCTGATCATCTCCATGTTCACCTCGGTCGCCTTCGTGCGCGTCGCGATGATCGAGATCACCCGCCGCAGCAAGCTCAAGGTGCTGAACATCCGGCCGCTGATCCCGTTCAGCCCCTATGACAAGCACATTCAGTTCATGAAGGCGCGCTTCTTCGGGGTCACCGTTTCGGCGCTGCTTTCGATCGCTTCGGTCCTGCTGTTCATCCATCCGGGTCTGAACTACGGCGTCGATTTCCGCGGCGGCATCCAGATGTCCGTCAAGACCAGCGGCCCGGCCGATCTCGGCACATTTCGCGATGGCCTGAACACTCTCGGGCTCGGCGAAATCACATTGCAGTCCTTCGGCGACAAAAACAGCATTCTTGTGCGTGCCCAACGGCAGGAAGGCGGCGAAGAGGCGCAGACGGCAGCGGTGACCAAACTGAAGGCCGAAGTCGCCAAGATTGATCCGGGCGCCACCGTCGAAGGCACAGACGTCATCGGTCCGAAGGTCAGCGGCGAGCTTGCCTGGGCCGGCATCCTGTCGGTGGTGATCGCCAGCTTCGCGATGCTCATCTACATCTGGGTGCGGTTCGAATGGCCGTTTGCCGTCGGCGCCATCGTCACGCTGGTGCTCGACGTCACCAAGGCGATCGGCTTCTTCGCGATCACCGGCCTCGACTTCAACCTGACAGCCATCGCCGCCATCCTGACGCTCGTCGGATACTCAGTGAACGACAAGGTTGTCGTCTACGACCGCATGCGCGAAAACATGCGGCTCTATAAGTCGATGCCGTTGCGCGAGATCATCGACAAGTCGATCAACGAGACCCTGGCGCGAAGCCTCTACACCAATGCGACGGCCTTCCTCGCGCTGGTGCCGATGGCGATCTGGGGCGGCAGCGCCGTATCAAGCTTCGCGATCCCGATGGTCTTCGGCATTCTCGTGGCCGGCGCCTCTTCGATCTTCATCGCGGCACCGATCCTGCTCTTCCTCGGCGACTGGCGCCGCCGCCATGCGAAGGCACCGGCAACCGACGGCGCAGTCGAAATCATCCCGCCGGAACAGGGTCGCCCACGCAAGTCAGCGAGCTAAAATCCGCGTGTAAACGCATCTTGAAGAGGGCGCCGGTTGCAGAACCGGCGCGCTCTTTCTATTGTCGACCAAAGCGCGATGGCGAAAAATGTGAGCGTTTTCGGCATCATGCTCAACTTCAATAAGTTAGATCCGGATTCCGGTTTCGGAATTCTCCGCCAAAAGATCGGGGAAGCGCCAATGTCATCCAACCCGACGAGACCGCAGGAAACCAACGTTGCCGGCGATAGCGAGGAGCGCATCAAGCGTTTTCTCGCAACCGCCTCGCACGACCTGCAATCGCCGCTCCGTCATATCGCCATGTATGCCGAGCTGCTGCTCGACGATCTCGAGGAGACGCTGGACGGCGAACAGCTTCAGAGCCTCAGGATGATCATGGAAAAGGCGCAAGTCGCGCAGCGCCTCACCAAGGCATTGATGAGCCTTGCCGGCGGAACACCTCAGGTGACGCCTGAAGAGGTCGATCTGCAGGCGCTGGCCGAAAATGTCTGGGGCGAACTGACCGACGAGACGGCGACCCACGACGCGACGCTTGAGAGCCAAGGCCTGCCCTCCATCCGCACCGACCCTGCCCTGCTCGGCCTGGCGCTGAGGCATCTGCTGACCAATGCCCTCATCTATCGCAGCGAAGCGCCCCCGCATGTGGGCATTGCGGCGGAGCGAGAGGGGACCGATTGGTTGATCCGGATTTCCGACAATGGGATGGGCATCGATCCGGCTTATCGGGAGCGGATATTCGAGCCGTTCTGGAAATTGCCCAAGGAGGGAGCGGTCCAGGGCGCCGGTCTCGGATTGACGACGGCGCGGGAATTTCTAACAGCGCTTGGCGGCGATATCAGCCTTGAACATTCGGATGCAAGCGGCAGCCGCTTCGTCATCCGCCTTCCCATCGCTTGATCGTTAGATACTGTAGTCGTCCTTCCAAAAATCCGGGACGTCGTAGGTCACATATTCGCGGATGATGTGCTGCAGCGTCTGGGCATCGATTTCATCCTTGCCGATGCGGAAATCGACGCCGTAATTCGGGAATTCCTGGAAATAGCCGCCCGATATATCGGTCGAGACGACGCCGATCGGGCCGGTGTAACCGATGCCGCGCAATTCCGGTACCGTTTCGCGGAAATCGGCGTTCGGCAGGAGGCGGTTGTCGAGCAGGATCAGATCGAAACGCTCCAAGCGGATCTTTTCCAGCGCGTCACCGATCGATGGCGAATATTCAACCTCGACGGCCGGCTCGGAGAGATCGGCGATCTTCTTCTTGAGCGCACGGAATTCGATGAATTCGTCGTCGACAAAGAGAACTTTTACGGCGTTCCTTCGGCCCGTTTCGGTGATCATCGTCTCATTTCCCCAATCCCGAAACCACCGTCACGAAACCAAACCATTCCTCAAGGCGATCGCCACCATGTGAACGCGGTTGACAGCGTCAAGTTTGCGTGCGGCCGCGGTGATGTGCGAATTGACCGTGTGTTCGGAAAGACCGAGAATGATGGCGATCTCAGCCGACGTCTTGCCTTCGCTCGTCCATTTGACAATTTCCTGCTCGCGCTGGGTCAGCCGTCCGGACATTTCCTGCGTCAAGATTTCCTCATAAAGCTTGTCGAAAATGCGCATGGCGTCGAGAAGCATGTCGGCGACTTCGCTCTGATCCGGCTCCTGGCGCTCGCCGCTGAGCACGAGGCAATAGCGCCGCCCTTCCGGCGTAAACAGCGGGATGAACAAAAAGACGCCACTCCGGAACTCGTTGAAAACGAGATCGGAGCGATAGTCTTCCGGCTGTGCGCTTCTGCCATGAACCGGGGTTGCCAGAAACTGGGCGGACTTTGCCCGGACGGTCCCCAGCGCTTCCTTCAACGTCGTGATGAAAAGGCCGACACGCCGCTCGGCGACATTGGTGATGACGACATCGCGTTCAGCGAAAGGGGCCGAAGCCTCGGAGATGCGGGCCAGCGCGAAATGATCGAAGTTGTAGTGCTGCGCCGCCGACTTCAGCAGTCGGAAAAAATCGGTGCGATTGATCGCCCGGCTCAGTTCCGGTCCGGCGTGAAAGGGAATTGCCGGGGCATTATTCATTCCCACTCTTCCTCTCCTCCGCCAATACCTCCAATCCCGAAATCTTGGGATATACGTCTTTAACGCGAAGAGCTACAAAAATTGCGAGACGGTTGATGACGAATATCGAAAACGGGGACTTTCGATATCTAAGGCGGAAATCATCAATTATCTCAACGACAAGTGATGCACGGGCAGATTTTACTGAGGGCAGTAGTTCTTACCTGGGTATCGTATTCTTCCTGCATTCAACATCCATGAATGCGAGAAGGCAGTGCCAGACGTAAGCGCGAGAGAGCCGACAGGCCCATTCAGCTAAGGGGTTGGCTGATGTTCGTGGCGGCGAACGCGGGTTGATCGGTTCTCTCAACGCTTATTTTGCGTACCATTTCCTTCGCGTCGGTTGCATCTTGTGATGCGTCCTCGACCTTGTCAATTGCGGTTCGTCATATGGCTTGGACAAAGAATGGAGTATGGGTTACCGGGCGCTCGCCGTTTCCTACATCTCAAGATTGAGAAGAATCCTGGCGAGGTCAAGCGGCTTTTCCAGATAGGCATCGGCGCCGGCCTTAAGTGAGCGCGCACGATCCTCGGCAGCATCCGAGCCGCTGCAGACGGCAAGCCGCATCGCTTTGAAACGATCGTCCCGACGCAGCGTGCTCACCAAGGCAATGCCGCCGTCGAGCGGCATGTAGAGATCGGCGACCAGCAGCTCCGGCAGGGCCCAGCCTTCCGCCGCACGCTGTTCCAGCGCCGCCAGCGCCGTCTCGGCGGTCGAAAAACAGAATAGATCAACCTCTATCTGCTGCTTCCTGCGGATATAGTCGAGATAGAAGAGATCATCCCTGCTGTCATCGACGTAAATTATGGTAGGCATTCAGCACCATGATTTGGATATTGTTCGAATGAACTTCGCTGTCCTTCAACGTCACGATATCGCGGTTTCACGAAAATTCGATCCATCTTATCGAAAAATCATTTCGCAAAAAGCGCAGCACCGCCCTCCCCTGCCTATTGAGTATTCCTCGATTTCGGAAAAAATGGCCGCGCGAACCGAGGAGGACACGACGAGTGCAGGATAAGTCCAACGTGGACCTGCAGGACCAACGGAGGCGGTGGCGCTACCGTGGCTTCGCGATTGCGGTTGGCGGCCTGATGGTCCTGCTCGGAATGAGCGCCGTTGCCGGTTGGCTGCTGCAGATCACGGTGATCATTTCGCTGGTTCCCGGCTTTCCATCGATGGCCTTCAACACCGCGCTCTGCTTCGTGCTTTCCGGCGTGGGACTTGCCGCCTCGACGCTGGCTGTCCGTCGTTTTCGGATCGCGGCAACGATCATGGCAGGGTTTGCGGCGGCAATCGCCGCGGCCCGGCTCGTCGAAATCGCGACGCTCGGCCGGACCTTCCACAATGTCGACCTGCTGATCGCCCGCTTCGTCATCCCGCCCGATTTCATCGCGCAGATCGGCGGCGGCATGGGGCCGAACACGGCGTTGGTCTTCCTGATCGCCAATCTTTCGCTGCTGCTCTCTCTCCACGCGGTGAGGAAAAGCCAGGTGGTGCAGGAACTGACGAGCTACGTCGTCATCACCCTCGGCATGATCGCCCTGGCCAGCTATATCACCGATGCCGAACAGGGTTACCGCTGGGGGCCTTACGCGGCGATGGCGGTGCATACGGCGGTCGGCATCGTGATCTTCGGCTCGGGGCTTCTCGCCCGTTCCTGGTGGTTGCTGCCGGCAAACCGAGCGCAGATCCCGCTCTGGATCCCAGCTGCGGTTTGCTTCACCGGCCTTCTCGTCGATCTTTATACGCCGCTCGGTGTTGCGAACGGCATTCTCTATGTGCCGCTGGTGCTGACGGCGCTCTGGTTCGGTAACCGGAACGCGCCGCTTTTCTTCGCCTTTGCCTGCACCGTGCTGCTGATGCTCGGCTTTTTCGCCGTCAAGCACGACGAGGCAGCATTCTGGCAGGAGATCGCCAACCGCACGATCACGGCCGCGACGCTGTGGCTGATCGCGATCCTCATCTTTTATTTCATGCGCAACAATCACAACCTCGAAACCGAGCGGGTCCGTTTCGGCGCGCTGGTTCGCGGCACGCCCGATGCCGTCATCGTCATCGACGAGAGTGGAGCGATCAGGAGCTTCAACCCGGCGGCTGAAAGCATGTTTGGTTACTCCCCGCAGGAGACGATCGGCCGGAATATCAAGATGCTGATGCCCGAACCCTACCATTCCGAGCATGACGGCTATCTCGCCCATTACCGGCGGACCGGCGAGGAGCGTATCATCGGCAAGACGCGCATGGTCTCTGGACGGCGCAACAGCGGCATCGTCTTTCCGATCGACGTTTCCATCAGCGCCGTCGCCACCGGCGATACGAAGATCTTCGTCGGCATCGTGCGTGACATCAGCGAGCGCTCCCGGCAGGAAGAGCGGATGAAAACGACACTTGCCCAGCTCGAGGCCTATACGGCCGAACTCGAGCGCAGCAACCACGACCTCGACGAATTCGCCTATATTGCCTCGCATGATCTCAAGGAACCGCTGCGCGGCCTGCACAACCACTCGCGTTTTCTCCTCGAAGACTATGAGGACAAGCTCGACGACGATGGCGTGCGCCGACTGAACCGGCTGGTGCGCCTCAGCCAGCGCATGGAAAAACTCGTCAACGACCTGCTTTATTTCTCCCGGCTCGGACGGCAGCAGCTGGCGGTCAAACGCACCGATATCGGTCTGATCGTCAAGGATGTCGTTGCGACGATGGAACTCCTGCTGGAGGAGCGGCATGCCAAGGTCATTATCGACGGCCAGTTGCCTGATGTGGTCTGCGACGCGCCGCGGTTGACCGAGGTGTTCCGCAATCTCATCACCAATGCGATCAAATACAATGACAAGTCGGCACCGCTCGTTTCGATCGGCTATCTCGATCGGTTCGTAGGCGAGGACGGTACCGTTGCCCGCAACGTTTTTTTCGTCAGGGATAACGGCAAGGGCATACCCCAGGAATTCCATGAGGACATTTTTCGCATTTTCAAACGGCTGGAAAAGTCGCAGGATTCCGACGACGGCACCGGAGCAGGCCTCACCTTCGTCCGCAAGATCATCGCGCGGCACAACGGCGATATCTGGCTGGAATCCGAGGTCGGCGCCGGCACGACATTCTATTTTACTCTGGGAAAAAAGCGCGAGGGGCAGAATGCAGCAGCGTGACACGCAACCCATCCTGATCGTCGAGGACAGCGAAGACGATTTCGAAGCGACGATGCGCGCCTTCAAACGCACCAACCTGCGCAACTCGATCCGCTGGGCGGCCTCCGGCCAGGAAGCGCTCGACATGCTCGGCGCGATGGTGCCGAAACCGGGGCTGATCCTGCTTGATCTCAACATGCCAGGGCTTGACGGCCGCAAGACGCTGGAGGCGATCAAGTCGAACGCCGGCTGGCGCAAGATCCCGGTGGTCATCCTCACCACCTCCGACGACGAACGCGATATCGAAGGTTGCTATGCGCTCGGCGCCAATACCTATGTGCAGAAGCCGGTCGATCTCGACGGGCTCTTCGGGGCGATCCAGCGGCTGAAGGAATACTGGTTCGAAATCGCCATCCTGCCGCTCGAGGACTGACAGATTGGCGGAAAACTGCAGCATTCTCATCATCGACGACAATATCGACGATCGCGAGGCGTATCGCCGCATATTGGGCCGCGTCTCCAGTACCGCCTATTCCGTCCTGGAAGCGGAAACGGGTGAGGAGGGCCTTGCGCTGAACGGCCGGAAACGGCCGAACTGCATCCTGCTCGACTATTCGCTGCCGGGGCGCAACGGGCTCGGCGTTCTTGCCGATATCCTGGAGAACGATCCCGCCGCCAACGTCATCATGCTGACCGGCCAGGGCAACGAAACCGTTGCCGTCGAGGTGATGAAGAGCGGCGCGCGCGACTATCTGACGAAGGATTCGCTGTCGCCCGAAACACTGCATCGCTGCATCCAGAACGCCATCATGCACGGCATGCTGGAAGCACAGCTGGAGCAGAAGCGGCAATCGCTCGAGATCTTCACGCGCGCCATGGCCCATGATCTGAAGGAGCCGCTCCGGACGATCAAATCCTTCAGCCGCATCCTGCACGGTTCTGCAGCGCTTCCGGCTGAAGACCGGGAACTGCTCGATTACGTGCTCAGCGCCGCCGACCATATGGAAGATCTGATCGTCAAGGTGTCGGGTTTCACCAGACTCGAGGCCTCCGGCGGGCCAGTGCTGACGCCGGTCTCACTCTCTGATGTGCTCGATCAGGTGGAGAACAATCTGCGCCAGCAGACCGAAAGCCGCGGCGCCGTCATCATCCGCGGGGCGCTGCCGGAGGTTATGGGCGATGCGACGCTGCTGACCCAGCTGCTGCAGAATCTCGTGTCGAACGCCATCCGCTACTGCGAGCAGAAGGTTCCGGAGGTCACGATCTCGGGCGAAGCGCATGGCGATTTCTGTCGCCTCACCGTGCGTGACAACGGGCCGGGCATCGATCCTCAGCATCGCGAACTGATCTTCCAGCCATTCAAGCGCCTCGTCGGCCGCGGCATCGAGGGCACCGGGCTCGGCCTTGCCATCTGCCGCCGCATCGCACAGCTGCACGGCGGCTCGATCTGGTGCGAGGCGGAAAATGGGCCGGGCGCCACCTTCATTCTCGACGTGCCGCTCTCCGAGACGAGGCCCGCGCCGCCTGCTGTTTCGGCCATCCCGCACAACAGCAAGCCGGCGGAGCAGCCAGGCGAAGGTGCAGGCCGGCTCGCCGAAGTGCTGCTAGTGGAGGACAGCCCGGCCGACATCCAACTTCTGAAGATCAAGCTGATGCGGCGGGAGAAGGTGGATTTCCACCTGCATGTCGCCACCAACGGACGCGAGGCGATGCGGCTGCTCGAAGAACGCGCCGGTAGCGCCGATGTGCCGCAAATCGACCTGATGCTGCTCGACATCAACATGCCGATCATGGATGGCTTCGAGGTGCTGCGTGCGCTTTCCGCCGATATCCGCCTCAACCAGATTCCTGTCTGCATTCTCAGCACGTCAGGCGATGAGAGCGACCGACAGCGGGCCAGAAATCTCGGCGCGCGCGCCTATATGGTCAAGCCGCCGACCCTGCAGCAACTCGAAGAGGCACTCGAAGATGTCGAACATTTGGAGTTGCTGCAGCGCGGCGATTCGCTTGCGCTTTGTGCGGAACAAAACTAAGCGGTGGTCATTGGCAACGGTATGACCTTCGCAGCTCTCATACTCGCGCTCCTGACGACACCGCTTCAATCAGGACTGCTTCCGATGGTATCAGGTATACATCACGTGACGGCCGTCACCCGAAAGGTGCAGGCGAACGTGGACTTTTACGTCGGTTTTCTCGGCATGCGGCTCGTCAAGCAGACGGCCGGCTACGAGGACGCGACACAACTTCATCTCTTCTACGGCGACGCGGCAGGAACGCCGGGTTCGCTCCTCACCTTCCTCGCCTGGGAAGATGGCGCGCCAGGCCGGGCGGGCTTCGGCCAGATCAGTGAAATATCACTGTCGATCGACCCCGCCAGCATCGGCTACTGGCTGACGCGAGCCATGAGTTTCGGCCTGCGCTCGGAAGGGCCGGCCGCTGAATTCGGCGAGCCTGTGCTGCGGCTGAAGGATCCGGACAACATCATCCTCAAGCTCGCGGGCGCAAAGACCCTGGTGTCGCCGGCTGCCTGGGACCGCGCATCGATCCCGGTCGAACATGCCGTCCAGCGCGTGCGCGGGGTAACCATGCTGACCGAGAAGCCTGCCGAAAGCCGCAGCTTTCTCGAAAGCCATTTCGGTTACCGCTTGCAGGCGAGCCGCGGCACGATCGACAGGCTGATTTCGCAATCCGGCGACGTCATCGACGTGCGCGATGCGCGTGGCTTCTGGTCCGGCGCGCCGGGCACCGGCACGGTCGATCACGTCGCCTTCCGCGCCGCGGACGAGGAGACGCTGCTTTCCGTCCGCAACGCACTCGAGGCGACCGACGCCTCGCCGACCACCATGCACGACCGCAAGTATTTCCGCTCGCTCTATGCCCGCGAGCCCGGCGGCACGCTGATAGAACTGGCGACCGACAAGCCGGGCATGGCCGTTGACGAACAGCAGGCCGCCCTTGGGTCGAAGCTGTTCGCGCCGCCCGAAGCGATCACCAATCTCCACGACCTGAAGGTCATGCTGCCGCAATTTGCCATGCCCGGCCAACCGCGCATCAATTACCGCGAATTGCCATTCGTCCATCGCTTCTATACGCCGCCGGACCCCGACGGCAGCGTCTTCGTACTGCTGCACGGCTCCGGCGGCAATGAGACGACGCTGATGCCACTGTTGAACAAGGCGGCACCGCGTGCGACGCTGCTTGGCGTGCGCGGCCGCGCGACGGAGGAAGGCTTTCCGCGCTGGTACAAGCGCCTTACCCCCTTCTCCTTCGATCAGAACGACATCAAGACCGAGGCGGAGGCCTTCGCTGCCTTTATCGAGGGTGCCGTCAAATCCTACGGGCTCGATCCTCAGAAAGTCGTCTATGTCGGCTATTCCAATGGCGCCAACCTATTGAATTCGCTGCTCTACCTGCACCCGAACCTGGTTCACAAGGCAGTGCTGCTGCGCTCCATGCCGGTTCTCAGCGACTATCCGCATGCCGATCTCAAAGGCACCGACCTGCTCGTCATCAGCGGCAAGACCGATGCCTACGGCAAATATGCCAACGAGTTGGAAGCGCGGCTGAAGAGTTCGGGCGCCACCGTCGATTCCGACGTCATTCCCGGCGGCCACGATCTCGGCGATGCCGACGTGCCGATCATCCAGAAATGGCTGCTGCAGGAGAATCGCTGAGCGTCGTTTCCGAAAACGGCTAAACCTGAACGCGAGAAGCGCGGGCAACCATGATGCCGGCGAGCACGACGGCAGCGCCGAGCGCCTGCATCGTCCCGATTGCCTCGTTCAACAGTGCCCAGGCAAGGATTGCCGCGACGACCGGCTGCAACAGCAGCGTCAAAGAGGAAAAGGCCGGCGGCAGATAGGCCAGCGCGTAGGTGATCGCCACCTGTCCGCCGGCGTGGCTGATAAAGGCAAGACCGAAGAGGATCGACCAGCCATAGACGGTCGCGGGCAGCATCTGACCTTCGTAAAAGAAGCCGATCGGGAAGATGAAAATGGCAGCGGACGCCGTGCTCCACAGCATGATTCTGATCGTATCGAACCGGCTCCGCAGCCTGCCGATCGCCAGGATGTAGCAGGCGTAGAAGAAGGCAGCGATCATCGCGATGCCATCGCCGCTGAGATCGCCATTGCCGATGGCTGCCGGTCCGCCCTTCAGAACGACGACGCCTGCCAGCGCCAGGGCAAGCCCGAACAGGAAAACGCCGCTGATCCTCGCCCCGAAAAAGACGAAGGCGATCACCGTGACGAAGACCGGTGCGAGGTTGGCCAGCAGCGTCGCATTGGCAACCGAGGTCATGGTGAGCGAAAGGTGCCAGGCGGCGAGGTCGAGCGACAGCATGGCGCCCGGAAGGATCAGCATGCCGTAATCGGAAAGGCTCTGCGGCTTCGGGCCTGCATCCTTTTTCATGAGCGAAACGATGAAGATCGCGATCAGCGCCAGCGCTACGCGCCAGAAGGCCGTGGCCATCGGTCCGACTTCGGACAGCCGGACGAAGATCGGCGAGCCGCCGATCGCTGCCCCGCCCAGAATGAGGGCGGCGAGGGCGAGGCGATTGGAAGGCGAGGCTTCGGAAAGGGTGGAGGCAGCCTGCGACATGATCTTGATGCTTCTTCTAAGCCACCCGGATGCCCGGCGGCGGGACAATACCGCGAGGAACTATCAGAAGTCGGTCGTCGGCGACAGCCAAGGAGCGACAGATCGATCGAAAATCAGAGCGGATGGATGTTTTTAGAGGTTGCCCGCAGCTTGACGGCGATCTCGGACGCGACGAAGAAGGCATGCTCGGTCACCTGCGGCAGGCCCATCAACTCGCCGAATGTACCCCGCGCCAGCGGGCCGGAGATCAGCAGCGAAGGATCGCCCGTTCCCGACGGGCCGATTGCCTCAGAACGCTCGGTGCAGGCAAGGCCGAGGCCGGTTGGATCGAGCGACAGGTGGCCGCTTGTCGCAAGGGCTGCAAGCCAAGGCTGGGTGTCAAGGATGCCGCCATGGGCCGGGCCGGTGGTGACGATGACGGCGTCATAGCACCGCTCCAGCGGCAGGCGCTGATGACGCGGCTGCAGGGCGCACAGAATGAGTTGGCCTTCGATGCGTGCATCCGCGACCGAACCGGCCAGGATGTCGAGGCGGCCCGCGGCAATCGCGGCGTCGAGCACAGCCTCGACCTGCGGCGCGATGCGGAAACGGTGCACATCCCAATAGGGACGCAGATGGCGGACAAGACGGCGTCGCTCAGTGTCCGGCAGCGCCTGCCAGAGATCGTGTCCCTGCGCCCGCACCTGATCGATGACGCCGTGCCAACTAATGCCCTCAGCCTTCGCCGCTTTTATGGCGGCGCGGATCCTTGCCAGCAGCGAGCCGGCAGAATGTGCCGCATCCACGACGAAGTCGCCAAAGAGCGGCTGCGGCACCGGCGCGTGCCCGCGCGAACGCAGACCGCGGCGCGAGATCGCGGACACCGGACCGTCATGTCCGCGCTCAGCAAGCGAGGCGATGACATCGGCGGCCGTCAGGCCGTTGCCGATGACCAGTACCCGGTCATGCGGGCGGATCACCTCGAGCGCGCCCGGCTTCGTGGTATCGGCGACGAAACGGGGATGGGCCGCAAGCCGGCTCGCCAACCGGCCGGGGGCTGCGGGCGGCGGATGGCTGGTGGCGATCGCGACGATATCGGCCTCGGTCACGCCGCCCTTATCATCGCGGATGATCCAGCGGCCGGCACGGCGCTCGACACCGGTGACCGCCGCCCGGCAATGACGCACGCGACCGTCTTTCACGAGCGGCTTCAGCAGGGAGGCGACATAATCTCCGAACAGCCGGCGCCGCGGGAAGAGCGAGCCATCGGGCTGTCTGGCCTGAGGGTCGCCGGCGACGGCGTCGCGGGCTTCGATCCAGGCCTCGAATTCGCCCTGGTCGTCGGGCTGCAGGCTCATCTTGGCGGCCGGGACATTGATGCGGTGGGCGGGATCGGCCGTGTCGTAGGCAAGGCCGCGGCCGAGTTCGGCGCGCGGCTCGAAGACCAGGATGACGGGAGGCTCGCCGTAGTTCGCCCGGGCGAGGTGATAGGCGACGCCGGCGCCGGAGACGCCGCCACCGATGATAGCGACGACGGGCCGTTCGGACTTCGGGAAAGGCTTAGACTGCATGGTGGCCGGATCATCGCTTTCGATGCCCAAGCATAGAAGCCGGGCATGGGTCGCGCAATCCTCCCCGGCAATTGTCTATCAATATTGTGTAGATTCAGTCTATGCCGATATCGTCGTCGAAAAATCGGGGTTGCCGCGGATCGTGTTGCTCACCGTGCAGATTTCATCCTCGGCTGCATGGACGATCTTCTGCCGGGTTTCTTCGTCGATGTCGCCCTTGATCGAGAAGGCGATATTGAACCTGGTAACACGCGAAAGACCTTCCGTCGCCTTCTCGCCGCTGACCTCGGCAGTGATCTCGCCGATCTTGTCGAGAACACCCATCTGGCTGGCGGCCATGCGGGCGCTAAGCACGAGGCAGGCCGAGAGCGAGGCATAGAGCAGATCGAGCGGATTGAAGCCCGGCTGCGAGGGCGAGGTGACGATATCGATCTCACCCCCGGTGGCGGAGGTGACATGCGGAAAACCGGTGCGGCCGAGAACGGCGGTGGCGCCGGTCGGACGGGGACGGGCCTTAAGATCGACCATGATGAAATCCTTTTGACGAACGCTTGCAGATGGCAATTTCCGCCCGGCGCCGCAACGGGCAAGGGCCGCCCGGCGGTTTCGGAACCTTTGCATTCCCTATCAGTTGATTACACCTGAACGAAATCAGCGACAAAGGTGAATTGCGATGCCTGATGTCCGTAGCGTGGACCGTCAAAGCGGGCGCATGGACGCGCGCGATCGGCTGATCGTTGCGCTCTATGCGCAGCTGAAAGCCGAGCGGGAAACGCGCGAAACGCTGGAATGGGCGATCCGCAACGGCGCCGTCTCGAAGGAAGTGCTTGAAGCGATCGCTGCCGATCCGGTTCCTGTCGTCACCAGCGAGGATATCGCTTCGCTGGAGAAGATCATCGCCCTCGACGAGCGGCGCAAACCAAATCGGAACTAGGCGCAATTCCAGCAAAGTGTGCAGTGGTTTGCATTCGGAATTGCGTGAAAACGAAAAGAGAGGAGATCCGAAATGGCCGATATCACCTATCAGGTCGTGCCGCACGACAATGGCTGGGCCTATAAGCTCGGAGACACGCTTTCGGAAACCTATGCAACGGCCGATGAGGCGATAGTCCATGCCAAAGACGCCGCGTCACGCCAGAAGATCGGCGATGGCGACGCGCTGCTCGCCTATCCCGCGGCCGATGGCGGCGGCTGGGCATTTCAGGAAATCGAAACCGATAAGAGCAACAGTCGGCTCTGATTTGCAGCGAGGATGGAATGGCCGCGCGGGCAGGCTGGAAAGGTCATCTGAAAGTGGGTGACCTTGCCTGTGCCGTCGGGCTTTACACCGCCATTTCCTCCTCCGACCGCGTCTCCTTCAACATCATCAACCGCAGGACCGGCCATCGGGTGGAGCGGCAATTCGTCGACGGCGAGACCGGCAAACCGGTCGAGCGCGACGAACAGGTCAAGGGCTAACCGCCGGAGAATGGCGATTACATCGTCATCGAGGGCGACGCGTGCCTTAAACCCGTCGCGAGACAATTTCTCTTTGGCTACTGAATGGACAGTCAAACGACGCGACATCATGACGTGATTTTATCGGCTGGATTCGCGGAATGAGTTCGCTTAAAGTCGCGCCGCATAGCGAAGTGAGACGTGCCGCTTCAACAGGCTTGGGCCACTGGGCAGGTTTGCCCTGGCTGTATCGCCCGCCGGAACGGGCAGTTTGCGAAACTAGGACGACGTTATCGAAACGCCCAAACGAATTCGTTCTTCGCGAGCGGAAGCCGAGGAATGCAGAAAATCAGTTCCTGGCTCCGTTCAATCGAATACCGGCATGCCTTGATCGTGGCGAACAGCCGGAGTTTTCCAGATTGATCTATGTGAGCCTTTGATGACGATAGAAGATGCAACTTTAGCAAGACACCACTATCCGGCGGGCTACCACCGGCAGTCTGTGCCCCGGTGGCGGGTCAGACGCGATGTGCTGGCAAAACTTGTTCTTACAATAGCATTTTATGCTGCTCTTTGGCGGGCCACAAGCATGTGGTACGGCCTGCCCGCAAACTTCGAAGACGGCGCATTTGTCGATCCACTTCCGATGAAGCTCTTGCTCTACAGCCTTATTCCTTTGTCGGGCTTGTATTTTCTGTTGGAGCAAAAGCAGTTCCTGCGGGTCTTTTCAAGGATTTCACCGTTCATCGTCGTTGTTGGCATTTCGTGCCTGACATCAATAGTCTTCTCCATCGACAAGGCCGCGTCCTTAAAAGGATTGGCCGCGGTCATCGTTCTCGCAATCCCACCTCTTCTGTACCGTGCGCGCTACGGCAACGTCGAAGCGTTCCGGATACTCGGGCGTTTTGCGATAGCGGCGGCATTTATCAACGTTCTCTACACAGTCGCTTTCCCACAATTCGCCATCATGCGTGGCAGCTATGCGGGCATGGTCAAAGGTGCTTTTTATCATAAGAACACGTTGGGACAGTTTTGCTCGGTCAGCTTTGTCTGCCTGTTATCGACGGAAAAGCTCGGCCGGCTTCGTTACAGCACCCTGATACGCTGGGCTGCGATGCTTTGCCTTCTTGCCTTGATTGTGGCAACGAAGTCCTCGACAGCAGTCGTCTTGACGATGTTCGGCAGCATGATGCTGTACGGCGTTCGCATTATTCACATCTACCCGAACCGTCTTTTTCGTTCCTTCGTCGTTTTCCTGTTGTTCGTGATCGTCGGCTTCGGCGCCAGCTTCGTTTATCTCGGGGTGGCCTCGGCAGTTGCAGAAGCATTCGGCAAAGACATTACTTTCTCAGGCCGCACCAACATCTGGGAACAGCTATTGCCATTGATATGGGATAAGCCCCTAACCGGTTATGGCTTTGCGATGTTTCGTCAGCCCGAGGTCATGGAGCAATATGTCAAGGTTACCTTCGATGCCCGCTCGACCCACAACACCTATCTTGAGTTAGCGCTGAATATCGGCATTCCAGGCATTGCCGCATGGAGTTTGTTTTTGCTGACCCGCCTGTTCAGGAAGATGACCATCGTCGACGCCGATCCGGCCGAATCCGGCGCCAGGCGAAAGGAGATTGCCATCATCATCCTCATCATGCTTGGAGCCATGACCGAGGCAGGCATGATGCTGGCACCGTTCATTCTCTGGCCCCACATGGTCATGGCGCTCTCCGAACTGCGTCCCAGGTTGCGGACAAACCGGAATCTACACCAGCCCTGAGCCTGAGGGAAGGGCTCGACGTCTGGCGCGCCTCCCGGATGGCTTGTATGGCGTTGGCACGCGCCCCAGTTCCAGCGCTGCCAGCGATAGGTCGATCTAGATCGAGAGATAGCGCTTCTGCCAAGGCAGCCTATGCTCCTGCCATGCGCGCGGCGTGAAGTCGTCATAGGCCGTCTCGGCGATCGCCAGCATCCAATTCTGCGCCTTGCGGGCCAGCAGCACGCAGGACAATTCCATGCCAGGCGCAACGGTGACGGAAGGCCGGTTGGCGCCTGGAATATCGATCCCCTTGTCCCGCCACTGGATGCGGATCTCATCGGGCTCGGATGACCATTGGCCAGACGAAACGGACGCTTTTCCGTCGGGCTTGAAGGCAAGCGGCGGCGGGGTGACGTTCAGGAAGCTGCCGTCATTGAAATAATTGCCATCGATATCACCCGCAGTCGCTTTGCCCTTTCCCTTCAAAACGATATCCTGCTCGCAGCGCAGGAATATGTTGCGCCGGAAGCTCCCGGACCACGGACGGTTGGCGAAGAATGCGATGTCGCATTGGCTGATGACGTTGTCGTGGATATCAATGTCTTTGCGAAATGCCTGTTCCTGATCCGAAAAACCGCTCAGGCTGACGCCGCGATTGGTGTTCTCGATCCAGTTGTCATAGACGTGGTGGCCGGCGTGGTCGGCCTTGTCGCCGATGCCGTAGCCGAAGGAATAGTCATTCATCCTGCCGTCGCGCATGATGTTGCTGCGGACGACGGCTTCGTCGCCGATCGACGAAAAGGAAAAATTCTTGCCGCCGATGAAGTTGTATTCGACAAGGTATCGTCTTGTTTTGTCGCAGACCAGTGCACCCTTGTTGGATGTGCTCGTCGGCGACTGAAGGAAGAGGTTGCCGCGGATCGTGACATCGGAGCTGATATTGTCGTCGCTGTTTTGATAGGCAAACTGGCAACAATCTGCGCCCTCGCCCGGCGCCTCGCCCATGCGGTTGTTCTCCAGCAACACATGCGCCGTCTTCGTGAGATAGATGCCGTCGCCCCTGACATTCTCCGTTTCGCATCGCCTGACGGTGAGATTTTGACCGTTGTGAAATTTGAAGCCGCGAGGCGAATTCTTGACGATCACGTCCTCCACCACCGTATCGGAAAACACCTGATAGGCGACGCCGATATCGTCAGCCCCGTCGATGACCTGTCCCCTTGTCGCGGCGCCGTGAATTTTCTTTCGCAGGATGGCGGGCATGGCATTTCCCTTCGATAGCGGTGCAGCGGGGATTTAAGCAGATGAGGTGTGGCGGATGTTTGAATATTCGGAAATCATCTACTCCCGATCACATCCTGTGTCAGCTTACGAAGCGCCCATCCCGGAGAAACGACATTCACGACGCGATAACCGTTTCCGGACAGGAAGACGGCGAGCTTCTCCATGCTTTTCTTCGTCCGGGCAATCCCGTGAAAAAGGATGGCTGTGTCGTTCATCATCTGTCCGCTAAACCGGCCGCTGTCGATCAATGCCGAATAGCCATAAATTCGAATGGCTTCGTTGTGGCGTACGAATTCCTTAAATCGGAGTCGATTTAAGGATAAGTTGTGCGGCATTCAAAGTGCTACAGCATATGAAAAGACGTTTGCGCTGTCGAGAAAGAGAAATGCGAGCACGTGACGACCAGCATCAGACATATCGCTAAACTCGCAGGAACGTCAGTCTCGTCGGTCTCGCGTGTGCTCAACAACAGCGGTTACGCCTCGCCCGAGCTCAGGGACCGCGTCGAGGCGGCAATCCGAACACTGAACTACACACCCAGCAAGGGTGCCCGTATGCTGCGCGGTGCACCAAGCCGGATGATCGGACTGATGCTGCCGTCGATTGACGTGCCGTTCTTCGGCATCCTCGCCCATGCCATCGAACAGGAATTGTTTGAGCACGGCTATCAGACGCTGATCTGCAGCACGGCGGAAAATATCAATCACGAGGCACGCTATATTTCGATGCTGCTCGCCCAGCGCGTCGATGGCGTCATCGTCGCAAGCGCATTCGGCAGCATCGAGCATTTCGGGGCGCTGCGGGACGCGCGCATCCCGATCATCGCCATTGACCGCGAGCTGAAGGGCATCGCCGACGACGCGGTGATGGCCGATCATGAGGACGGCGGGCGGCTGATGGCGCGCCATCTCATCGGCCACGGCCACCGGGCGATCGCCATCGTCGGGGCGCCGGCACACAGCCAGCCGATCCAGCTGCGCCTTCAAGGCATCACGGCGGAAATGGCGAAAGACGGCATCACGCCTGCCGCCGTGGCGATGGCGGAAGAGCACAGCTTTGCCGAGACCTACCGGCTGGCGCGAGAATTGCTGGCGTCTCGACCGGAGGTCACCGCGATCATCGGCACCACCGACGTTTCCGCGATTGCCGCAATTCATGCGATCCAGGATCGCGGATTTTCCGTTCCGAACGATTATTCGGTCGTCGGTTTCGACGACCTGCCAGAGGCGGCCTACGTCTTTCCACGGCTGACAACGGTCGCGCAGCCGATCCGCAACGTCGGGCAGCAGGCAGCACGGCTGCTGGAAGCGCTGATCGGGGACCAGCAAACAGGGGGCGGATCTCGACAGGGGGCGATCGTCAAAGTGCCGGTCACGCTGATCGCGCGCGATTCCACCGGCCCCGTCCGCAGCGGAAAAAACCAGCTTTAGGGCCGGACGATGACCTTGATCTCGCCTGGCAATGGCGCGTTGCCCACCACGTCGGCGACCTCCTCGAGACCTATGGTTTTGGTGACCAATGCATCCAGTTCCAATGCCCCGCTTGCCACCAGTGCCGCGGCGCGCGAATGGGTGAAGGGGTTGAGGTAGGCCGGCCTTATGTCGACTTCATTGATCAGAAGATCGAAGGGCAGAACCGGCACCTCGACACCTGTCGGCGTCACCCCGAAAAGCACAAAGGTACCACCGCGCCGCGCCATCCTCAGGCCGCTTTGCAGAGTTTCGCTCACGCCGGCGCACTCGATGACCACGTCTGCGCCGACTTTGGTGATCTCCCGAACACAAGCGATTGTGTCCGAAGAGGTCGGGTCGAAGGCGTGGGTGGCCCCCAGGCGCAGAGCGGTTTGGCGTCTCGTTTGTTGGCGCGTGATCAAAATGACCTTGCCTGACCCAGCCATGCGAGCCAGTTGCACCATCAAGAGGCCAATCACGCCCCCGCCGAGGATAGCGACGCTGTCGCCCGGACGAATCCTTGCCTTGTCGATGGCGTGGATACAGCAGGCCAGCGGTTCGCAGAAGGCGCCGTGAACGGGATCGAGGCCGGCCGGCAACAGGAATGCCTGCGCGTGCGGCACCGCCACGTATTCCGCAAAGCCGCCATCCCGTGTCACGCCGATGGCGGTCAAGCTCTCGCACAGGTTCGGCCGCGCTTGCGCACAAGCCGGACAGGTGCCGCAGGCGATATTCGGGTCGACCGTCACCAACTCGCCGCCAGTAAACCGGGCGACTTCATTGCCAATCTCTTCGACTATGCCGCAAAATTCGTGGCCCATGGTGACGGGGATAGAAGTCGGGTATTCGCCCTTGTACATGTGTCGGTCGGAACCGCATATGCCTGCCGCCGCGACCCGGACCAGCAGCTCGCCAGGTCCGGCAACCGGTTTGTCAACGCTGCGCATGGTCAAAGACCCGATCGACTCCAAGCGTACAGCCCTCATTCCACTCCTCCAGACCTCAACTTCGATTGCTTCGCAGTGACCAAGCCATCCCCGGCACGGCTCAAGCGCTCAGCTCATGACGTTGCCGCCATCGACATTGTAGCATTGCGCCACGATATATGCTGCATCAGGCCCGGCCAGGAAGGCTGCCATGGCAGCCTGTTCCGCAGCGGCGCCAAATCGTCCGGCGGGGACGGCGGCGGCCACGCGAGCCTTCACCTCGCCGGGTTTCAAACCTTCCCGGCTGCCGAGTTTTGCATCGACGACGTCCCACATCGGCGTATCGACGACGCCGGGAGCGATGGCGTTGACGTTGATCCCGTAACGGATCAGCTCCAGAGCGCAGCTTTGCGTGATGCTGATGACGGCCGCCTTGGAAGCGCAGTAAGCCACCGCCGGTCCTTCGCCCCGACGTCCAGCCTGAGACGAGAAGTTGATGATGCGCCCACCTTCTCCTCTCTCCACCATGTGCCGGGCAACGGCCTGTGTCATGAAAATCAGGCCTTCGATATTGACCTGAAACACCTTCGCGGTTCGCTCCCGGGTTATTTCCAGAATAGACTCGACGTCGTAAATGCCTGCGGCGTTGACCAGGATGTCGATCTTGCCGGCGGCGGCGATGGAAAAGCGCAGGGCTTCTTCGATGCTGTCCTGGCTGGTCACATCAAGTGCTAAACCCCAGGCATCAGCGCCGATCGTCTCGGCCACCCGCGCGCAGCGTCCACCGTCGAGATCCGCGACGACAACCTTGGCGCCGTCAGCGGCGAAGCGTTCGCATACCGCTTTGCCAATACCGCTGGCGCCTCCGGTGACCAATGCCACCTTGCCGGAGAGCCGCGCGTTTTCTGTATATGTCATCGCGCTGCCTCCCCGATCGTCGCTAAACCGGCAAAGTCGCCATGCACGGCGGCCATTATGCATCGCTTCATGTTTGCTCCTCCCTTTTTGACTGGACGCTCGTCGGAGCCGCCCTCTGCCGGGGCGACGCCTATCGGCTAGGCCGGGTTAGGCTCCTTCGCCTCCCGCAGCAGAACAGACATGTCGGGGATACCGTCGGTGGCCGTCGCACCCGTCAGGCAACGCGCAGCAGCAGCATGGGCGACGGCGCAGATATGCTCGACAGGCCAGTTCTCATGCAGGCCGTAGAGCACGGCGGCACAGAAGGCGTCTCCCGCGCCGACAGTACTGACGATGTCATTGGGATCGACGGGTCGTGAACGCGTCATGATCGGGGAGGCGCCGGGCGCGAACCAGAGACAGATTTCCGGCGCGTGGATGATCGCTCCCTTCGTGACGCCCGCGGCAAGCAGGCGCTCGCCCGCCTTCAAAAGCCCCGCCTCGATCAAATCTCCGTTCGCATCGCGAACGATAGTGCCGGTTGCCCGACCCGCCTCCATCTCGTTGATGATCAGGAAGTCGCAGAAGGGCAGAGCGACGCCGACCTTGGCTGCAAATTCCGGGTCTTCACTCGAGACGAAATCGACGCAAGTCGTAAGCCCAGCGCGGCGTGCGGCTTCGAGCAGGCGCGAGGCGCCCGAAAGACCGTCGGCCCCTATTCGGTCGAGACCCGGCAACAGCATGAGATAACCGAGGTAGAACAGCCGATAGCCGGCTTCGGCGAAGGTCGCGGGTGAGATGCGCTTGTCCGTGACGGCATCGTTGGCGCCGCCATGATAAAAGAAGGTCCGGTTCTGACCGGGCACATTCATCACATGCGTATGCGCCGTCACCCGGTCGGCAAGCGCTGTGAGACCATCGACATCGACGCCGGCCACTGCAAGCCTGGATTTGACGATCTCTCCGTCCGGATCGGCGCCGATGCATCCCGCCGCCGCCAGTCTTCCGGGAAATCCAAGCGAGGCAAGATCGGTGACGACATTGGCAGCCCCGCCCCCAACGCCCAGATCCTGGTGCAGGATATGCGCAAGATTGCCCTGTTCTGGCCAATAGGACAGGGTGTGGACGCGATCGACAATGAAATTTCCGGCGCAAACGATGCCGCCCTGCTTGCGACTGTCGCGCTGGTGAACCTCCTCCCCGGTTCGCATCAGCAGACCCCTTCGTTCCACAAGGGCCTGAGCGGCGGCTCGTCTTCCTCGATCGCGGCAAAGCGCCCGATCGGCTCCAAAAAGAAATTATCGCTGTTGTCGTCGTTGACCTGGCTGACCTCGCCGACAAGGACAGGTCCGCCGCCTTTCCTGCCGTAAAAGCGGTGGTAAAGCCCGGTGCGGATGGTCACGCTCTGGCCAGGTCGAAGAACCAGCGGCTCCCATGCAGCGAGCCGGCGCGGCAGCCCGTCGACCGGAACCGTCACATCATCCTTCAGCAGATGGCCATCGGTATCGGTGGCGGCGAATTCGATGACGAGATCGCCGCCGGCGCGATTGATGATGTCTTCCATCTTGGCTGCATGACGGTGTGTCGGCGTGAGCTGCCCTTCCTCGACGAAGAGCAGCTTTTCGGCATAGGTCCGTTCACCCTCGACATCAACGATGCCATTGCGCAGGCAAAACAGCACGAGGCCGCATTCGGCAAATCGGTTCGAGCCGAAATCGGTGACATCCCACCCGAGTTGATGGGCGCGCAAATAGGCCGATGCCTCGGGATGAAGGGCAAAATCCGCCGCTGTCCAATAGCCCCATGCCGGCAAGGACCAGTGCCAACGTTTAAGGGTCGCGATTGCTCGCTGCAACGCGGCATTGATCTCGGAGCGCTGCATCAGAGGGACGCCCCCTCATACTCGACCGGCACGACGACGTCCTCACGGCCGGATTTCAGAGCTGCCGTCAGGACCGCATGATGCGCCTGCGCCTCCGCCGGCGTCGCACAGCCGAACCCGTTCGCATTGCCTCCGGCAAGCTCGTCGAGGAAGGCCGCCCACATCTGCTGGATGGCGTCGGCAAAACCGAATTCGAAGATCTTGCCGGTTATGGCTGGAAACAGCGAGCCGTATCCGAGATCCTCGGTGCTCCAAGCCTGCGCGCCGCCGTTGTAATCCATCCACTGCCACTGACGCGGCGACTTGGTGCTGAAGAATGCGCTTTTCTTCATGCCGAGAACGCGGATGTACCAGGTGTTGGATTCGCCGGGCGCGATGCGCCAGGTTTTCAGCACCATCGGGAAATCCTGATTCCCGGCGCTCACGCGGCTGCTGATCGTCGCATTGTCCCAGGTGGTGCAGGGCAGCATGCCGCCCTTGCCGTCCGGACGTTCGGTGACCTTTTTGACCAATTGCGCATGCAGGGTCGTCGGTCGCCAGCCGAGACGCAGCGGCACGTGCAGCACATGCATGCCGAGATCACCCATGCAACCATAGTCGCCGTTGATCTCGGCCATGCGCTTCCAGTTGATCGGCTTTTGCCGGTCGATATCCGAAGAGTGCAGGAAACCTGCCTCGACTTCGATTATGTCCCCCATCTCGCCGCTCTTTGCGAGGGCGATGACCTTCTGTGCGCCGGGAAAGAACGGCATTTCCGACGAACAGCGGACCAGGAGTTCGGGGTGCTCGGCGAGAACCGCCATGATCTCCCGGTTCTGAGCCGCGTCCATGCCGAAGGGCTTTTCGCCGAGAAGATGCTTTCCGGCCTTCAGCACGTCGACATAGAATTGCTGGTGCAGCACATGCGGCAGAGCACAATAGACTGCATCGACCTCGGGATTGGCCAGAAGCTCCTTATAGTCGGCGGTGACCTGGCGAACGGTCGGCACATGATCCCTGAACCAGTCGAGCAGCGTCGCATTGGTATCGCAGACGGCGACAATTTCCGGTCGCGCCTTCACATCGGCCAGATGCAGCCAGCGCGCCGCGGCACTCGCGAACTCGCGCCCCATCAGACCGCAGCCGATGACGCCGAAGCGGAATATTTTCGTCATGACATGTCCTCCCAGACGCGTCAGCCAAGATGCAGCGAGGCTTGCTCGAAGGAAGCCTTGTCATGGACGATCGCCATCAAGGCCTGCGTCATGCCGCCGGGATTCTTGTGTTGAATGACGTTGCGGCCATAGACGATGCCACGGGCGCCCTGCTCCATCAACTGCTTGGTGCGGGTCAGGATTTCCTGATCCGTAACGCGGCCGCCGCCGCGCACCAGCACCGGCAGGCCCTGGGCGATCTCGACCACACGGTGATATTCCTCGACATTGTCGCATGGGTCGGCCTTGATGATATCAGCGCCGAGTTCGGCCGCCTGGCGCACAAGCGGCAGGATCTTGTCGATCGCACCATCGACCATATAGGCGCCCTTGGAATTGTCCTGCATGACGAGCGGCTCGACCATCAGCGGCATGCCGTAGATCTCACATTGGCGCTTCAAGCTGTTCACATTGCGCACACAGGCACGATAGACTTCCGGCTGGTCCGGCAGCATCAAAAGATTGACGACGACACAGGCAGCATCCAAGGCAACGCCCTGTTCCACCGGCCTGTCGATCATTTCGGAAAACAATTGAGATGGCAGGGGATTGCCATAGATATTTGCGATGTCGGTGCGCAGCACCAGCGCCGGGCGATGCTTGCCGGGAATGGCCTGCAGAATGGGTGCGGTCCCCGGCGGAAGCTGAATGGCATCCGGCGCCGCCTGCGCGATCACCTCGATGGCTGTCTTCATATTCTCGATGCCGGCAAGGAATGTTCGTTCATTGAACATGCCGTGATCGATAGCGACGTCAAAACAATTTCCGGACACGCCGAAAAGTCGGTTCAACCGTGCGGACTTCATCAAGCTCCTCCCTGATATGGCAACGTTTCCACATTCAAATAAATCGGGCAGGAATGCGAGTCAACAAGATGTGGTAACGTTTCCATACCCGCTGATTATCGCGCCAGGCAGTTTTCCAATTCGGACGAGGCGCTGCTCGCGCCTCGTCCCGAAAGCGCTACCAGCAGGTGAACCCAGCATCGACGTTGACGATGGCGCCGGTCATCAGGCTGGCAGCGCCTGAGGCGAGGAAGAGGACCGCGCTTGCGACCTCCTCCGGCGTTCCCATCCTGCCCATCGGCGTGTCGGCGAGCCAGATTGGAATCCGCTCGCGATTGGCTTCGACGGCCACCACCATCGGTGTCTCGATGTAGGTGGGCGCGACGGCGTTTACCCTGATGCCATGCTGCGCCCATTCGGCGGCCAACGAGCGCGTGAGGTGATGGACTGCCGCCTTGGAGACGTTGTAGGCCGTCTGCGGCTGCGGCCGGTTGCAGATGTGCCCCGACATCGAGCCGAGGTTGACGATGGCGCCCCGCTTCATCGAGATCATGTGACGACCGAAGGCGCGCGAGCACCAGAAGACGCCGTTCAGATTGACGTCCATCATGCGCAGCCAATCGGCATCGGTGAGATCCTCCGCCGCGATGCCGTTCTGACCGATCCCGGCATTGTTGACGAGGATCGTCGCCGGCCGGGCTCCGCCGGCAAGCTCATTGGCGATTACATCCATTCGGCCGGCGTCGGTGACGTCGCCCACCCGGACTTCGATATCGTACCCCTTATCGCGCAACGCAAGCGCTTGCTGGGCGTCGGCCTCGCTGCGTTCGATGACGACGACAGCGGCGCCTGCCTCCGCCAGCGCCTCGGTGCAGCACAGCCCGATCGCACGCCCTCCCCCCGTGACCACCGCACGTTCACCGTCGAGGCGAAATTTCTCCTGGTAGCTCATATCAGGCTCCTTCAGATGTCGAATGCGCTTGGAAGTACCACGATATCGCGGATGGTGACGTTGCGCGGCCGGGTCAGCATGAAGATGATCGCGTCGGCGACCTCCTTGGGTTCGATCAAAGCTCCGGCCTCCTTGGCCTTGCGAAGATTTTCCTCCGGCCAATCCGCGAGCAAAGCGCTGATCACCGGCCCGGGAGACACCGACCCCACGCGAATGCCATTTTTCAGAAGCTGGCGTCGCATCGTCTGGACGAAGCAGGTCATCGCCCACTTCGATGACGAATATACCGGTTCCCATGGGATAGCCGAATGTCCAGCGACGGAGCTGGTGATGACAATGTCGCCAGTGCCCCGTTCGATCATGTGAGGAATGACATTGTGAACGTTCTTGATGACGACATTCACATTGAGATTGAGCATCCGATCTATGGTGTCGAGGTCAGTTTCGGTCAGGTCTCCGCCGATATAGGTCCCTGCATTGGCATGCAGAATATCGAGTTTGCCCGTCTTCGACAGGACACCCTCGAGCAGTCCCGCACACTCGTTCGGATTCAGCAGATTGATCACGAGCGGAATAGCGCGCTCGCCAAGCCGGCTGCAAACCGTCTCAAGGGCCTTCTCATCCCGGTCCACCAACACGACCGTCGCGCCTGCGGCGAGCATCGCCTCCGTCGAGGCCAATCCTATGCCGGACGCTGCGCCCGTGACCGCCGCGATCTTCCCGTTCAATTCCTGCATCGATTTCTCCTCCTGCTTGATCCTGATTGCTAATTCTTCCCGACGCCGCAGGCGGCGTGATAGTCGGCGAGACTGTTCATCACTCTCCAGATCAGAACCTCATCCGGATCGAGCGGCGCGTCTGCAAAATCCTGCGCGGCCGGCATATACTGCCAAAACAATGGCAGCGGGACGGATTGCCCTCGAAGGGCCCTGCACAGGCGCCGGACGGCATCTTGCGCTTCAGCCGACGCCCAATAATAGCGGATGCGGTCAGACAGCGAGTAATGCCGCAACCAACACATCTCGGCTTTTGTCCCGTGGTAATGGCGGCTCCAATTGCCCGGCTGATCGAGCATCAGCGCTTCCATCGCCGCATAGAGCGGACGCTGGCCGTAGTCGGGCAAGAGGTCCGAAGCGATCGCGTCGAGCGCGTAGAGCGCTTCACGCAGGACGAAGGTCAACTCGGGACCGACCTTCAGAATGGGGAACCCGTCCTTCACCAGCGCGGTCAACGGCCTAGTCCGCTGATAATCCGTCGAGTGGGCCTCGAACACAAATTGCGGCTCGTCGATGAGCACCGATTTCAGGCCGTCTATCTTGCTGCGGTCGTAGAAGATGACATTCTGATTGCCGAACTCGACGCCCGGCTGAACGACCAGCCCGATCGCCCGTCCAAACGCTTGCCCGAGGCCAGCCTCGGCAAAGATCCGGCGGTGGACTTCGATCGTCTTCAGCGCCGCCGCGGCGGCCGTCGGCTCGATCGTCGTCAGGGCATGGTCGGCCCCGCCTGGCGGCGGCACTTCGGTGCCGATGACGTAAACCGGCATTGCGCCGCCGGTGTTTTTGGCCGAAGCCTCGGCGACCGCGGCAAGCCGGGCGGCGCGATGGGCGGTGGTTTCGTCGTCAAGCGCCGTCGGCTCGCCCTTGCAGCCCATCGAGGCGTCGAGGTGAATTTTGCGGAATCCGGCGTCGACATAGGCGGCAACCATCTTCTCCGCCTCGGCCATGGCCTCTTCCGCCGGGCGGTCGCGCCAGGGATTGGGGCCGAGGTGATCGCCACCGAGAACGATCAGTTTTTCGGGGCAACCCTCCTCCGCCGCGATCGTCATGACGAGGGACGCGAAGTCGCTTGGCGTCATCCCGGTATAGCCGCCGAGATGATTGACCTGGTTGCAGGTCGCTTCGATCAGCACGGTGCTCTCCTGTTGCCGCCCGTGTCGGAGCGCAGCTCGAAGCACGATCGGATGGGCGGAGCACACGGAGGTCACGCCTCTCGGGTGGCCTTCGATCCTCTGCCTGGCCAGTTCGTTGAGATGCACCTGCATTACCGCCGCCTTTCCGTTGAAGCGATAAACGCATCGAGTTCTGAGCGGCTGCCGGCGCCTTCCATCGGACCCAGCACCATGACGTTGCGGGCGCCGGCGGCCGAGGCATAGGTCAGAGCCTGCTGCGGAGACATTCCGAGCCGCCGGCAGGTGAGATAGGCACCGCCGAAGCAGTCGCCGGCGCCCGTAGGGTCGACCTCCCGAACGACAAAGGCCGGAGCATCGACGCGGTCTCCCTGGCTGCCGAAGTAGGTCGCGCCGTCGGCTCCGCGCTTCAGCACGATCTCCTTGACGCCAATCTCGAACAGGCGCCCGATCGCTTCTGCCTCGCCTTCGACACCTGCGGCACGCTCGAGCTCCTCTCCGGAAGGCAGAAGCAGATCGGCGGCGGCGACAAGCTTGGAAAACCGGCGCTCGGTGTCCTCGTCCAGCTTCAGCTCTTTGCGAAGGTTCGGATCCACCGACAGCGTTCCCCCGCGCGCCTTGACGATGTCGACCGCCTTGTCGATCACCGCGCGCGCACTCGGAACCGACAGGGCGGAGCCCATCACGTGAAGATGTCCGCTCCGGTCAATGAGATTGCCGACCAATTCAGACCAGCCGAAGCGCGCGGCGGCCGAGGTGGCGATGTTGTAGACGAAATCTCTGGAGCCATCCTTCCGGTAACGAACGAAGGCGCTTCCCGTCGGATAGTCCGGATCAATCGAGATCGCCGAAACATCGACGCCGTCGCGTTTGAGGCGATCGGTATTGACGCAGCCGAAATCGTCATCGCCGACGGCGCCCACCATTGCCGCCTTACCGCCGAGGCGGCCGCACTGCGAAATGAAGATCGCCGGCGCTCCGCTCGCAAACGGACCGACGAGCGGCTGGGCTTCGAGGAACCCGTCTCCAACCGTCGTGGCGACGATCTCCACGAGGATCTCCCCCACGCAAACCGTGGGACCAAGCGCGTCCGGAGCCAGTATTGAAGCCATTTGCAATCCTGCTTTCGATCCCTGTTGTCGTTAACTCATCGCCGATGGGACCGGCACACCGTCCTCGCTGCCGAACTCCTCGCTTTCCAGCGACAGAAAGCGCCGGTGCAACATGCATGCCGCCCCGAAGGCCGAACGAAACTCCGCATCATCGTCCACGACGATCTCCGGCGTGGGGAAAGCGATGTTCTGGCCTTCCGACATATGGACCGCTACGCGGGCAGCCACCATCGGGTAGAGGGATGCAACGGAGCCGCCGAGTACGATCCTGTCCGGGTCGAGCAGACGACAGGCCTGCAGCAATGCATATGCGAGATGGCGCGACCAGGTTTCGGCGATATTGACCGCGGCCGGGACGCGATCACGAACGCCGCCAAGGAAATCCTGCAGATCCGCGTCGTCGCGTCCAATAGCCTCGCGATACTGCTTGATGAGCACCTCGCGACCGATCAGTTGTTCAAGCTTCTGACCGCCGCTTCCCGGCACCAGGGTGTGGCCGATTTCTCCCGCCAGACCGTGGCCGCCACGAAACAGCTTGCCATCGATCATGATGCCGCCGCCGACGCCCGTTTCCATCAGCAGAAACAGGGTCACCCCTGCGACGCCGTGACGATAGCTGTCGCCGATCGCAAACGCATTGGCATCGTTTTCGACCGCGATCGGCACGGCGGCCGGGAAGGCTGACCGGGCAATCTCTTTCAACGGCACGTCTCGCCAGCCGATGATCGGCGCCAGCGTGACAAACCCATCCGGACGGACGTGGGACGGCGTCGATAGGCCCAAGCCTTTGCACCTGTCGATCATCCTCTTAGCCATTGCGCCGATAATCAGTTCGATACCCTGCGCCACGGCCTCCTCCACCGTCGAAGACGGTGTGTCGAACGCCATTTTCCGACATGCCCGAACCTCGGCGGAGAGGTCGACAACCACAGCCGATATATGTTCGACGCCGATCTCGATCCCGACGAAGAATGCAGCATCCGGAACCAGTTCGAGCATGATACCGGGACGACCGGCACGGGAATGCTCCAGGCGCTGCTTGCCGCTCTCCTCCGACTCCTGAACGAATCCGCCCTCCGTCAGTTCGGCGACGATCTCTCCCGAGGATGAGCGGTTCATGCCGAGCTTGCGGGCGAGGTCGGCCCGGCTGAGGCTTCGGTGGGCGTAAATCGTCTGCAAGGCGGCGACGATATTGTTCTGCCGGATCCTGCGCGGCGAACTTCCGATGGAGACGGTGTCGTTCATATTTCAGTTCCCTCCAAGTCGCCCAACCCTTACACGACTGGAACAGGCTGTCAGAAGGATATTCAGGGCCGCGCGCTTGTGGCGCGGCGACGCTTGGCCTCGTCATATTTCAGCTCGATGTAGCGCTTCGCGTGCGCCGCAAGCAAATCATTATCCTCCCAGGTATCGCGCCAGATCGCGCAGGCGAGCGACAGGCCTTCATCGACAACCGTCGTCGAGAAGCTCTCGAACACGACGTCGCCGTTGTAACCGATGTCGAGCAGCGCGTCGAAGATCAGATCGAAGTTGATGACGCCGTCTCCGAGATAGCCGCGATTGCTTTCGCCGATGTGGAAGTAACCGATCTTATCGCCGGCAAGACGGATCGCGGCGGCCGGATTGGCTTCTTCGATGTTCATGTGGAACGTGTCGAGATGGAGACGGACATGCTGCGATCCTGTCTCGGAGATGAACTTGAGCCCTTGCGCCGTGGTATTCAGCAGGTTCGTCTCGAACCGGTTGACTACCTCCAGCACCAGGTCGACGTTCGCCTGCCTGGCGACTTCGCCGGTCGCGGCGATCGCGGCGACGCTGTTGTCCCAGCCCTTCTTCGTCGGCTGGCGATTGTACTTGGTGTGCGCGGAATAAAGAATCCCGCCGAGCTTGTTGCCGCCGATATCGCGGACCGCACGAACGGCGTCGGCCAGCGTCTGCTTGCCGGCGGACACCGCAGAAGCATCCTCGCTCGATACGTCTTTGTCGAGCGGCAGGCCCATGGTCACGCCAATCTCCAGATCGAGAGATTGTGCAAGCTTTGCCAGTCGATCGAGATTGAATTTCTCGGGGCGCAGATAGGCAAGTTCGATGGTGCGATATCCGTGTTCCGCCGTCTTGTTGAGGGCCATTTCCAGGCCTTCCTGCGTTTGGCCGCCTGTCCATACAAATGAATGGATACCCAATCGACGCATAGGTTTTTCCTCCACGATATGCCAGTGATTTCGCCCAGTGCTATGCCATTTAGTTTGGCAAGACAACAAATAAATTTCGACACGCTCCTTTTATTGCCTCGCAAAATTACTTTGCAATGCAGCATTTTATGCCCATTGCCATCGCCTCACATTCGCTGGGGAAATTTGTTCCTGCGAAAATCAATGGGATAGACCATCTATTTGCATGGTTAGACAACAAATGTTGCGCTGTCAGTTTTTTTGGCCTACACAAAGCACCGGCGAAATGATCTCGCTGCTATCTGGGAGGATTGGAAATGCACTATGCTTTGAAGGCTAGCGCGCTTGCGCTGACGCTCGGCCTCGCGACGACCGCTTCGCCGGCCTGGGCTGACTTCTGGTCCGACGCCGGCGCAAAATTCAAGGGTGTGACACTGCACGGCGTCACCGAAAGCACCCCGCCATCGAACTACATCAAGAACGTGCTCGCTCCGGAATTCGAAAAGAAGACCGGCATCAAGGTCGAAATCGAGACGACGTCCTGGGATCAGATGTACGACAAGGCCATCAAGGACATGGAAGCCAAGACCGGCATCTATGACATGGTCTATATCGAGCAGGACATCATCTACTCCTATCTGGCCAGGAATTTCCTCGTCGACATCACCAAGACGCTGAAGGATCAGCCGGATCTGAAGGCGCCGACCTACGACGACTCGAATTTCACCAGCTTCTCCGACTACTTCAAGGATGCGAGTGGCGATCTCTTCGGCACTCCGATGGAAGCTTTTCTGAAGACATATCTCTATCGCAAGGACCTTTTCGACGATCCGAAGATCAAGGAGGCCTTCAAGAAGGAAACCGGCAAGGACCTGAAGCCGGCGACCACACACGAGGAATACACTCAGATCGCCGAATTCTTCACGAAGTACGGCAAGGACAATGGCATGGAGCTCTGGGGCACGACCGCTCAAGCCCATACGGGCCATCCGGCGTCGTGGTATGAATTCTTCGAGTCCATCGTACCGACGTTCGGCGTCTACAATTGGGGCATCGACGCCAAGAACAACTATGCGGCGACGGTCGAACACGGCGGCACGATGAACGGCGACAAGGCGAAGGCCGCGTTGAAGTATTGGCTGCACCTGCGCGACATCGCTCCGCCTGAATCGACGCAGTCGACCTGGACGGAAACCGCAACGACCTTCGCCGCCGGCCGTGTCGCCCAGGGGCTCATCTACGGTGAGAATGCTGCGTGGATTGCAAGCGATCCCGCGCAGTCGAAGGTTGTGGGACAGGTCGGATTCGCTCTGCCGCCGCTCGAGCCAGGCGTGTTGGACGATGCGAAAGCCGGAAAGGGCTACATCGGCTACTACGATGGCGGCGCCTTCGGCGTGCCGATCACGTCGAAGAACAAGGAAGCATCGCTGCTGTTCCTCGAATTCATCGGCCAGAACGAAGTGCAGCCCGACTGGGCCATCGCCGCACCACGCATCACCAACAAGGCGACGTTCGACGATCCGAAGGTGAAGGAGATGGATATCAAGCTCGGCGGCTTCTACACGATGCTGAAGGACGAGGGCAAACTCTTCGCCGGCGCTCCTCCCTACCCCTTCCATGCGCAGGTGCGTGAAGCGACCGCTCCGATCTTCTACGACATCCTGACCGGCAAGATCGCTCCCGATGAAGGCCTCGACCAGATGGCGGCCAAGGCCGAAGAGGAACTGACATCGCTCGGCTATCGCAAATAAACATCCTCCCCAACTGACGGGTCGTGTCCTACGACCCGTCATCTTTCGCTCCGGGATGGGGCGGACGTCGACACAACGTTCATGGGGGATAGGCGATGCATTCACAGAAGCTCGGGTGGCTGTTGCTGTCACCGACCATCGTGATCCTGGGGCTGTTCGGGATCTTTCCGTTCATCTACGTCCTCTGGGTCTCGTTCCATGCATGGAACCCGTTCGCAGCCAACCCGGGCATGGTCTTCAACTGGGCTGACAACTATCGGCGGCTCGTCTTCGATCCCCAATTCCTGGCCTCGCTCGGCATCACCCTCACATTCGTCTTCTTCGCGGTCGTGTCGGAGCTGGTCCTTGGCTACATCCTCGCCCAGGCGCTGCTGAAGGACTTTCCCGGGAAAGCGGTGTTTCGCACGATCCACACCCTGCCGCTGATCATGGCGCCGATCATCGTCGGTTCCGTCTGGAAGCTGATGACCACACCGTCCATCGGCATCATTCCCTATCTTCTCAGGAGTTGGTTCGGCTACGATCTGAACATCGGCCAGAGTGCTGCCGCGGCCTTCACCGTCACGGTGATCATGGACATCTGGCACTGGACGCCGCTCGTCACCCTCTCGCTGATCGCCGCACTGGTCTCGCTTCCGTCAGACCCGTTCGAGCAGGCGCAGATTGACGGCGCGGGCAAGAGCCAGATCTTCTGGCACATAACGCTCCCCTTGATCCGCCCGGCCCTGCTCGCCACGGTGTTCATCAGGCTGATGGACGCGCTACGCACCGTCGACGAAGTGCTGATGCTGACCGGAGGCGGCCCGGGTTCATCGACACGCTACATCGGTGTCCATATCTTCAAGGAAGTCTTCCCCAAGACGAATTACGGCTACGGTTCGGCGATCTCCGTCATCGTCCTATACCTGACGATCGTCGTCTGCTGGCTGCTCTACGTCGGCTTGATTGCGCCCCGCGTGAAGAGAGGTTGACGCGATGAAGACCCAGAACCCCTGGCTTCCGGTCGTACTTTGGACCTTGATAAGCCTAGCGACCCTTTTCCCGATCTACTGGCTGTTCGTGATATCGGTGAAACAGCCCTTCGATCTGTTCTCGACGCCCGATGTTATTCTCCGCAGCTTCTTCTGGAAGAACTACCAGGACGTGCTCACAAATCCGACCTTGCGCGGATACATGCTGAACTCGATGATCATTTCGTCAGGCAACGCGCTGCTCGTCACGACGCTCGGCTTTTTTGCCTGCTACGCGCTGACACGCTTCGACCTCGCCGGCAAGGAGAGCATCTTCTTCTGGACGATCACCAATCGCATGGCGCCTCCGGCGGTCTTCCTCCTGCCACTTTTCCTGCTGTTGACGCAGGTCTACAGGATCGGCGACTTCTCGCTCGCCGATTCCCGGCTGGGCATGATCCTGGTCTACTGCTCCTTCAACCTTCCCTTCGCCATCTGGACGCTACGCCCGACCGTAGAGGGAATTCCGAAGGAGTTGGACGAGGCGGCCTATATGGATGGCGCCAGCCCATGGACCGTCCTCTACGACATCGTCTTTCCTTTGGCGCGGCCCGGACTTGCAGTGACGCTGATCCTGACCTGGGTATTTGCGTGGAACGAATACCTGCTCGCCGCGACGCTCACCAACTTCAATGCGCGGACACTGACCACCGGCCTGTCGGAATACGTGACGACCACGGGGACGGCCTGGGGCATCATGGCCGCGATCTCAATGCTGACACTGGTTCCGGCGCTCATCGTCTTTTCGGTGGTGCAACGTCACATCGTTGCCGGCCTGACCTTCGGCGCAGTGAAAGGATGAAGCAATGACGTCTCAATCAGGAAATAACGAACGCAAGCCGGGATTTCTGCCGATCGAAACGAACTGGTTCGACCGGCTCTTCATCTCGGTGGTGATCTGGGTCGCGCTCTCGCTGTTCTGGATGAGGTTCATCGAGCCGTTCGGGCCTTCGGTATGGTTCGCGGCGGCAATCTCGGCAGTCCTCGGCATTTACGTCGTCTGGAAGGGATGAGCCGATGAGTAACACCACAGAGACACAAGCCGCGCTGCTTTAGGGAGGAATGACATTGGCAAACGTACAGGTTAGCGACGTCACCAAAAAGTATGGCGCGCTTCAGGTCATGCACGGCGTCAGCGTCGACATCGAGGACGGCGAATTCGTCGTGCTGGTCGGGCCCTCCGGATGCGGCAAGTCTACCCTGCTGCGGATGATCGCCGGTCTCGAGACCGTCAGCAGCGGCGACATCCGGATCGGCGGCCGTGTCGTCACCAACGCTCCTCCGAAGGAGCGCGACATCGCGATGGTCTTCCAGAGCTACGCGCTCTATCCCCACAAGACGGTCGCCGAGAACATGGGTTTTCCGCTGAAGATGGCCAAGCGCCCCAAGGCGGAGATCGACGAGAAGGTCGGCAGGGCGGCCGAGATTCTCGACCTGACGCGCTATCTCGACCGCTATCCGAAGCAATTGTCGGGTGGGCAGCGTCAACGCGTGGCGATGGGCCGTGCTATCGTCCGCGATCCGAAGGTCTTCCTGTTCGACGAGCCGTTGTCGAACCTCGACGCCAAACTTCGCGTCACCATGCGCGTCGAGATCAAGGAGCTTCACCAGCGGCTGAAGACCACCACCGTCTACGTCACCCACGATCAGATCGAGGCGATGACGATGGCCAACAAGATCGTCGTGATGCGCGACGGCAGGGTCGAGCAGATCGGCAAGCCGCTCGATCTTTACGACTTCCCGGTCAACCTCTTCGTCGCCGGCTTCATCGGCAGCCCATCGATGAATCTTCTTCAGGGCCGCGTCGCCACCCGCGACGGCAGGAAGTTTGTCGTCACCGACCAAGGTGTCGCCCTTCCCATGGAAAACACCAAGGTGGATGAAGGAAGGGCCGTGACCTACGGCATCCGACCGGAGCATATCACCATCGGCGACGACGGCGTTCCGGTAGAGGTATCGGTGTTCGAGCCCACGGGTTCGGAGACATTGATCTTCGGCCGCGTCGGAGGCGTGCCCATCGACGCGTTGATCCGCGAGCGCATCGAGGTAGATCCCGGACGGACGATGTACTTCCACATCGATCCCCGACGTGCACATATCTTCGATCGGGAAACGGGCCAGAGACTGTGAGGGAGACCACCATGGACTTCAAAGGAAAAACCGTCATCGTTACCGGTGCCGGAAAAGGCATCGGACGCGAAATTGCGAGGATGCTCATCGAGCGTGGTGCTGAGGTCGTCGCTCTGACCCGCAGTGCGAGCGACGTCGACCTGCTGCGAGAGGAACCCGGCTGCCGCGCCATACAGGTCGATCTCGCGGACGCCGATGCGACCAGGGAGGCGGCGATCGCGGCCCTTCCGGCAGATTTCCTCGTCAACTGCGCCGGCACAACCGAACTGCAGCCTTTCCTGGATACGACAGTCGAAGCATTCGACCGTCTTGTTGCGGTCAACACGCGTGCTCCGATGATCGTGGCGCAGGAATATGCTCGTTCGCTGATTAAGGAGGGCCGCAAGGGCGCCATCGTCAATGTCTCATCGGTCGCGTCGTTTATCGGCATCCCCGACCACGCTGCATATTGTGCGTCGAAGGGTGGATTGGACGGCTTGACGCGTGTCATGGCAAAGGAACTTGGGCCGCACGGCATACGCGCGAACGGCGTCCACCCAACGGTGACGCTGACGCCAATGGCGGTGAAGGCATGGAGCGATCCCGACAAGGCCGCCGGGATGAAGCAGCGAATTCCCGTCGGCCGCTTCGCCGAGCCGAGCGATATTGCCGACGTCGTTCTTTTCCTGCTCTCAGATCAGGCTGCGATGGTGAACGGGATATCGATGCCGGTGGACGGCGGCTTCATGATTGCGTGACGTCGACGGCGCCGCTCGTCTTTTCAGGGATCTACTGCACCAATCGGCGCAACTGGTCCTGATCAACAAAATGATCCGTCACGCCGGCCTCTTTATCCGGATGACTGAAAACAAGACCGTCGGAATCCTCAAGCTCCAGGGCTTGCTCCGTATTCATAATCCCGAGCGGCTGGCGCTCATAC